>CACZIO010000004.1:0-153512 GCA_902781215.1 uncultured Lachnospiraceae bacterium
ATGTCACCCAGCACAGTCTCTCCGTCAAAGCTCATGGTTACGTTCTGGAGACGAATGAGTTCTTTTGCCATTTATCCTCCTCCGTTCTGAAATAGATTTGAAAACAACCGTGCCGTCCGGCGGGATTCAGCCGCCAAATGGCACGGTATGAATTAATTATATTGGTTTGCGTGGTCTTGTCAAGTGTTTGAGACGTTCCCGGTCAAATTTTATCGAAAAAAAGTCCAGCCCGGAGCATAAAGACTCCGGGACTGGTAAAAACTGTTATAATACACTGCCCGCAACCGAAGTTTGAACGGTTATGTTTCGTCCTTCGGGGGAGTGGGCGGCGTCTGAGCGGGAGCGGTCCATGTAATCGGAGGTTCCTGCGCACGGGCGGCTCGGGCCGTGTTCCGTTTCTTCTGATGTTTCCGGGCCAGAAGAACGATCACCACAGCGATCACTGCCAGCAAAGCCAGGATCGGCAGGGCGGCTACAAAGATCTGGAAGATGGTCTTGCACGCCTGCCCCATTCCGCGGAGTGTGTCCATAAAGCCTTCGCCGACTTCCTGCCAATAGGTCTTTTCCTCTTCCGGTTCCGGTGTCAGGACCTTGACCTCCTCCCGGGGATAAAAGGCCTTGAGGAGCGAGTGAATCTCGTAGCGGTATAGTTCTCTGTTGACAATTGCTGTGATCATTTTTCCATAAAAAAGCGAACCTTCCTGCCTTTTACAGTAGCCGGCCCGCTTTGCTTTTCATTATGCGCGCACAAACCAGTTGTGCTTTTTCTCATATCCGATGGTCGTCTCTGCGCCGTGCCCGGAAAAAACGGTCGTGTCATCCGGCAGGGTGTAGAGTCTGGTCCGAATGGAATCCAGGAGGGTCTGGCTGTCCCCGGTAGGGAAGTCCGACCGCCCGACGGAGCCCTGGAAGAGGGTGTCACCGCTGATCAGGATATGTCCATCCTCGATATAGTAACCGCAGCTCCCCTCCGTGTGGCCCGGCGTGTGCAGGACCTTGAGGGTGATGTCCGCGACTGTGATCTCCTCGTTGTCCTCGAGGTAGTGATCGGGACTGACCGTCAGGGGATGGCCGAAATCCATGGATGCATTGAGCATCTCGGATTCACATACATTCTTTTCATGGATGCAGGCGTAGACAGGTGCCCCGGTCTTCTCCTTCAGCGCTTCCAGTCCCATAATGTGGTCAAAATGCGCATGGGTCAGGAAGATAGCCTTTACCTTGAGCCCGCGCTTGTCAAGTTCCTCATAGAGCCTGTCTCCCAGGTCCGCGGGATCGAAGACGATCGTGTCCGGGCTTCCCTCGCGATAAAGAAAATAGAAATTGGTCTGGACAGCTCCGACCACAAAACAGTTCACTTTGATGACAGGCTTTGTTTCTCCCATAGTCATTATTTCCTTTTTTATATTATTCTGCATGAACTGCAGAGGGATGTTCTCAACCGGTTTTCCAGGGTAAGGCAATTGCCCGGCCGCATCCGCATGGCCGGCTGCAAAAGCTTCCTGCCCGGGCATGAAGACAACGGATCGTGCTTTCAATTGCAGGTCAGCCGCTGGTCCTGCGGACGGCCTGGACATCACGGACGCCCTGGATGCGGGCGGTGATATCGTGGAGCTCCTGCGTACTCTTGACCTCGAATCCAAGCGTGAGCGTCGCGATGCCCTGCTTGTTGGTGACGGAGCTGATGCGCAGAATGCTGATGTCCTTTTCCGAAAAGATCCTGGTCAGGTCATTGAGCAGGCCGGCCCTGTCCCTGGCGTAGATATTGATCAGGACCAGGAAGCCGTCGTCCTTTTTCTGGACGGCATCCTCCGCCCACGCCGCCTCAATGACGCGGTCTTTTTCATCATCAGGGACGTTGACCACATTGCTGCAGTCAGCGCGGTGGATGGAAATGCCCCTGCCGCGGGTGATAAATCCGACGATATCGTCTCCCGGCACGGGGTTGCAGCACTTGGAGAGTCTGGTCGAGACGCCGTGGACGCCCTTGACGATCACAGAGCCGGAGCCGCTGTGTCCGCGCATATGGGCTGCATTGTTCTGCTGGATCTGCTGGATGATCTCCTCACTGGAGACCTGGTGCTTGTGGTCTTCGGTGTACAGGTCGAGCAGCTTGTTGACGACCTGCCCCTCCTTCATGCCACCGTGGCCGATGGCCGCCAGGATGGCGTCCCAGTCCCGGAAGCCGTACTTGCGCAGGACGATCTCCTGATAGGCCGTCTTCATCAGATTGGAGAGCTGGAGGCTGTGGGCCTTGGCGTAGGCCTGGATCAGCTCCTTGCCCTTGGCGATGTTCTCCTCCTTGTTTTCCCGCTTGAACCACTGGTTGATCTTGTTGCGGGTGGAGGCGCTCCTGGCGATGCTGAGCCAGTCCAGGCTGGGTCCCTTGGAATTGGGGCTGGTGAGGATCTCAATGCGGTCGCCGTTTTTGATCTCGTAATCGATGTTGACCAGCTTGTCGTTGACCTTGGCCCCGGTCATGCGGTTGCCGACCGCCGTGTGGATCGCGTAGGCAAAATCGACCGGCGTGGAGCCGGCGGGGAGGTTCTTGACCTCGCCGCGGGGGGTGAAGCAGTAGACATCGTCCGAAAACAGATTCAGGTCGCTCTTGAGCAGGTCCATGAATTCCCTGTTGTCCGACATGTCCTGCTGCCATTCGAGGATCTGACGGAGCCAGGCCAGCTTCTCTTCCTCGCGGGTCTTTTCGACCTTCTGGCTGCTCCCGGCCTCCTTGTATTTCCAGTGGGCGGCAATACCGTATTCCGCCGCGCGGTGCATTTCATAGGTCCGGATCTGGATCTCGAAGGGCTGGCCGGCGGGGCCGATCAGGGTGGTGTGCAGGGACTGATACATGTTCGCCTTGGGCATGGCGATATAGTCCTTGAAGCGCCCGGGGATGGGCTTGTACATCTCGTGGATGGTACCCAGGACGGCATAGCAGTCCCGGATGGTCCCGACGATGACGCGGACCGCGAAGAGGTCGTAGATCTCCTCGATGGATTTATTCTGGTTGAGCATCTTGCGGTAGATGCTGAACAGGTGCTTGACGCGGCCGTCCACCTCGCCCTCGATGCCGGCGTCGCGAATATGCTGTTTGACCTCCTGGGCGATCTCCTGGACATAGCGCTCGCGCTCACTCTTGCGCTGCTCCACCTTTTCCACAAGGTCATAGTATACGTCCGGATAGAGGTATTTGAGGCTGAGGTCGTCCAGTTCGACCTTGATCTTGGAGATTCCGAGCCGGTCGGCGATGGGCGAATAGATGTCCAGGGTCTCCTGGGCGATGCGCTGCTGTTTTTCCTGGGGCATGAACTCAAGGGTCCGCATATTGTGCAGGCGGTCCGCCAGCTTGATCAGGATGACCCGGATATCCTTGGCCATGGCCAGGAACATCTTGCGCAGGTTTCTGGCCTGCATCTCCTGCTGGACCTGGGTCCGGTCCCCGTAGTCCCCGGAGAGTTTGAGTTTTTTCAGTTTGGTGACACCGTCCACCAGAAGGGCCACATCCGAGCCGAATTTCTGCTCGATCTGCTCCCTGGTCAGGACCGTGTCCTCCACGACGTCGTGGAGAAGTCCCGCCGCGATGGTCTCCTTGTCCATTTCCAGATCGGCCAGGACCACCGAGACGCAGAGGGGGTGGATGATATAGGGTTCCCCCGATTTGCGCAGCTGTCCCTCGTGCGCGCTGCTGGCGACCTCATAGGCGCGCTCAATCAGAGAGATATCATCGGACGGATGATATCTGCGCACGCGCTCGATCAGGCTCCGGTAAAGATCCTCCGGACAGTGGTACTCCCCAATGCTTTCAATCTTACCGGTGTCGATGGCGATCCTGCCCTGGATGTCGTTATAGCCCTTGCTGTCTGTCATGGTACACCTCTGGAGACATATCTCCGGTGACCCGTCATGAGGATGGAGCATCTTCCGGGCGCGGTTTGCGCGAAAAAGCGGCAGTGATCCGGATGGCGGGGGCCGGCGCGGCACAAAGCCAAAGCCGGCACATGATTCCCTGTGTCAGGTCAATGAATGAGTTTATAAAAGAAACGTAAAATTATTCGAAATATTGCCTGAAAACTGTAAAAGTAAAGCAATTATAGTCTGTTTTGTTTGGTACGTCAATTAAAAATTCCCGCGTTGCTAAGCAGCGCGGGAATCCGAATGGCGGGACGTTCGCCAAAAGGCCGCGCATCGTGACGAGCAAGCTCGTCCGATGTGCGGCCTTAAATAGATAATAGAACGTATAAGCTCCCCGCAGCGCTTCGCGGGGCCCCTCCCCCGCTCTCACGCTGCTAACCGATATTCGAAAATCGCCCCGCTCTCCTTTTGAGGATCGCGGGGCTTTGACAAACCGCAGCGCGGTTTGTTTCTCATATCGGTTGCCCGGCGCTATGTCCGCACAAATCCTCGTGCAAGCACGGGATTTGTGCGGCCGCATCGCCGGAGCTTATACGTTACATCATTCCCGGTGTGCCTGCGGGCATGGGGGGCATGGGCTCTTTGATGTTGGCCACGGCTGCCTCTGTGGTGAGGAAGCTGGATGCCACGCTGGTGGCGTTCTGAAGGGCACTTCTGGTGACCTTGGCGGGATCGAGGATGCCGCCGTCGATCATGTTGACGTACTCTTCCTTGTAGGCGTCGAAGCCGACACCGACCTCGGACTCCTTGACCTTGTTGACGATGACCGCGCCGTTGAGGCCTGCGTTCTCGGCGATCTGGTGCAGGGGAGCCTCCAGGGCCTTGAGGACGATCTGAGCGCCGGTCTTCTCATCGCCGTCGAGATCGGCGACGATCTTCTCGACCTGCTTGGATGCGTGGATGTAGGCGCTGCCGCCACCGAAGATGATGCCTTCCTCGACTGCCGCCTTGGTGGCGTTGAGGGCATCCTCCATGCGGAACTTGGCTTCCTTCATCTCGGTCTCGGTCGCTGCGCCGACGCGGATGACTGCGACGCCGCCTGCGAGCTTGGCCAGACGCTCCTGGAGCTTCTCACGGTCGAAATCGGACTTGGTCTCTTCGATCTGCTTGCGGATCTGGGCAACACGCTGATTGAGGGCGGTCTTGTCGCCGAGGCCGTCGACGATGACAGTCTCTTCCTTGGCGACCTTGACGCTCTTGGCGCGGCCGAGCTGCTGAAGGGTTGCGTCCTTGAGCTCGAGACCCAGGTCGGAGCTGATGACGGTACCGCCGGTCAGGATGGCGATATCCTCCAGCATGGCTTTACGTCTGTCGCCATAGCCGGGAGCCTTGACAGCGACAACATTGAAGGTGCCGCGGAGCTTGTTGACGATCAGGGTGGTCAGAGCCTCGCCCTCGACATCCTCAGCGACGATGAGGAGCTTGGCGCCCATCTTGACGATCTGCTCCAGCAGAGGCAGGATATCCTGGATCGTGGAGATCTTCTTATCTGTGATCAGGATGAAGGGATCCTCGAGGTTTGCCTCCATCTTGTCCATATCGGTTGCCATGTAGGCGCTGATGTAGCCTCTGTCGAACTGCATGCCTTCGACCAGGTCCAGCTCGGTCTGCATGGTCTTGGACTCTTCGATCGTGATGACGCCGTCCTTGGAGACCTTCTCCATGGCGTCCGCGATCATAGCGCCGACCTGCTCGTCACCGGAGGAGACAGTCGCGACCTTCTCGATGTGGTTCTTTCCCTGGACGGGAGTGCTCATCTCTTTGATGGCCTCGACAGCAGCGTCGGTAGCCTTGCGCATACCCTTGCGCAGGACGATGGGGTTGGCGCCTGCAGCCAGGTTCTTCATGCCCTCGTTGATCATGGCCTGTGCCAGGACAGTTGCGGTGGTGGTGCCGTCGCCCGCGACATCATTGGTCTTGGTGGCGACTTCCTTGACGAGCTGTGCGCCCATATTCTCGAAAGCATCCTCGAGCTCGATCTCCTTGGCGATCGTCACGCCGTCGTTGGTGATGGTCGGAGCGCCGTAGGTCTTGTCCAGGACAACATTTCTGCCCTTGGGTCCCAGTGTGATCTTGACTGTATCCGCAAGCTTGTTGACACCTTCCGCCAGTGCCACGCGTGCATCTGTGCCGTGTTTGAGTTCCTTAGCCATTCTGTTTTTACCTCCAAAAATTCATGCCCCCGGGTGTCTTCTTCCCTGCCGGCCGATTTTTCACTTCAACTGACCCTCCATTCGGACAGCCCGCATGTTACAGCCATTCATTATATAAAGAAGAAAGACCTTCATCCCGGACGATTGGTATCATATCTGATTATTCGATGATCGCAAGGATATCGCTCTGTCTGACGATCACGAACTTGTCATCCTCATCCATCTTGACCTCAGTGCCGGCATACTTGGAATAGATCACCTTGTCGCCGACCTTGACTTCCATCTTGACTTCCTTGCCGTCAACCATGCCGCCGGGACCGACTGCGATGACTTCTGCCTGCTGCGGCTTCTCCTTCTCCTGTCCGGGAAGGACGATACCGGACTTTGTCGTCGTTTCAGCTTCCAGCTGCTTCAATACAACTCTGTCTCCCAACGGAACCAACTTCATAATGCATACCTCCATTCTTACGAAAACGCAGGCGGACAAATCCGCTGCCGCTTTCTGTATTGTCTTTTTCTTGTTGTTAGCACTCATTCCTTTCGAGTGCTAACTCTATGCTGTATAATAGTTTTCCACCCCTCTGTTTGCAAACCTGTTTACAGGCATATAACTCATATATATCTCAATTATTCTTCTGTTTTCTTTATTTTTCTCTATTTTTCTTATCTTCATCATTATTCTTTCTGTTCCGCCACCTTTCTCTGGCCGGCAGATCCTCGATTCTCTTCCACGTCTGTCCGGACCGAATCCTCCATTAATCTATTCTGAACACCCCGGGGAAGGTACATCTTGGCTTCTCTTCAATTTCTGTCCGGACCCGGATCCTCGACTGCCCCGCATCCCTATTATTCACGGTCTTGTCACAATTGCCCTGTTGCATTGTCCGCATTCCAGTGATATAGTTGATGTAGTTTTTAAAACTACATGATGCGTTTGGCTCATCGTGCGTAGAATACAGGAGGTTATTGATCATGACAGTAAAAGAATTGAAGAAGTTTTTCAAAGACCATCTGGTTCCCTCCCACCTGTATAATATGAAGGGCGGCCACCACAGAAACCGCATCTGCATCGCGAATGACAAAAACGGCTGGCAGGTCTATTTCAGTGAAGGAAAGGAAAAGATCGGTCTCATGCAGTTCGCCACGGAGAGCGAGGCCTGCCAGCGGATGAAGGACGAGGTCTGCAAGGTCATGGAGCAGATCTACGGCCTGAGCTGGAAGGGGCTTGCGTAAGTTCTTTTCGTAGATATATCCGTATGAGGATGTCACAGACACATAAAAGCGCGCACATACACCAACCGGTGTACATGCGCGCTTTTCATATGCACAATGATTCAGAATCCCCGGATACCCGGGCAGTCATGAGACCATGTCCGCCCGCGGCACCGGTGGATCAAGCCATGCGGCTTTCCTGATTATTTGTTGTTGATGGCAGCCTGTGCCGCAGCCAGTCTCGCGATCGGGACGCGGAAAGGCGAGCAGGACACATAGTCCAGGCCGACCTTGTGGCAGAACTCGATGGAAGCGGGATCGCCGCCGTGCTCACCGCAGATGCCCAGGTGGATGTCAGGGCGGACCCTGCGGCCTTTCTCTGCCGCCATGGCGATCAGCTGGCCGACGCCGTTCTGGTCGAGGTGGGCGAAGGGATCGGACTCATAGATCTTGCTGCTGTAGTAATCCTGCAGGAACTTGCCGGCATCGTCACGGGAGAAGCCGAAGGTCATCTGGGTCAGGTCGTTGGTGCCGAAGCTGAAGAACTCAGCCTCCTCGGCGATCTCGTCCGCCATCAGAGCGGCACGGGGGATCTCGATCATGGTGCCGACCTTGTACGCAATGTCGGAGCCCTTCTCTTCCTTGACCTTCTCAGCAGTCTCGACAACGACCTTCTTGACAAAGGCCAGTTCCTTCTTGTCGCCGACAAGGGGGATCATGATCTCGGGAACGATGTTGTAGCCGTTCTCGGCATTGACTTCAATGGCGGCCTCTATGACAGCCCTGGTCTGCATGCGGGCGATCTCAGGGAAGGTGACAGCCAGACGGCAGCCGCGGTGACCCATCATGGGGTTGAACTCATGCAGGGCGTCGCAGCGGGCCTTGACCTGTTCGACCGTGATGCCCATGAGCTCTGCGAGCTCCTTGATCTCGGGCTCGGTGGTGGGCACGAACTCGTGGAGCGGCGGATCCAGGAAGCGGATGGTGACCGGACGGCCTTCCATTGCCTTGTAGATGCCCTTGAAGTCACCCTTCTGGAAGGGGATCAGCTCGTTGAGGGCGGCCTCGCGCTCTTCGACGGTGTCGGACAGGATCATCCTGCGGATCTTCGGGATCCTGTCAGGATTGAAGAACATGTGCTCCGTCCTGGTCAGGCCGATGCCCTCGGCGCCCATGCGGACAGCGTTCGCTGCGTCCTCGGGTGTGTCGGCGTTGGTGCGGACCTTGAGTCTGCGGAATTCGTCGGCCCATGCCATGATGCGCTGGAAGTTGCCGCTGATGGAAGCCTCGACAGTCGGGATGTCGCCGAGGTAGATCTTGCCGGTGGAGCCGTCCAGGGAGATGTACTCGCCCTCGTTGATCCTGTGGCCGCCCAGCTCGATGTATTTCTCTTCCTCATGAACCTTGAGGTCACCGCAGCCGGAGACACAGCAGGTGCCCATGCCGCGGGCAACGACCGCTGCATGGCTGGTCATACCGCCGCGCATGGTCAGGACGCCTTCTGCGGCGTGCATACCCTCGATATCCTCAGGGGAGGTCTCCTGGCGGACCAGGATGACACGGCTGCCGGCAGCGTGTGCGGCGACAGCGTCGTCAGCATTGAAATAGACACGGCCTGCAGCTGCGCCGGGGGAAGCCGGAAGGGCTGCGCCGATCTCTTCGCCGTTCTTGAGGGCGGCGGCATCAAATGCGGGATGGAGCAGCTGGTCCAGGGACTTGGCCTCGATCCTGCAGACTGCCTCCTCGGGCGTGATCATGCCTTCGTCGACAAGATCGCAGGCGACCTGGATGGCGGCCTGGGCGGTGCGCTTGCCGTTTCTGGTCTGCAGGAAGAAGAGCTTGCCTTCCTCGATGGTGAACTCCATGTCCTGCATATCGCGGTAGTGCTTCTCCAGCGTATCCGCAATGCTGATGAACTGCTTGTAGCAGTCGGGCAGATCCTTCTCCAGCTGGGTGATGGGCTGAGGTGTGCGGATGCCTGCGACGACGTCCTCACCCTGTGCGTTGATCAGGTACTCGCCGAAGATGCCCTTGGCGCCGGTCGCGGGGTTGCGGGTGAAGGCAACGCCGGTGCCGGAGGTATCGCCCATGTTACCGAAGACCATGGACTGGACGTTGACTGCGGTGCCCCACTCGTAGGGGATATCGTTCATCATACGATAGTAGTTGGCGCGGGGATTGTCCCAGGAGCGGAAGACGGCCTTGATGGCCTCCATCAGCTGAACCTTGGGATCCTGAGGGAATTCCTCGCCCATTTTTTCCTTATAGATTGCCTTGTACTGCGCGATGACGCCCTGCAGGTCCTCAGCGGTCAGCTCGGTGTCATACGCATATCCATGATCCTTCTTGACGCCTTCGAGAATGCTGTCAAAGAAGGTCTTGCTCATTCCCATGACAACGTCAGAGAACATCTGGATGAAACGGCGGTAAGAGTCGTACGCAAAGCGGGGATTGCCGGTCTTCTGCGCGAAGCCCTTGACGGAAACATCGTTGAGACCCAGGTTCAGGATGGTATCCATCATGCCGGGCATGGAAGCGCGCGCACCGGAACGGACAGAGACCAGCAGAGGATTGTCCGTGTCGCCGAACTTCTTGCCCTGGACGCCTTCCAGCCACTCCAGTGCCTCGAAGATCTGCTTCTGCGTATCCTCGTTGATGGTCTTGCCGTCGTTGTAGTAGTCCGTGCAGGCCTCGGTAGAGATCGTGAAGCCGTTCGGGATGGGCAGACCAATGTTGGTCATCTCTGCCAGGTTGGCACCCTTGCCGCCCAGCAGGTCACGCATGTTCGCGTTTCCCTCACTGAATTTGTAAACTCTTTTACTCATTTGTTACCTCCTTATATATGTGTTCTGCAGTTGGATTGGCTGCAGTAACCAACAAAACGATGATCATCTGCGATGCATATGTGTTCACACCCTTCACCGGGTATGCTGTCCACCCGTGCGGGGCACACTGTGCCCGCCGTGGGGAATAAAGCTGTCGAAAATAAAAACATCGAAGTGCTTCTTTGCCCTTTTCAGATCCTCCTCGCTCTTTACCGTCCATGCGGCGGCCTTGCCGCGGAAGAGCCTGTGCCAGAGGCGCCTGGAGAGGTTGCTCTGATATTTGTGATTATACGCTATAAAGTCAGGTCTTGTCACGAAATTCGTACATAAAAACTGAATGATCAGGCCGGGCGCGAGCTTGACCGGCGTCCGGAATTCCCTCTGAAAGACAAAGCCGTCGGAGAGCTGGCCCCGCATGACATCCGGCCTGTTTTTGCGGTACCACAAAAGCACCAGCGGATTGAAGGATTCGATGCAGTAGACGCCGTGATAATCCCTCAGCAGACGGTCCGCAGCCCGGCAGACCCGCAGGTCCGCATACTCGACCTTCATCTCAATGATCAGCGGGACCCGCCCGTCCACAGCCACAAGTGCCTCCGCAAAAGTCGGGATCTTCTCTCCACAGTCCAGCAGATGGAACTTTCTCAGCTCCTCCAGTGTATAATCACAGACACGTCCCCGCTGCCCGCACATGCGGTGCAGGGTAAAATCATGAAAGACGACGGGAACGCCGTCCTTTGTCACCTGGATATCGAATTCGATCCCGTAGCCTTCCTCCGCCGCCTTTCGGATTGCCGGCAGCGAATTCTCCGGCATGGCGGTCCCGTTCCTGTGGAGCCCCCGGTGCGCAAAGAAATGTGTCTCAAATGCCTGTTTATCCGGTTTGTGCAGAAGACGGGGCATGATCGTGTACAGGTACACCGTCCCCGCGACAGCCGCACTCACCGCGGTTCTTCTCAGTCTCTTTCTTTTTTCTGTCATACAAATATCGCTCCGATTTCCGCCTGTTCTCTCACCAGTCTGTCCGGATCTGACAACCGGTATTCCTTTGCAGACAGTCTCCGATGTTCGCCGGAGCCAGTCTTCCGACTGCAGTTCCAAAAGTATCCGGCAGGGCATGCAGTAAGCGGAAATCTCTGTATACAATCAGCTCGTGCACATTATAGCACTGTTCGCCGGACACTTCCACCGGTGCTTTGTGAAATAATTATTTAATCTCATCTAATCTCATTCAATGACGCTTCTTCATTTTGGATGCAATTATGAACACATAGGCGCGGGTCGAACACTTTTGCGTCACTTGTTCCCGTCTTGCATTTTCCAGGTGAATCATGTATCATTTTTTCGTTACAGCCTTTTTTACCCAGGCACCTTCGGTATACGTGCTGTACTTATATTTCCAACTTTTCCAACTTTTTCCGGCCTTTCAAAAAGTCGGAACACAAGACAATGAGGGCTATGAAAATATGATTGCTGCTAACAACGTTACGCTTCGTCTGGGCAAAAAGGCCCTGTTTGAAGATGTATCGATCAAGTTTACAGAGGGCAACTGCTATGGCATCATCGGTGCCAACGGCGCCGGAAAATCCACCTTCCTGCGCATCCTGTCCGGCCAGCTGGATACAACCAGCGGCACGGTCACGATCACAGACGGGCAGCGCCTCTCCTTCCTGGAACAGGACCACAACAAATACGACAACCAGGTCGTCCTGGACACAGTCATCCAGGGTAACCCCCGTCTGTTTGAAGTCCGCGCCGAGAAGGACGCCCTCTATGCAAAGGAAGACTTCTCCGACGAGGACGGCATCCGCGCCAGCGAACTGGAGACAGAGTTTGCCGAGATGGACGGCTGGGAGGCCGAATCCAACGCCGAGGCCCTGCTCAACGGTCTGGGCATCGAGACCGAACTCCACGGATACCTCATGCGCGAGATCACCGGCGCCCAGAAGGTCAAGGTCCTGCTCGCCCGCGCCCTCTTCGGCAATCCGGATGTCCTGCTCCTTGACGAGCCGACCAACCACCTGGATCTGGACGCCATCAACTGGCTGGAGGAATTCCTGATCAACTTCCCCAACACCGTCATCGTTGTCTCCCACGACCGCTATTTCCTGAACAAGGTCTGCACCTACATCGCGGACATCGATTACGGCAAGATCACCCTCTACGCCGGCAACTACGACTTCTGGTACGAGTCCTCCAGACTCCTGATCCGCCAGATGAAGGAAGCCAACAAGAAGAAAGAGGAAAAGATCAAGGAGCTCAAGGAATTCATCTCCCGCTTCTCCGCCAACGCCTCCAAGTCCAAGCAGGCGACCAGCCGCAAGCGCGCGCTCGAGAAGATCCAGCTCGACGAGATCAAGCCCTCGAGCCGCAAATATCCCTACATCGATTTCCGCCCCGACCGGGCGATCGGCAACGAAGTGCTCACTGTGAGCGGGATCTCCAAGACCATCAACGGCGTCAAGGTCCTCGACAACGTCTCCTTCGTCATGGGACACGAGGACAAGATCGCCTTCGTCGGAAGTCAGGAACTGGCCAAGACCACCCTCTTTGAGATCCTCATGGGCAACATGGAGCCGGATGAGGGCACCTACAAGTGGGGCATCACGACCAGCCAGGCCTACTTCTGCAAGGACAACACCCGCGAGTTCGACTCCAGCCTGACCATCACCGAGTGGCTGACCGGCTTCTCCCCCGTCAAGGACGTCACCTACGTCCGCGGCTTCCTGGGCCGCATGCTCTTTGCCGGCGAGGACGGCGTCAAGCACGTCAACATCCTCTCGGGCGGCGAGAAGGTCCGCTGCCAGCTCTCCAAGATGATGATCAGCGGCGCCAACTGCCTGATCTTTGATGAGCCGACCAACCACCTGGATATGGAATCCATCTCCGCCCTCAACGAAGGCATGATGCGCTTCCCCGGTGTTGAGCTCTTTGCCTGCCGCGACCACCAGGTCGTACAGACCACTGCCAACCGCATCATCGAGATCCTGCCCGACGGCTCCATCATCGACAAGGTCTCCACCTACGATGACTACCTCGAGAACAATGCGGACGCCAGAAAGCGCACCGTCTACGTGGCCTCCAGAGAAGAGGATTCCAACTGATCCTGGCGATCATAAACAGCAGTGAACGATATTGGTTCATTCTATATGTCACACACAAAACGGACAGAGCTCATTACAAACCCTGTCCGTTTCTCTTTCAGTTTTTCTTTCCGTTTGTCTCCCGTTTTCTGTTCCTGTTTCCTCGCGTCCTGACGCTTTTCCGACGCCGCCGGGGCGTCAGATCGAATCCTCCGGAACCTCCCTGGCCTCTGCCGGGACAAATACGCGGTCACCGTGCGGACGCGCAGCCTCCTGGGCCTCCTTCACAGCCTCCTCGCAGAAGACGCGCTGGGAGTCGACCAGGTCTTTGCCGCGCTTGTCGACACGCTCGTAGGTTCCGTCCGGTTTGAGGACCTGGGCCTTGACGGTATCCGCCAGCTCGACCTCCAGAATGTGGACCGCCTTCTGCGCGATCTCACGGTCCTCGATCGGGAAGAGGATCTCGACGCGCCGGTCCAGGTTGCGGGGCATCCAGTCCGCGCTCGCCGCGTACACCTCGGGACGGCCGCCGTTTTCAAAGCAGAAGATCCTGCTGTGCTCCAGGAAATTACCGACAATGGAACGCACATGGATGTTGTCACTGACCCCCGGGATCCCGACCCTGAGGCAGCAGATACCGCGCACGATCAGGTCGATCCGGACGCCCGCCGCACTTGCGTCGTAGAGCGCCGCCATGATATCCGGGTCGCACAAGGAGTTCATCTTCGCGCAGATCCGGGCCTTGTCGCCTCTCCTTGCATGCTCCGCCTCGCGGCCGATCAGATACAGGAAACGGTCCTTGAGCCAGAGGGGGGCCAGCGCCAGACGGTTCCAGTAACGGGGCTCGGAATAACCGGACAGCATGTTAAAGGCGCTGGTCGCGTCCTCACCGATGTCATCCCTGCATGTCATCAGGCCGACATCCGTATAGATCCTGGCGGTCGTGTCATTGTAGTTTCCGGTTGCCAGATGCACATAGCGCCGGATCCCGTCGTCCTCGCGCCGGACGACAAGTGTGATCTTGGAATGCGTCTTGAGCCCGACCAGGCCGTAAATGACGTGACAGCCCGCGCGCTCCAGCATCCTGGCCCAGACAATATTGTTCTCCTCATCAAAACGCGCCTTGAGCTCCACCAGGACTGTGACCTGCTTGCCGTTTTCCGCCGCCCTGGCCAGGGCCTTGATGATCGGCGAATTGCCGCTCACCCGGTAAAGCGTCTGCTTGATGGCCAGCACATCCGGATCATCCGCCGCCTGCGCGACAAAGTCCACGACAGGCTGGAAGGTCTGATAGGGGTGGTGCATAAAGATATCGCCGTTCCGGATCTGCGCAAAAATATCACACCCTGCCGGCAGCTTCGGATTGGACTGCGGTTTGGCATAGCGGCTCTCGCGCAGCCACTCAAAGCCCTCCAGTCCGTAAACCTTCATGAGGAAGGTCAGGTCCAGCGGTCCCTCGATCTCATAGACATGGTCCTGCAGGACCTGGAATTCCTTCTGCAGAAATGCCAGGAGCCGGGCGTCCATGCCGCTCTGCACCTCCAGACGGATCGCGTAGCCCCTCTGACGCTTTTTGAGCTGTTTTTCAATCTCCTTGAGGAGGTCGGAAGCATCATCCTCATCGATCGTGAGATCCGCGTTCCTTGTGACACGGTAGGGATAGGCGCATACGACATCATAGTTCAGGAACAGACTTCCCAGATGATGACGGATGATCTCCTCCAGGAAAATGATCCTCCTTGCACCCGGGGACTCCGGCAGCTCCAGGATACGCGGCAGCACCGCCGGGACCTGGACCGTCGCAAACTGGAATTTCCCCTTGCCTTCCTTTGTGCCTTTTCCTTCCTTGCCGGACTTGGGGTTCTTTACCTCTTTGCCGGCCTTCAGCTCTTTGGAGGCCTTTGCATCTTTATTATCTTTTGCAGACTTCGAGCCCTTCTCGTCTCTTCCCTCCGCGATATGCTCTGCATTTCCCGGACCCTTTTCATCCCCTGCCGCCCTGGCATTTCTGGCACTCTTTGCCGCCTTCTCCTCCAGAACCTCCCTGAGCTCAGCCGCATCCCTGACACCACGAAGTGCCTTGGCCTCTTTGACATCCCTGGGATCGATCCCTGCCCGCTCAGACTTTTTGACCTTGCGCAGATACCCCGGGATTCCCTGTCCGGTTCCCTCCTTACGTGTCAACAGCGCGCACAGGTTCAGGCTTTTGTTGCGCACGAGCGGGAAAGGGCGGGAATTGTCCACCGCCATGGGAGTCAGGACCGGGAAGACCTCATTTTCAAAATACTTATCGACAAAGGTCTTTTCTTCCTCTGTCAGATCACCGTATTTTTCCACGATATCCAGGCCGTTTTCCCGGAGGGCCGGCAGTAGCTGCCGGTTATAGGTCCAGTACTGGCGCTGCATGAAACTGTGCGTATCCTCCAGGATCGCCTGCAGCTGTTCCGAGGCCGTCATACCGGCGATATCCCGTTTCTTGTAGCCCGCATTGACCATATCCTGCAGCGACGCGACCCGAACCATAAAGAATTCGTCCAGGTTGGATGCCGTGATGCTCAGGAATTTCAGCCTCTCAAAGAGCGGATTGTCCTTGTTTCTCGCCTCGCTCAGGCACCGGCGGTCAAACTGGAGCCAGCTCAGTTCACGGTTCTGATAGTATTCCGGATTTGCATATTTATCAGTCAGCTCGGACATGGTATTCTCCTTCCACATCTGGTTTTCTGGTCTCTGAGAAAGCTTCAGTGTTTTTTCTGCCGGATCACAGGGCGCAGGCCGAACACCTCTTCAAAGAAGTCGGCGCGCTGGCCGAAAAGTCCCTTCTCCAGAGAAATGTCCTCGTCCGTCTCCACCGTGATGACCATTTTTCGCTCCTGATTGCGGATCTGCAGGTCACTGAATTTTTCGCGGTGCGACCGGTCAAGCGCATTGGCCACGCGCAGAATCGCCGTCAGCCTGGCCACGGTCATACAGGAATCCGCATCCAGGGCGGATTCCTCCGCCATGAGCTCGGAGAAAGAAAAATGCTCGTGATTGAACCGGACAATGCAGGCGACCATCTCCCGCTCCAGCCTGGAAATGCCGATGATCTCCGTCGATTTGATAATATGGTAGGAGCACTCCGACAGCCGGGTCATGCTGATATACTTGCCGCAGTCGTGCAGGGTCACCGCGAGCTGAAGCAAAAGCCTCTCCCGTTTTCCCATCCCGTGAAGCTTCCGGGTGCTCTCAAAGATCTTGAGCGCGATCCGCTCGATCGTCTTTGACCGGTCCGCGCTGCCGCGGTAACGCCGGCTGATATGGTCAGCACAGGCAAGGATATCCTTCTCAAAGTCGTGGGCAGCCCGCAGGTATTTGCGCTCCTCCGCGAACTCATAGACAATGCCGTCACAGAGCGTCACACAGGGAAACCAGAGCATATCCGCACCCATGCGGTCCGCAATACACCTGAGCATGATCGCCGAGATCCGCAGAAGCGGGACATTGTCGTCCTCTATGCCCAGCTGCACGGCCAGATCGGTCCGGCTGTACTTTTCCAGTTCCGTCATGAAACGGCAGAAATCCGTGACGGAGACCACTTCCCCCGTCTTTCTGGCCTTTTCCGGCGTATGCATCATTTTTGACTGGAAATCAAATTTATTGCCGCGGACCACTTCCGAAATATAATCGTCTACGACGATGATGTTATGGATTTTGACATCTTCGAGGTAGAGTTTTTCAAACACATAGAGCTGGGAGTTGACCATTTCCTCCACGAGCGGCCGCATTTTGCGGCTGCCTGCTCCGATCCGGTTCAGCTGTTCCTGCATGCGCAGGACACCCAGCTGCAGATTCTGTGTCAGTACCAGCCTGTCCTTTGCAAACAGCGAAATCTGTATGCTTCCGCCGCCAACATCGACAATGATCGTGCCCCTGCTGATCACGCGGTTGAATTCCTCGCCCTTGGAGGCGATGGACTTATAATCCAGAAAGCGCTGCTCGGAATTGGCCAGGATCCCGATGTGGATCCCCGTCTCCTGCTCGATCTGACGCAGTACCAGCTCCGCATTATCCATGTCCCGAAAAGCGCTCGTCCCGTAAGCCCGGTAATCACGGACACCGTAGCTGTCCATGATCCTGCGGAAATCCTGAAGAACGCGCTTGACCTGTGCCACATGGCCAAAGCTGATCCTGCCGTCATTATAGGTGTCCGTACCGATGTCGATCAGATGCAGCACATCATCCACCTGGCGGATCCCGTTCTTTTTGGACAGTTCAAAAATCTTGAGTTCGATCTCGTGGCTTCCTACGTCAATCGCTCCAAACAGATTTGGCATATTTTCCTCCTGTGCCGAAACATCCTGCACTGAGACATTATTGGGGGGCATCCTCACAAGATTCAGAAGGCGTCATCGGACGACTTCTGAAGCTTTGCGGCCTGATCCGCCGCGATCAGAGGCTCGATAATATCATCCATATCCCCGTTCAAAAACGCATCCAGCTTGTAAAGCGTACATTTGATCCGGTGATCTGTGACCCGTCCCTGTGGAAAATTATAGGTGCGGATCTTTTCAGACCGGTCGCCTGTACCGATCTGGCTCCGCCGCAGGTCCGCCTCTTCGTCGTGCCTGCGCTGCATCTCCAGGTCATAGAGCTTGGACCGCAGGAGTGCCCAGGCCTTTGCTTTGTTCTGGAGCTGAGATTTTTCCGTCTGGCTGTAGATCACGATGCCCGTCGGATAGTGGGTCAGGCGCACAGCCGAGTCCGTCGTATTGACACACTGTCCGCCGTTTCCCGATGCGCGCATGACATCAATACGTACATCCTTGTCCGGAATATCGATTTTTATATCCTCATCGACCTCCGGGATCACGGCCACCGTACAGGTCGAAGTGTGGATCCGCCCGCCGGATTCCGTCACCGGCACGCGCTGCACCCGATGGACACCGCTCTCGTATTTCAGCCGGGAATAAGCACCCTTTCCGGAGATAATGAAACTCACCGATTTCATACCTCCGATCCCAATCTCTTCAAAGCTTACCGTCTCCACACGCCACCCGCGCCCCTCCGCGTAGTGCACATACATACGGTAGACATCACCGGCAAAGAGCGCCGCCTCGTCACCACCCGCGCCCGCACGGATCTCGACGATCACATTCTTGTCATCATTGGGATCCTTGGGCAGGAGCAGGACCCGGAGTTTTTCCTCCAGCTCGGAGACCTCACTGCGGGCTGCCGCCAGTTCCTCCTTGGCCAGCGCCCTCATCTCTTCATCGCTCTCCTCTTCCAGAAGGAGCTGCGCATCCTCCACATCCCCTTCCGCTTTTTTGTAGGCCTGATATGCCTCCACCAAGGGTGCGAGATCACTCTGCTCTTTCATTAAAGCGCGAAAGCGCTTTTGATCCGACGCGACATCCGGGCTCATCAGCTCGCGCGACAGATCCTCATATTTCAGGGCCACGCCCTCCAGTTTTTCAAACATAAATTTCTGTCAATCCTGTCATCATGATATATGTGATCCAACCGGTTTTACCAACCGGCCGGGTAAAATCCTCTGCAATTTCAAGACTCGCTTGCGCGCCTTGCAGCCCGCGGGCACAACAGCGCGGCGGGAATCGACCTTATTTCCTCTTTCATATGATTTTATCCGACCATCAGGCTGGCATCAGGACTTGCCGGACAGACGCGACATGCTCCTCGTCGCTGTCGCGACACGGTCATTTCCCCCATAGTCCCGGATGATCTCAATACCGTAATAACCGGCCTCTTCCAGAAGGGTGGACACAGCCGCGCCCTGATCATAGCCGATTTCCAGCATCAAGCGCCCGCCGATCATCAGATGGTCCGGGGCCTCCGAGATGATCCGCCGGTAAAAATCCAGGCCGTCACTCCCTCCGTCCAGTGCCATCCTCGGCTCACTGCAGCGCACCTCCGGCGCAAGTGTTTCAATGACGGAGGAAGGAATATAGGGCGGGTTGGATACGATCAGATCAAATTTCATGTCCGACAGATCCGCAGTCCCGGTAAGGGCGGCAGCCGGAAATCCTGCAGTGCGTGCAGCTGCGGGCTCTTCCCGTCCGAAAACTCCCGGTTCCAGTTCTTTTAGGCCGGCAGCGGCACCCTCTTCCGGGCACTCAGAAACGATCCCCTCTATGCCGTATCGGAGCAGGGCTTCACCGGGATCCGGCGCCGGCAGGCTTCCTTGGCATTCCAGCGCCCTAAACAGGTCCCCCTGCAGCCATTTCACCCGCTCCTCCAGGCCAAGAGCCCGCGCATTCGTCTGCGCGATCCTGAGTGCCCCGGGGGAGAGGTCGGTTCCGATCCCGATACAGCCGTTGGAGTAGTGGAGCAGGCTGAGCAGGATACACCCGCTTCCCGTGCACAAGTCCAGAATGCGCGACCCGTCATCCAGATAGCGCATCGCCTCCTCCACCAGGTTTTCCGTGTCCTGCTCCGGTATCAGGACATCCGGGGAAACAACGAACGGCAGCCCCATAAAAGACTGCTCTCCCGTAATATAGGCAAGCGGCTCTCTGGCAGCCCGTCTGCGGATCCCGTCAAGAAAAGCCTCACGGTCTGCCGCAGCGACCGGATGCTCCGGATCAGCCAGCAGTCGGTGCGTCTCAATTCCGCAGAAATGCTCCAGGAGAAGCCGTGCATCCAGACGGCCATCATCCAGGTCTTTCAGAAGGTCTGCGCCCTCCTCATAAACTTCCCGGCATGAATAATGATTTCCGGCTGAAGGCAGCTCCATAATTCCTCCATTCAATTTGCGCAGGCCTCTTCTCCCGTTCCTGCGCCGGGTCCGAATTCTCTGTCCAGATAATCCTGCCAGTCAAAGACCGCCTCCACGGAGGCAATCGCCACTTCCAGCATCTCCGCGTCAGGCTCCTTGGTTGTAAGCCCCTGCAGCCAGAGTCCCGGTTTTGACAGAAGACCGATCACCGGATTGTCCGAGCTGCCCGCAAACCGGATGAGCTCATAGGAAATCCCGGAGATGACCGGCAGCAGCAGGATCCGGAGTCCGACCCGCGCAAGAGGATTCCTGACCCGGATGAAGAAAAACAGCACAATGCTCACCATCATGACGAACAGGATAAAACTGCTGCCGCAGCGCTTATGGAGCCGGGTCGCCTGCGACGCGTTCTCCACCGTCAGTTTCCTTCCGCTCTCCAGGCAGTTGATACACTTGTGCTCCGCGCCGTGGAACTGGAAAAGCCTGCGGATATCCTTCATCTGCGAAATAGCAAGGATATAGCACACAAAAATCCCAATGCGGAGCACACCTTCCAGAAGGGATAGAACCGCCGTGTTCCCAATCCATTGTACCACATACGAAGCCAGAAAATACGGGAGTACCATAAAGAGTCCCAGCGCCAGGATCAGGCTGACCACCATGACGGCCCCCATCATGATCCTCTCACCCAGGGATTCTTTCTCCCGCCCGCTATCTTCCGCTTTTACATCTTTCTTCTCTGTTTCAGCTTCTGAGGATTCTACGCTTATTTTCTCCTTTTCAGCTTCTGCAGATATAAAGACTTCTTTTTCAGCTTCGTCCTTCGGCATTCCGGCGGCTTCCTGTTCCACGCCGGCCTCTGACACGGTCACGTCTGCATTTTCCGCCCCGGCCTTTTCGTCCTCCGGATCGTCTTCCGCATAGATCGATGCTGAATAATCCGTGCACCTGAGCCCCAGGATCATCGAATCAATAAATACAAAAACTCCCCGCAAAAAGGGAATCTTCTTGAGAGGCGAATCCGCGAGGATCCCGCGATACTTTTCCTTTTTAAGGACAATACTGCCGTCGCTTTTCCTGACAGCGATGGCGTAGTTCTCTCCGTTGCGCATCATAACGCCCTCAAGAACCGCCTGTCCGCCAATTCCGGAATTTCTCTGCTTACACTTCTTCATGCAAAAACTCTTTCTGTCACTTTATAAATCAAACACGATCATCCCGGACGACCCGAAAGAGCTTCTGCTTCCTCCGCCCATATGCGTCCGGTCTGTATTCCAAATAAAAACAACAACGGCAAGGCACAGAGGACCTTCTGTCCACTGCCGCCTTGCCGTCTGCGCTCAGTATCAATCTCAGTTGTTGCCCAGGCCATACTTCCTGTTGAACTTATCGATACGGCCCTTGGCAGCCGCCGTCTTCTGCGTGCCGGTGTAGAACTGATGGCACTTGGAGCATACTTCGACGTGGATCTCCGGAGAAGTGGAGCCGGTCACGAAGGTGTTGCCGCAGTTGCAGGTGACAGTTGCCTGGTAATACTTGGGATGGATTCCCTCTCTCATGATTTCCTCCTTACCTGGACGCCTGATGCCGCTTCCCACTCTGCTTTTGTGTCAATGTCGGGACTGAATCCGGACACAGGCCATATCTGACCCAATCATGACCGGATCATCTCAGACATGCGGACTGCAAAGCATCGGGGACAAGCGTATACTGGTTTGAGCGTCCTGTATGATTCAAACATTGTGATGTGCCTTCTCCCTTCCGGAACAGGCACTGTAAACGTTCCGCTGCCGGTTGAATCCGGTTAAACAGCATTTCAGATTATAGCATGCAGGCGCAGTGGATGCAAGCGGGTTTTTTCATTCTGTTGACATTCCTGCCCGAATACATTTACACTGATTATATCAGATTAATCGTGCTGCGAAGCGGAAAGATACTATGCGCACAAATACTATTTCTAACACATACGACAGCAGGATCTATCAGACTCATTAGCACTATTCAGTTGTCAATGTGAATTCACCGCGAGGAGGTTTCCTATGATCCATGAAATCGAAATCCGAACCATGGAGGATCTCTTCCATATGGTATCAGAGCAGGAATACCGGGAGGACCTGGGGCGCCACAGAAATCTCTTTATCTACCGGGGTGAGCCGGATGCATCCTACACCCTCTCCACGAGTCTGCGCAGACACTGCAAGGACAAGAGCTCTCTTCTTGAGCCCCCGATGCTTCTCAACTTCACCAAATACGCCATCCTCGAGGAACCTACGATTGAAAGATCCGTCTGGAACCAGATGATCCTCGGCCAGCATCACGGCCTGCCAACGCGCCTGCTCGACTGGTCCTTCTCTCCCATGATCGCAATGCATTTTGCCATGACAGAGAACGACCTTGAGGATATGGACGCCCACGATGCGGTTGTCTGGCGAATAGACATTCATGAGCTGCACGATATGCTCCCGAAGCAATACAAGGAGATCATACAGAAATATAACACAACTGTTTTCTCTGTGGACATGCTCAATGAGGTCTGTGACAGTCTGGAACAGTACGACCGGGATATGGAGGACAACGCCATGGTCGTGATCGAGCCTCCATCCCTGGACAAGCGGATCGTCAATCAGTATTCCTTCTTCTCCATCCAGCCTGACGGTATGCCGGACATCGTGGGTTTCCTGGATACGCACACAGAATTGACTGCCCGCTTCATCATAAAAAAGGAACTGCGCTGGCGAATCCGAGACATGCTCGACCACCAGAACATTACGGAGCGGATCGTCTACCCCGGCCTGGACGGACTCTCCAAGTGGCTCGGCAGGCACTACTTTGTACGGGACTGAATTAATCCCGGCTCATTACGGCGAAATATCCCCGTAGATCCAGATGAAAAGCACAAGTCCTTCAGAAGGTTCAGGAAGAACCTGACCGGGAAAACAGGAATGTTTCATCCGGGGCTCCAGGATTGCACAGACACCCCCTGCCTGCTATAATTTTGAAGCTGTTATTTCATGACAGCCGACATGATTCAAGACTTGCTCACGCGTCCTGTACCCCGTGTGCAGGATTCCTGTGAGTGTATCATCTTCCACACCACCGGCTATAGCATTCAGCCATAGCAATGCAAAAGGGTATGCTTTCCATGGATTCATTTTTCAAGCATCTCCGGAAGCGGCATCTGATGCCGGTTTTACTCGTCCTGTGTGCGGCATTTATTCTGTCACTCTTTCTCCTTCCGGGGGAACTGGCTTTTAAAGCGCCTCAGCAGGAATATGAAAACAACGACATCAGGCACAGCAGGATCATCTTTTCCCGGCCCTCCGGTTTTTATAAAGATGACTTTGTTCTGAAGATCAAAGCCCCCACGACTGAGATCTACTACACGCTGGACGGGACAGATCCCGTGCGCGGCCAGGAGGGGACTTATCGATATACACGCAAAGGCATACAGATCTCCGACGCCACACAACAGGAAAATGTCCATTCAAGCCGCACAGATGTGACGACAGGTTTTGATCGGAAGGCAGTGGAGGAAATCTGCGATGGAGACCGCGACATGCACTATCAGGTGCCGGAAGACCCCGTGGATAAGTGCACCATTCTTCGAGCGGTATTCTACGACATTCATGATGAGCGGAGCGAAATACAGACCGGAGCCTATTTTGTGGGCTATGAAGGCCGCAAGGGATATGGCAGCGCCAAAGTCCTCTCCATTGTCACAGATCCCGAAAACCTCTTCGGATATGAGAAGGGTATCTACGTGACAGGCAAAACCTTTGATGAATTTGCCGCAAAAGATCCCTTTCATGACAGCAGTATCTGGTACAGACACTGCTGGTGGTGGTGGGATGCTAATTATAACCGGCGCGGTCGTGACTGGGAGCGGCCCGCCAATGTCCAGTTTTTCTCCGGCAGCGGCGAGCTTCTCCTGCAGCAGCAGGCAGGGATCCGGATTCAGGGCGGCGGCAGCAGAGGCTTTCTTCCCAAGAGCCTGAACCTCTATGCCCGCAAAGACTATGACGGCAACTCCCGCTTCCACTATGACTTTTTCGGGACAGGTTACGAGGCCAAGCGCCTGACCCTGACCAGCTGTGGTGATGACGTCTATACCCGGCAGAAGGACCGGCTCGTCTCTGAACTTGTTGCGGACCAGGATATCTCTGTCATGCACTACGAACCCTGCATTCTGTTTCTGGACGGAGAATACTGGGGAATCTACTATCTCACGGAGAAGTATGACGAGAAATATTTCAGCAAGTATTACGATGTCCCCGAAGAAAATGTCGTTGAGATCAAGAATAATGCGGTCGAGATCGGTTCCGAAGATGATCTTGCTCTCTACGAAGAGATGCGGGCCTTTATAGAAGACAGTGACATGTCTGTCGCGGAAAACTACAAAAAAGCCTGTGAATTGATCGACATAGACAGTTTTATAAGCTACTACGCCGCTCAGATCTACTGCGGACGCTGCGGAGACTGGCCGCAGGGAAACTTCGCCCTGTGGCGGACCAGACCGGCTCCCCCTGCGGAAGGAGACGGCAGCCCGGAGTCATCCACGGAATCCGCTACAAAGGCCGCTTCCGGGAGCGGGAGCACCGGAGATTCTGATGTCTCTGATACGACCGCTGCTGCCCCGGCAAACCCGGGTCAGGAAACTTCTCCCTATGCGGACGGGCGTTGGCGCTGGATCCTCTTTGATGTCAATTCCGCAGCCATATCCCCGAAGCTCGTTGACCACGACACGCTGCAATACGTCCTCAAATCAAAGAAAATGAAAATGTTCTCCAGCCTCTGGGCCAGTCCGGCATTCAGGGAGAAATTTGCAGAGCGTCTTCTCGAGGACGGTCAGACTATCTTCTCACCGGATTCCGTCAACGAAAAAGTAGACGGATACCTGGAGGAATTGTCAGAGCCCGTGGAGGTTCATTTTAACCGCTTCTTTGGAAAGGATTCCGGTCTTGATTTCAGAGAGATCACAAAAACTGAGATCAGGGACTTTTTTGAAAATAGGTATCAAGTGGTCGAGTCCTTCCTGCAGGACAGCCTCGAAGAAGCAGAATAACACATCCTTTGTTTTCTCACAGGACCAGCCGTACAGTACCTGCGGCCGGTCCTGTTTTTCATCTCAGCCGTCAGCGATCCTGACAGGAAAATCTCCGGTTCAGAAGAATGATCAGGAGCAGGAGAAAACCGCCAGAAGAATACAAAGCCCCGAAAAAGAGCTTTTTCCTGTTATAGAACTGCACCAGAGGATCAGGGTGGATGACCGGCGACCAGTCAATGACTTCATCTGAACGTACACTGCGGTTTCCGGCAGCATCCACAGCCTCCACATGCAGATGCTGCGGATGTACACTGCTGCTGAAGCAGAAAGGAATCATACCCATGTTGGCCTCCAGCGTCTCCGACAGCGGATACTCACCTTCATGCAGTGCGTCCATGTCCTCCGGATTATCCATCCAGGTTCCAACCAGGCAGCCGTCGAGCCAGATCTGCACACAGGAAAGACGGTTTCCGTCTTCCGGGACAATCTCCACATTCAGATGATCCTGCCGCCAGTACCTCTTGGTCTGGTCAACTCCCCGGAGCGATACCGTCGGGCTCGTCCTGTCGATCACAAAAGACAGCGGTACAGACGTTTCTCTGCCTTCTTCTTCCCGGATTCCGTCATTTGTATTCATATTGCCGGCTGTATCGACTGACTGTACTGTCACCCTGTATTGGCCTTCTTCCGCAAAGCATTTAGCGGACAGTGTGTAGAGATAGACATATCCGGAGAATACATCCTGCTTTGGCAGGCAGGTCACCGTATAATCCTCCCCCTCTGTGAGCCTTGTAAAATCATGGTCATGAGAGAGATAGACCTCCCTGGATACCAGTTCGCAGACATTGATCTCACGCAGGCAGAGGTCCTTTGCCTGCTGCCGGCAGCTGTTTACAAATGACAGTGTGACAGGGTCATCATTGTAATCGTAGGTGGACCCGAAGCGGTTGACGCTGAATTGAAAGTTCATCTGGGCTGTATTACCTGCGCGGTCGGTGATCACCCCGTTCACCGTATAGATATCGTCAACTGTGCGCTGTCCGGGAAAGTCCTCATAAATGATCCTGCCGCCAAAACCCGTCCCGTCATCGTAGATTTCCTGTCTCTTCAGGTCGATCGTCCTGTCTGTGCGGCAGCCTGTAATCCGGAAGGACACAGCTTTTGGATCGTAATGATTATCTCCGAAGCAGATCCGCGGCGCGACGGTTCCGGTATAGACACCTCCTGCCTGAACAGAATTTCCCTCTATCGATATTTCCGGCTTCGTTGTATCGATCGTGAATGGTTCCGCTGTGACAGAAGCCGCAACATTTCCCGCCAGATCTGTGCAGCCGGCGGAAAGTGTATAGTCTCCGTCCTTTCCGTATCTGCAGGAAACCGTGTGCAGGTCCCCACTGTTTTTCCATCTTCCCGGCACCGCCGTGATCTTTTTGTTTCCCTCAGGTGTCGTCACCATACCTCCCGTGCGGATCAGAGCCTCAGACTCCCGGAAGTTGTGTTCCCTGATGGAAACGACCGCAGTTCTTGCCCTGTTGAAATATCTGCCTCCATGGTACCCCTCCCTGATATCGAAGGAGATTGAAATTTCCGGGGCTGTCCTGTCGATCGTAAAATCCCGAGGAGCCGCCCCCTCAAAATGTACCACTGCCGGATTGCCGAGGGCATCAGTCCCGGACACCGCGAGGGTATAGTCACCGTCTTTGCTGTAGGCAATGTCATGTTCCCACAGATCGTTTTCACCATTTCCGGTATGCCGTATATTCCGAAAGCCGCCCGGGTGGGAAGCCTGTGTCTGAATATGAATACGGCTGCTGTCCACATTTCTGTCCCTCACAAGGACAGAGGCTGTCCGCGGTTTGTTGAAATACCGGACGTTCATGACACTGTTATTATCGAACCGCACTGTGATCTCAGGTCCCTTTGTGTCAATGCCGCATCGGTAAGTCACCTGATCAGCCACATTGCCGGCATTGTCCTCCGCTGTCACCACCACTTCAATATCATTGGTCTCATACACGCCCCCGGTCCCCAGATGAATCTTTTTCTCATAGACATGATCCAGACTTTCTGTCTGATAGAGCTTTGCCGGCCCTGTATGAAAGCGCCTTCCGTCTACTGTCTGACTTCCATCGATCGTCTGGCGGAGTATTGTCTTTCCATCCGCCTTCACCGTCCAGCTGACACGCGCCAGGCCCGCGCTCTTCACATGCTCATTCGGATCCACAACACGTATCTTCAGATCAGCCGAGTGGTTAAATAAATCCCTTCCGTCCGCCCGGCTCCTGGTCACCTTTCCGGTGGCGGTCACAACAGCGACCGGTCTGTCCAGATCTTTGTTGACAGGCGGTGTCACATCCAGATAGATCCTGTTGGATTCCCGGAATCCCTCTTTCAGAAATCCGCAGCGGTTTCCCGCCCTGTCCGTCAGAACCAGGTTCTCCACATGGAAGATCTGTTCCCCGCTGACCTGTAAACGGCTTTTGTGATGATCCTTGTATTCCGGGCTGTCATATTTCTGATCCTGTCCACTGACTGAAGAGGCGATTCGATAGGATGCGCGGACCGGCGAAGGGTCCTCTGCAGAAACCGAAACAACCGCGGCTGTCTCCTTTCGATAAGGGGCATACCTCCCTTTTCCTTCGGCGAGGGTGTTGGTACCATCTCTCCCCAGATCAACATGGTAATATGATCCTTTACCGTTCCCGATCTCCAGCACACCGGCAGGCGCTGTCCGATCCAGGATCTTGTTTCCAGTCCAGAATCCTGCACTCATATGGGCGTCCGGCTCTGCTGCCATGAGCCCATCCGCTCCGTCCTTACGGCCGGCAGGAAAGGTTGCCCGAAAACCAGCTTTTCTCTTTTCCTCAGGACTCTGCACAAGAGCATTTCCCGCCTTGTCCGTGCCGCACACCGCAAAGCGGTAGATTCCCTCCCGGTCTGCCTGTATCCCGGACATGCAGGATTTCCCCTCAGCATGAAAGTCCCCTATTCGCTGATTTGTTTCCTCCCATGTCAGTTCCGTCCGGTCATAAAACGTAATATCCTGCTGGTCTCTGAACGCATATCCGGAGTGGATCCTCTCCGGATCCAGATGACTGTCCCGGACTTCAAACATTCCTTTCAGTTCTGAGGCGGCACTGCCGTAATAGACTGTTGTTCCGGCAATCGTCTCCCCTCCCTGCGGATCCTCCATGGTAAAGTCAAAAACCGGTTCCACCGTGTCCAGAACGATCCGGAATCTGGCGCAGCAGCTTCTGGCGCAACCTGTCGTTTCATAGCTGTCCTCTACCGGCAGAAGCCCGGTCCTCGTTTTTTCGTCAAAGGACTCTCTCACACAGACCGCGTTGCCCGCCCGGTCCGTTCCGAACACTTTATAATAATATCCTCCGTCAGTAGTATGTTTCGGGTCCGGAGAAACCGTAAAAATATGTTCCATCGTTCCGTCCCGGCACATGCTCTGTCTGTCCGCTTCCCGGATGCCTCCATGCCCCGCCTGCTGAACGGTCAGTCTGTCAAAATCCAACGCTGCCTTCTGTTTTTCTTCATCCCTTCCGTAAAAATCCGAGATATGCACAGATGCTGAAAAAGACTGATTTACATAAGCAGTCGCAAGGCTGTAATGATCAGGGTCCTGCTCCGGATCCCCGTCCGAACCGTTTGTACCATCGTACAGCCAGGCTGTTGCTCCCGTAGAATAACTGACCAGTGCCACCGGTGCCGTGTGATCGACCACCTTGCCATAACAGAGGGTAATGATCCCTCTGCCTGTCTGATCTGTCCTCTCCTGTGCCGCATCCACCTCGCTCCCGCCTTCACCTGTATGTGCATATTGCGCCTGCCCGTCCGTGGTCTTTTGCAGCTTTAAGGGATTTCCGGCCCTGTCGGCGCCTGCAACCGCAATATCCGTATACCTTCCTTCCGCAGATTTTCCTTTTTCCACCAGTCCGTATCCGTACGTGACCTCTGCCCTCTGCATATCCTGACCAGAAGAACCGGCAGCTCCCGCCGAGAAGGATACGCTGCTCTCCGTTGGTTCAGCATCCCCGTTTCTTCGCCAGGAAACCGTCCAACGCTCCGGGTTTTTCTCGCGGATTGAAAAGACTGTGCGGACCGTATCGTCGCTGTAATAATAAAATGCGCCCTCCTTACCGTCCCTATAAGGTGACGCATCCGGTGTGCCGTCCTCAGCGATCCCATGTGCCCGCGCCGCTGTCCGGATCGAGGTCACGACCGGACAGGTCATATCCAGAATAAATGAGCCGGTCATACCGCCTTCGTGCCGGGTGGTTTTCATTCCCGATACTTTCTGCATCGTTTTTGTTGTATTCCCCGCCAGATCACGGGCTGTCACTGTCAGGCGGATCAGGCCGTCCCCCAGCCGCTGTACCTCTTCATCCGACCATCTGACCACAACATCTTTCTGAGCGGCAGCCTCCTTTATTTCATCATCTTCTCCAGGAACGCGCCGCAGGATCTGTCCCCGCTCTCCTTCCTTTTCGATTCTGAACTCCTGCACCAGTTTCTTATGGTTTTCTTCATTTCCGACAGAAACACAGTAACTGCCTTTTCCATCTCCCGGGCCCGGATCGCTGATCCTGATCTCTATACCGCAGTTGGACGCACGATAATAATACATCCCTCCGCCCTGCTCATCGCAATTGCCCTTCCGTGTCATCTCAGCTTCCATCAGCGGAGGTGTCGTATCAAGGACAAATCCTGCCTCATCGCATACCCCGGAAGTCTCATTCAGCAGCCTGCCATCCCTGTACAGATTCAGGCATGCGTCTTCACTTCCTGCACGAAACAGCGTCCCCCTGTTTCCACATCTGTCCTCGGCCCTGATTGTCAGGCGGATCTGCCCGTCCTTCAATTCCGCTGCCCTTTCAAGCGCAAACCTCACGCTTGTCTTCGCCTCGTCAACCGTCACCGGTGGATCGCTTTCTTCATCCTCCGAATATCTCCAGGTTTTTGTCCTGCCGGTCGAAGTATTTTCTGCACAGACTTCAACAACACGCAGACCTGATGGATCCGTCACCTCCATCACCGCTCCTTTCCAGGAGTCTGCAGAATAGAGGTACCCCCCGGAAGACCCCTCTCCAAGTCTGATCCCCCCTGCTGCATGTAACACAGCATCCGGCGGCTGTGTATCTGCCGGATCCTCCCCAGTCTCGCTCTCCTCCGGTTTTGGGGTTTGTGCGCCGATATCGTCCTGCCCATTTTGTTTCTCCGGGACCTGCAGACCTGTATCATCCCGGGTCAGGCCCAGATCTTCCGTCCGCCCGTCCCCGCTCTGACGTCCGGCATCATCTGCCTGTTCATCTGCAGGCTGTATTCCTGCCTGCTCCTCATTCTCATTCACCGGACCGTCCGGAGACTGCGCCGCATGATCCGCTGTCCGGTCCTCTTTACTCCCTTCCGGGGCTGTCTCCTCCGCTGCTTCTCCCGTTCCGGTACCGCCGATTTCCGCAGCTTCCTGATCTGTCGAATCCTTCTGACTCTCCCGATCCGGATCAGAGCTGTCCCTCTTCGCCTCTCCTTCCTTCCCGGGTTCCCTTTCATTGTGATCCGTTTCTGCCTTTCTGCTTCCGGCTCCATCCGATGATGACCCGACATCTGCGGACTCCGGACCGGCGCTGACCGCCGCCGCAGGCGTCTCCCCTGTCTGCTCAGACTTTGAGCCTCCCGTATCCTCTGTCTGCTGTTCCCCGCGCACACTGACTGATTCTGTCCCGCTCTCCGAGGCAGCTGCTGTAACCATGCCCGGACTTATATTGATTTCATCCAAAGTCATAACCACAGCGGGTGGCATCAGTACAGATAAAGCCACAATCGTTCCGACTAAAAAGACTGCCGCTTTCTTTTTCATCCCTTTTACCCGCTCCTGTTTTCGGTCATATTGGTCTCAGACAATCTCCTGCGTATGTATGATGGCCGTGTTCACTATGATCTCAAAAGGGATCTCCCCGTCCGTTCCGCACCCGGATTGTTTTATCTGACCGCCTGTCGTTTTCCTGTTCCATGATGTAAGTCCCTCTGCAGGAAGCATATCGAGCCGGATCGTATCTCCTTTTTCCCCTGCGCCCGGATCCGCCGGTATTTTATGTGGAACAATGTCCGATTCCCGCCTTGTCTTTTCTTTTTCCGCCGGGCTTCCGGCATATCCCGCAGAGGATTTCTCCGACCTTTTTCCTGGCTGCATTCTTCGCAGCTCTCCACCTCCGTATCTGTTCCTTCGAAAAGCCACGACATCCGGGATCCTCAGCCGGAAAAACAGAAAAGCCGCACACATAACAGATACCGCAAATCCCGCGGCAGAGAGCACGTATGCTGTATTCAGTATTGGAAGCAATACCTCTGTTCTCATCATTACTCTTTCCTCGCAGATCCTTCTCTTCGGGCATTCGCACTTTCTTCCTCGCCGAAAAGATGATCCGCCCGGAACTGTGCCGCATCAATGGCCTGTGCAGTCTCCTCGTTCATCTGCCGGTCATAATGTGTGTCATCTTTGTCAGCAGCATATTTTTTCAGAAATTCCCGTCCGGTTGAAAGAGCATTTTTCATCTGCTCCTCACTGATTCCCGCATCCCTGTACAGATCTGCATTCAGCAGGATCTGCCTGGCCTGCTCCCTGTACATGGCCGTTGCGATCCTCCTCGTCCCGCACCTGCTGACCGCTTCAGATGGTTCGGAAGTGTACCCTGCCAGTTCCATCCAGACCTCCTCCGCATCGTTCTGACCGATCCATGAAGAGTCCGCATTGTTCTGTCTGCTTCCGGCACAGAAATCCGCGATCAGAAACAGACTCCGGCAGATACTGTCTTCATGCCTTCTCCGGTCCAGGGCAGACGGTCTGCTGATCTCCGATAATCTGCGTGCCGCATAGGTATATCCGTCCCTGTTCTCATAGTAAAAAAAGTAGTCGGTTCCCAGGCGATACATCAGACGGTCAAAAACTGCCGGATCCGCCTTCCGGAGGATCTCCGCGTTGGAGCGCATATGTCCGTCTGCGGTGCTGCCCAGACAATCCTCGATGACCCTCCTCTCAGCCGCTGTCACCAGATGATCCTCCTCTACCGCTCCGGCCAACGTCTGGTATGCCCTGGGATCCCGGGGATTCAGACAGACAGCCTCAAGGTAAGCCTCCCGTCCCTCCGGCACACTCTCTGCAGCTTCTGCCCTGCTGATCCACGCTGTATACGTTGTATTCACGACACGCAGACGGGCCGTCACCAGGAACAGCATACCGGCAGCAGTCACAGCCGCCGCCGCAACAGCAGTCATGAACCATTTCCACTTTTTTCCATATTCCCTGATCACCGAATCATCAAGGTCCCGCCGGTGCTCCAGATCATATTTCAGCTCATCCGCACTCTGATACCTGTTCTCCCTGGACGGCTCACAGCATCTGGCTACAATCTTCTCCAGGCCTGTACCCCCGAGTTCCGGCCGCAGTTCTCCAAGAGGCAGAAAGGCATAGTCTGTTTCCGCAGGGCTGTAACCGGTCAGAAGATGGTACATGGTTGCTCCCAGATTATAAATATCCGTGCGGGCATCGCTCTCCCCCAGGCCCCCGAACTGCTCCGGCGCAGCATATCCTCGCGTTCCCAGCGAAACCGTGTCCCCGCTGCCGCATTCTTTCAGCTCGCGCGCTGTCCCGAAATCGATCACGCATACGGAACCGAACGGACTTGCACTGGTGCGGTCCTCCTGCAGCATGATATTGGCAGGTTTCAGATCCCTGTATATGATCGGAGGCGTCCTCGTGTGCAGATAGATCAGGACATCACAGAGCTGCACAGCCCATTCGCTCACTGCTTCCGGATCCAGCGCCCCGTGCCCGGAGGGGTCCATGGCCTTTTTTTCGTCCATGATCTTCTGCAGGTCCCGCCCCTGGATGTAGTCCATAACGATCAGAAGGCTCTCCTCTCCGTCAATGATGTCCACAATTTCAGGCAGGTTCGGGTGATGAAGCTTTCTGAGCATTTCTGTCTCTGCTGCCAGGCCTGCCGCAGAAAGGCTTCCGCCCGCTTCCTCTGTCCGGCGTACCTCCTTGACCGCCCATGTCTTATTGGCGCGCTCGTTCCGGGCAAGATAAACAATACTCATGCCCCCTCTGCCGATCTCGCCCAGTATCCTGTATTTTCCCTCCAGAAGATCCCCGGGATGCAGCATGATACATTCACCTCCCACCCGGACTAAGCCGTTGATATCAGGATCGCGCTGATATTGTCCCGTTCCCCCCTCTCCAGACAGACTGCCGAAAGATCCGACAGTATTCCCTCGAGCACTTCTGTCCGTGTCAGATCGCGGGATCGCAGCCGCAGAGCCGCCTCCTCCTCCGTGACCTCATGCCAGAAACCATCGCTGCAGACCAGAAAGACCTGGCCCCGGGCCGCTTCACCCTCTCCAAAATCCGGCCTGACAGCCGGCCCGGTTCCAATGCACTGGAGCAGCATATTCCTGCGCGGATGAACCACAGCCTCCCTCTCCGTGAGATGACCCAGTTCCACCTCCCGCCGGACCCAGGTCTGATCCGCCGTGAGCCGGCAGACCGGGTCCGACAGGCGGTATATCCTGGAATCTCCGATATTCATCCAGAAATAATGACCTGCGGCGATCAGCAGCAAAGCACAGGTCGTCCCGAGTTCGATCCCGTTCCGATGACCGTATGCTGCAATCATCCTGTCTGCGCAGGCGGCCGCCTCCCTCCACTGCCTCCGGATTTCCTGCCCCTCCAGGCCTCCTGCCAGGAGTCCGGGAAGTCTCTCCGCAAACCAGTCCCGCATCGTGCGCACCACGGCAGCGCTGGCAGCTTCACCGCGCTCGAGCCCTCCCATCCCGTCGCAGACACAGGCCATGACAACCTGTCCACATGAGCTGTCAGCCTGCATCAGGAGCATGGAGTCTTCATTTTTTTCCCTGTATGGACCTGTCTCTGTGTGTAAAGCCGCCGCAAAATGCATCTTTTCTTCCTCCCGCAGCATATGTCCTGTTTGTGTGTATTATTATCCGCATATCCGGTATTTTTGTCAATACCGCATATTCGGAAATTCGGGATCGCATTTTCGTTTTCAGGCACAGTAAGGACTCCTGATTTTCTGAATAATCCCGTCTTTCACGCTGCCTGCCCGGGCAGAATACAGCTCAGCCGGGATTTTCACGGCAGAATTACCGTATATGCATTGACTTCTTCCAGTATATGTGCTATTTTAAAAGTCCACCATTTTCACAATCAGCAGTCAGGTCTGCCGTCCTCATGACGGCGGCAGGCACATATGCTTTCCTTGCGTCAGCTGCCCCGGAAAGCCGCGGCAAAGGGTTCCGACAGGCCCTCTTTTTGTTGTGGAACATCCCCGGAGCGATGGCTGTGCGCTGCATCGGTACTTAAAAAAAGGGAGGATTTGTCCATGGTGATCAGCGAACGGATCTTTCAGGTCATGGAGGAAAAACATATCTCACAGACAGCACTCTCAGAGAGGACCGGGATCTCTCAGCGCACGATCAGTGACTGGAAGAGAAAAAAAACGAACCCCACACTGGAGAAAGTGATTCCCCTGTGTGAGGCTCTGGATATATCCCCGATGTTTCTTCTCACCGGGGAGGATGGTCCTTCGGAATATGTGATCACACAGCCGAAAGAGAACAATGGACTGCGCGAGGATGAACAGCTGGTCGTGGAGTATTACAACAGCATGTCCGAAGTTAAGAAAAAAAGGCTGATCGCCTATATGAAGGGACTTTCCAAAAGAAAGTGACCCTGTCTGTCCGACAGCAGGTACCTGCCGGAAAGCATATCTGACATATCAGACTGCCGGTGACATGGCAGTTTCTCATCAGCATTACAGATCACGCAGTGCCCTGTATCCGTAGGCGGATTCTGCGCTTTGAACACCCCTGAGAATGGCTCTGCAGACTGCTTCTACCGCCAGTGATCCCGCGACATCCGTCAGCGCGTCAGTGACCGTCATGGGGTCTGCCGGGGCAGTGCCTTTTTCCTTTTCTGCAGAAAGTGTGCTTTTCTCCTGATCTGCGTCCCTCTTCCCGCTGATAGAAAGTGCGATGATACTGTCCCCGTCTCCGGACGTGTGCACCGGAAAAATCGAAGAGGCAAGGCCGTCGTGGGCCATGGCAGCGATCTTGCACAGTGCCGGTTTGCGGAAGGGCGCATTTGTAAAGACGATCCCGATCGTCGTGTTGCAGGCCATCTTCTCTGTTTCCTCCGATGCCCTGCCGTCCGCTGCCTGCCGCAGTCTCTCCTGCGTGTTAAAGCGCAGGAAGGAAAGTATTTCTTCCCTTGAATAAAATCTCCCGCTCTCATCGAAGGCACCGGCCGCCTTCTGTCCTGTCCTCCGGTCATAAATATCACCGAATGCATTGACCGCGATGAGCGCGCCGACGAGCAGGTCTCCCTGACGCAGCACACAGGCGCCGATCCCGGATTTCATGGCGTGCTCCGTCCCGGCGTATTTGCCGATGCTGGCGCCGCATCCTGCCCCGTGGCAGCCATCCCGGTAGTTGCCCTGTTCAGCGGATATACAGGCGGCATATCCCATCGCCTGGTCCGGGCGGGCCTTCGGGTCGCCGACGGGAAGATCAAAAAGGTCCACCTGGGTGACCAGCGGGACATGAATGCCTCTCACCTCCACACCGATCTTCTTCTCCTCCAGATACCGCATGACGCCCCCCGCGGCATCCAGCCCGAACGCGCTGCCTCCGCTCAGAACAGCGGCGTGGATGCGCTGTGCAGTCGCGACAGGATCCAGGATCCCGGTCTCTCTGGTCGCAGGACCGCCTCCTCCTATATGCAGCCCTGCGGGCATTCCCTGAGGATCCTCACACAGGACGACCGTGATACCGGTACCTCCTTCCGCATCCTCTGCCTGCCCGATCCGGATTCCCGGAAAATCTGTCAGCGGTATCTCTTCGATAGGTATCATATTTACATTCAATGTTATGTTCTCTCCTGTTTCCACCCGGCTTTTCTGATCACTATCCGGGTCTGTTTCTCCGTTTTTTCGTGTATTCATTGTGACATTATGTACCTGTGGGACCCTGCTCTCTCCGCAGCAAAAGCACTTAAGCACTTCCTTCAGCGGATCTGCCGGAGGGCGATCACGGCAGCTCCTTTGGCCGCCAGCGCCGGTTCCCGGATAAACTGCCGCCTGATCCAAGGGGTGACAAAATCCGCATTTCCCCCGGTCAGGATCAGTGTGACAGGGGAACCCAGCTGCTCTTCCACGCGCTCTGCCAGTCCCTCGATCATGGCTGCAGTGCCGATCACCGCCGAGGACAGCATGCATCCGTCGGTATCCCGGCCGATGAGCCGGTCCTTCGGCACCTGCTTCGGCTCAAGCGCTGGAAGCTGTGCGGTACCGGAGCGGAGCGCCTGCAGAGAAGTCCTCACGCCGGCTCCGATCATTCCTCCCAGAAATAACCCGGAGAATCCACTGCCTTCTTCGGCCGGTCCTATGATATTGATGGTCGTCGCAGTGCCCAGGTCTGCCGTCATGGCGGGGAGCGGGCAGCGGCAGGCCGCCCAGGCGGCATCCGCGATCCGGTCGGCGCCGATCCTGTCCGGGGCAGGAAGGCCGTCAAAGCAGAGGCCCGTATCGCAGTGACAGCTGATCAGGACCGGCGGCCGGTCACTGACGCTCTCTGCAAAGGCCAGCGCCGCCGGCGTGCAGGCCGGAACAACACTTGAGACCGCCGCGATGTCAAACCGCACTTTCTCCGGGAAATATTCCCTGAGCAGACCTCTGGCTTCATCCGCAAAACGGGCCTGGTCCTTTCCGGTCTCTGTGGGAACCTTCACGGTAAAGCGGGGCGCCGTTTCTCCGGCGGCACTGTCCCGGTCCGTTTCCTGCAGGCCTGTCAGGGCGATCGTCGTATTTCCGATATCAATGACAAGGATCATGCGCCTGTCCTCTCTTACATACATGTTAAAGCGCTCCTGCGCTGAGACACGCGGGGAGAAAGCCCGCAAGGGTTTCTCCGATGCGATCACAGGTGCCTGGGACGCCTCGCGGCACAAGCACCGGAGTGAAAAATCTTGTATCGACAAGATTTTACAATCTTTCTTACAGTTTTTCTTACAGTTTTTCTCCGATCCTGTCGAGAATCTTTCCTGCGACCTCCTCCTTGCTCATAAGAGGGAGCTCCTCTGCGCCGTCCTGCGTGATGAGGGTGACGACATTGGTATCTACTCCGAATCCGGCGCCTGCGGTCCGAAGACTGTTGGCCACGATCATGTTGAGCTTTTTCTTAGCCAGCTTTTTGGAAGAGTTTGCCAGGAGGTTTTCGGTTTCCATGGAAAAACCGCAGACAAATAGGCCGGGATGCCTGTTCTCCGCGACCCAGCCCAGAATGTCCTGCGTCCGGGCAAGCGGGATCGAAAGCCCGGTCTCCTCAGTGCCCGAAATGGGGTTCTGTGCATCTGCCAGTCCCTTTTTGATCTTGTGGTCCGCCACGACGGCGGGCCGGTAGTCCGCAACAGCAGCCGCTTTGATCAGGATATCCGTGTCAGCCAGCTCCTCCCGGATCGCTTCAAACATATCGGCAGCAGAGGTGATCTTGCGCATATTGACAAAGGGGACGGGCTCCAGGGCGGTCGGCCCGGAGATCAGGGTCACATCGGCCCCGCGCAGCATCGCCTCGCGCGCAATGGCGTAGCCCATCTTGCCGCTGGAGTGGTTGGTGAGATAGCGTACAGGATCCAGGGCTTCCTGGGTGGGTCCTGCTGTGACAACGACCTTCTTCCCGCGAAGCGGCCTGTCCATATATGCGATCTCCCGCTCGATCCACTGGCAGAGGACTTCCGGCTCAGGGAGCTTGCCGCTGCCGGTGTCTCCGCATGCCAGGTAGCCGCTTGCAGAATCGATGATCGTAAAACCGTATTTGCGCAACAGTGCCAGATTGTCCTGCGTAATGGGATTTTCCAGCATGGCAGTATTCATGGATGGAGACACCAGCTTAGGGCATTTCGCCGCGAGGACAACCGTTGTCAGCATATCGTCCGCGATCCCGTGAGCCATTTTGGCGATCACATTTGCGGTCGCGGGTGCGATCAGGATCACATCGGCCTCTTTTGCGACCGAGATATGGCGCACATCAAACTGAAAATCCCTGTCGAAGGTATCTGTCATACACTTGCTGCCGGTGAGCGTCTCAAACGTCAGCGGCGTGATGAACTTCGCCGCGTTTTCTGTCATAATGACATGCACCTTCGCGCCCGCCTTGTGGAGCGCACTGGCGACATTTGCCATTTTGTAGGCGGCTATGCCGCCGGTAATGCCCAACAGGACACATTTTCCTTCCAGATTCTTCATACCTTGCTGTTAAGACCTCCAATCCTTCAAGATCAGTATTTATGTATGATGATCATTATGTCAGCCGGGGCCGGTACGCTGCTTCCGGCAGTACGATCAGCTTCTTTGTTAATGCCCTTTGTGCCTCATTCGTGCCTGACTACCTCGAAGCGCTCCAGCTCGTAACCCTCTGTGTCGGGAGCCAGCCCGGCCTTTCTGAGCGCAATATCGATCTGGTCTTCCACCGTGTCCACACCGTCCAGATTGGGCAGGAGCAGGCCCCGCCGTATTCCTTTGGTGACGATCACACCGTAGCGCTTCACATCCAGCTCATCCGGCGACGAAATGTGTTCGGTTTCACCCAGCACATCGACCGAAATCTCCAGATCGTCCAGTTCCTCCGGGCGGATCGCCGGAAAACGGGGATCCTGCGTGGAGGCACTGACCGCGTTTCTGGCAATTTCTTCCGCGATGCAGCTGCATGTGGGTGAGATCGTACCGATGCATCCCCGCAGGCTGCCGTTTTTGTGAATGGAGACAAAGGTCCCCGCACGCTGCCTGAGCAGCTCCTGCTCCGCATCCACCGGTGCATTCCGGAGAACCGAAAGGATTCCCTCGCGCGGGAGCCTGTGCCCGTTTCTGACAGCTGATTCCACACCGGCCCGGGCCAGCCTCACAAATATGTCCTCACCGCAGCGTTTCCGCTCCACTTCCGCCCGCCGTTTCTCTCTCCAGCTGTCAAGAAAATGCCGGTTCTCATCCGGTCCTGTCGCAGCATATGTACATACACCGTATCCCACACCGAATGTGCCTTCGTGGGAAAGCCTCTCCGCCAGGACGTCTGTCCCGTCCAGGGCGCCCGCCATCATGACAAAGCTCCGGTGACCGCACTCTGCCGCGCGGTCACAGAAGGCTTCTTCAAAATCGAGCAGTTCATCAAACTGCGCGCGCCCCATGACATCCATGATCCGTTCATCGTACCGCGGTCCGTTCGGATCAAAGCCATAGGGGCCTTCCTCCTTCAGTTTGTGGGAAAGGTCACCGCTGGCAATGAATACGATCCGGCGGTCCAGGCGTTCAGCCGCCTCCCGGATCTTCATTCCCAGCAGATAGTGATCTGTCAGAGACAGGCCTGAGAGACCGATGCGGACAACCCGGAATGTCCTTTCATGCATGTGATGATTCAGAAAGTACAAGGGGATCATGGTTCCGTGATCCAGCTCCGGCTCCCGTTCACCCATCGTTCCTGCCGGGAATTCATCCCTGTCACAGAGTCCGCAGAGCTCGTGGACAAATTCAATATCATAATCCGCATGGATCCGGACCTGTCCCGCGCGGAAGCGGCGAAAATCCCCCTCAGCCTCCCCTCCCGGAGAAATATGGAAATAATCGCTGTACATAATACTGTGAGGAGATGCAATGACCACCGTTTCCGGCTGCAGTGATGCCGCGAAAGCCATGGCCTTTTCATATGCATCTCTGGTCGTCTGTATCTTCATCTCCTCGCCGCGCCCGATCTCCGGCAGGATGATCGGGGGATGCGGCACCATAACTGCGCCGATGATCGACATGCTCCCTCCTTTCTTCGTGCGGAGCACGAAGTCCCGAAGAAAAATGCGAAGGCATTTTCTCTGATGGGATCACAGAGGTTTGCGCTCCTGCGCAAACCTCCGCACATCAAAAGCATGTATCAACATGCTTTTGATGTGCTTCCTCCTATTCTTTTCCTCAACAGTTTCCGGTATATACATAATCCAGGGTTTCCCCGGCGATGCGGGCAAGGCGGTATACAGCCGACACCTCTGTCGCGGGTTCCTTCCAGCGATAAGCAGGGAAATAACGGGAGACATGGAGCGGGATGTCCTTTCCCCGGCCTTCCCGCAATCCGGCGATCCATGCAGTCATCTGACGCATCTCCTCTTCGCTGTCGTTTTTGCCGGGTATGATCAGCTTGGTAAGTTCGACGTGACAGCCTTTAACCGCCTCCGCGATAAAGTTCTTGACCATCTCCAGGCTGCCTCCCGCAAAATCCCGGTAAAAGGCATCTGAAAATCCTTTGAGATCGATATTCATCGCATCGATATGCGGCAGGATCTGCTCCAGCACCTCTTTCGAAGCCATTCCGTTCGTGACCAGGACCGTCTTCATCCCGGCGCTGTGAAAAAGCTGCGCGGTGTCGCGGGCAAACTCCCAGCCGACCAGCGGCTCGTTGTAGGTGAAGGCGATCCCGATGTTCCCGCGGGGACGGAGATCCAGCGCCAGATTGAGCAGGTCCTGCGGTGTATATTCCGCGATCTCTATCGGTCTGCACCGCTCGGACGGCATGCGAGGCACACCCTGTCTGCGCACAGACAGGGCTTCCTGTGCTGTCGGATCTGTCTCAGGCACCTGGATCAGTCCCGATTCCGGATCCTCCCTGGCCGCCGCGATCTCATAGTTCTGGCAGAAGGGGCAGCGCAGGCTGCAGCCGTAGCTGCCGACAGACAGGATCCTGCTCCCCGGGCGGAAACGGGCAAGCGGCTTTTTTTCAATAGGGTCCAGAGCCAATGCCGTGAGCTTTCCATAATTGGCGGCGACGATCCGTCCCGCCACATTTTTACGCGCGCCGCAGGCACCGGTCTGCCCCTCCTCCAGAGCACAGTGATGGCAGCAGACATTACAGGTTTTCTTCATCGAACAGGATTCCCTTCAGGCAGATGCGCTGCCGGTTGCTTTCGTAATCGAAACTGTGGTGGGCGCCGCCCGCACAGTATCTCTCATAGCTGCAGTCCCTGCAATCCTCGCACATACGGGACAGCGGCCGACGAAACAGCTCAAATCTTTTGTTCCAGATTTCTGTAAACGGCGTCTCCAGAATATTTCCCTGAACGGTCCGAGGTGTCCGTTCGATGTCGAGGCAGGCTCCCACGTCTCCGTTGGCCATGATGCTGGCCGTATAGATCCCTGCGTTACAAAGAAAATACCAGTCCCGGATCTCCCGCTCGTAATCAAAGCCCACAAAGTGACTGCATCCGTATGTCACCGGCATCTGCTCACAGCGTTTCTCATAGATGAAGGAAATCAGTCTGCGCTGGTCCTCCGGTGTGAGCATGAGCTCGGGGCGCAGGAGAGCGAGGCCGATGGGTTCGAGCCCGATCACACGCCATGAATCAATGTCCATTTTTTCAAAAATTGCATAGAGGGCATCCAGTTCATGAATGTTTTCATGATTGATGACCGTTGTGACCTGAATGGCGCGGAATGGTTTTTTCCTGCGTTTTCCCTCCACAGGCTGGTCAGGCCTGTTTACATGCTGCCAATCCGCCTGCTGCCCGGTTACAGGTTGATCATTCTCCTGCTGCCCGGGAGAAACAGCCGGTTCCGCGTATCTCCGGTCCCGTTCGGCCAGGAGATTCTCGATCCCTTCCATGGCGAGCCGGTATCCCCCGTCCAGGCCCCGTAGGCGGTCATGTGTCTTTTCCAGTCCATCGATGGACACCGAGATCGTCGCCATACCGGACTCGTAAAGCCTGTGCGCCACCTGCGGTGTGATGAGGGTCGCGTTGCTGGTCATCCCCCAGGTAAAGCCTTGCGAATGAGCATAGCCCAGGATCTCAAAGAAATCCGGGCGCAGCAGCGGCTCTCCGCCTGTGATGCAGAGCATCAGGGGCCGGATGTCAAAGTTCTGTTTTACTTCGTCAAGAACAGCCCGGTAGACTTCCACAGGCAATCCGTCCGGACGGGCTGCGCCACAGGAGCTGCCGCAGTGAAAACATGCCTCATTGCATTTTAAAGTAAGCTCAAAAAAGAGCTGGCGCAGGCGGGGGCGGACATAGAGTTTCTCCCGAAACTGCGCAAGCTCTTCACTGTGTGCCCTTTTCATTTCCAGAATACGTTCTTTTGTCACCATTTCATTCAGTATGAGAGGCAGGATCACCAGTTATCTCCGGGAGGGCCATAGACATCCTCGGGAATCTCCGCTTCCGGGTCATATTTTTCCAGATCATCCGGCGTCGGGCCATAGAGTGCAGCGGGAATGATTTCCTCTTCCGTCTCTGCGGGCATCGCTGTGAGTCCTGTCCGGCTCCCTGCCGGTTCTTCTCCCTGCAGGTCCTCCGGCGGTCCATATACAGTCTCCGGAATCTCCGAAGCAGGATCACGGCTCTCCCCGGCCGGCATCTCCGGCGGTCCGTAGACAGTTTCATGGCAGGCAGTGAGAGCCGCAGCCACTGCTGTGCCGGCAATTGCGGCGGCAAAGGTCAGTTTTCGGCGGGTTTTTTTCATCACAAACCTCCTCGTATGGCAAACATGTTTTCCTTATTATAGCAGGTATCCGTATTATCCGCTGTGCATCCGCTCAAAAAAAATGCTACAATATCGCTGTTATATTGCACCTGCTTCGAGAGAGGAAAAGCCCAATGTCCAGTCAGCAGAATACAGGGGGCATCAGTCATAATATGTCCCTGTTTGAATATACGCCGATTCCGGCTGCCGTCATGACGCTGGCGGTCCCCACGATCATCACACAGCTCATCAATATCATCTACAACTTCGCGGACACCTGGTACGTGGGCCGCACCGGCAATGCCGCCATGGTCGCGGCACTCTCCGTCTGCATGCCGGTCTTTGTCCTCCTGGCGGCAGTTGCCAACCTGTTCGGCATCGGCGGCGCAAGCGTGATCTCACGTGCCCTGGGGCGAAAAGACCCGCATCATGCGCGAAAGGCTTTTGCCTTCTGTTTCTATGCCGGGCTGGCTGCCTCCCTGGTCTATGCCGCAGTGATCCTTCTGCTGCGCGCCCGCCTCATTCCCGTGATCGGAGGTGACGATGCCTCCTATCCCTACATCTACGATTACATGTTCTGGACCATGATCATCGGTGCCGTCCCGACGGTCGGAAATGTCCTGTGCGGTCATCTGGTGCGGTCTGTCGGCGCAGCAAAGGAAGCCGGTTTCGGTATGTCCATGGGCGGCGTCCTCAATATCATTCTGGACCCGTTGTTCATGTTTGTGATCCTTCCGCCCGGAAATGAAGTGACCGGCGCCGCCATTGCGACCTGCCTGTCAAATACCGCGGCTTTCGTCTATTTTCTGATTTATCTCTACCGGCACAGGAACCATCCTGTCCTGACCATGTCCCCCGCCGATTTTTCGGTGCAGAACGGCATTCCCGGAGGCGTCATCTCCATCGGTGTTCCGGCCGCCCTGGCAACCATGATGGCCATGTTGTCCAACATCGCCGCCAACGCGCTGGTAAGCGAATACGGGAGCGCCGCTGTGGCAGGCATGGGCGTCGCCAAGAAGATCAACATGCTCGCCTTCAATACGACCATGGGTCTTACCCAGGGTGTCCTGCCTCTGCTCGGTTACAGCTTCGGGGCCGGCAATTACCGACGTCTGAAGCAGTCGATCCTGTTCACCGGTGCAGTGGGACTGGGATTCAACCTCCTTTGTACGCTGCTCTTCCGTACCTTTGCACCGGCCCTGGTGGCTTTCTTCATCGCGGAACAGGCTTCCGTCGAATTCGGCAGCGCTTTCCTGCGGGTCATCGCCCTCGCGACCCCGCTTGCCTCCCTCTGCTATCTGACCAATACGGTCTTTCAGGCATCGGGCCGCCGCTTCAGTTCCTTCATTCTTTCCATTCTCCGGAAAGGCTGCATGGACATCCCGCTGATGTTCCTGTTTAAGTCCGTCATCGGCATGTACGGTATTGTCTGGGCAACGCCGACGGCGGAAGTTGGTTCACTGGTCGTCGCGGGGGTTCTGATCATGTTGATGGTGCGCGACGTGCGGAAAAACCGGTAAAACCGCATGCAAGCATGCAGCACGCATGGCCGCACCGCGGGAGCGGCGCAGGTTGGGTTTGTAAAAGCTCTTCGGATTGCTTCGTGCGGCTTGCACCGCACTCCCGCAATCCTGCCACAGGCATTCGCAAATCGCCCCGCTCGCTCAAGTGCTTCGCGGGGCTTTTTTGCTCATGCCTGTGGCCCCGCGCTATGTCCATGCGTTTCTGCATGCAAGCATGCAGCACGCATGGCCGCACCGCGGGAGCTTTTACAGCAGGTAGTCGGCGAGGATGTAGTTGCTGATGTCGATGCCGCGTTTTGTCAGGCGGAATCCTTTTTCCGTTTCTTCCATCACGCCCTGGGCCAGATGTTTGTGGATGACTTTTCCGTAAATATCCTTCAGAGCGCGTCCGGGGAACCTTCTCTCAAAATCTTCTTTCTCTATGCCCCCGCACATGCGCAGGCCGAGAAACATGAATTCCTCTATTTTCTCCTCTTCCGTAAGGACATGACGATCCGTACATATTCCTTCCAGCCAGGCGGTTGATCCGGGTGGTGATTCCGATCCGGGCAGGTCGGTCATTTTTTCTCCGGAAAGCGCTTCCTCGTCAGCAGGCTCCAGGTATGACAGGTATGTCTTCAGGTCGGCAATGTTCGAAAACCGGGCGCCGTCCACATAGGAGGCCGCACCGATGCCGAGTCCCAGATATGGGTGCCCTGTCCAGTAACCGCAGTTGTGTCGGCACTCTCTGCCTGGTTTCGCATAATTGGAGATCTCGTAGTGCCTGTACCCGTGGCCGGCCAAATAGTCTTCTGTATACCGGTACATCTCGCGGTCCGTATCCTCATCCGGAAGCGACGGGAGCTTTCCTGCATCCTGCAGGGCTGCAAACTCCGTCCCGGGCTCCATGATCAGGCTGTAGGCGGAGATGTGCTCCGGCTCCCAGGCGCAGATACCCGTCAGTGTATCCGCCCAGGAAGAGAATGTCTGCCCCGGCAGGGCGCTCATCAGATCTATATTCACATTATCAAAGCCGGCCTTCCTCGCCATCAAAAAGGCTTCCTTCGCCTGGCCGGTATTGTGGATCCTGCCCAGGAGGCGCAACTCCTGATCCTGCAGAGACTGGACACCCATCGACAGGCGGTTGATCCCGGCTTGTCGAAAAGCGCGCAGCTTTTCCTGATCTGCTGTCCCGGGATTCAGCTCCATACTGATCTCCGCATCCTTCCCCACGTCAAAAGACACATGGACAGCCTCCATGATCCGGCTGATCTGGTCCGCAGCCAGGACCGATGGTGTACCGCCTCCCAGAAATATTGTATCCACATGCCTGCCCGTCTCCTCCGCCCAGTTTTTGCGGCTCCGGATCTCCCGGATCAATGCCCTCACATAGCGCTCGCGCGTCTCTTCATCCTGCGGCGCAGATAGAAAGTCACAGTAGCTGCATTTTTTCAGACAGAAGGGGATATGTATGTACAGCGACAGAGCTTCTCTCCGCTTTTCATCTGCCAAAGTCATTTTTCCTCTCTAAGGAAAAAGACAGGACCTTCATCCTGTCTTTTTCGTTCATTTCATATCAATCGCGTCATGTCTTATCCACACTGTCCCGCTCTTAGCCGATGACATTTCAGATCCGGACTGCCCCGCTCCTGCCGGGTGACAGTTCAAATCCAAACACTTCATCTCTTACTGGGTATCCAGCTTCAGGACATTCATGAAGGCTTCCTTGGGGATCTCGACATTGCCCACGGTCTGCATGCGCTTCTTGCCTTCCTTCTGTTTCTCGAGCAGCTTCTTCTTGCGGGAGATATCGCCGCCGTAGCACTTGGCCAGGACATCCTTGCGCATCTGGCGTACGGTCTCGCGGGCGATGACGCGGCCGCCGACCGCTGCCTGGATCGGCACATCAAAGAGCTGGCGCGGGATCTCGTCCTTGAGCTTCTCGCACATCTTGCGGCCGCGCTCGTAGGCGCCGTCCGCATGGACGATGAAGGAGAGCGCGTCGACGGGCTCCTTGTTGACCAGGATATCCATCTTGACCAGCTTTGACTCCTCGTAGCCCTTGAGCTCATAGTCAAAGGAGGCATAGCCTCTGGACCTGGACTTGAGGGCGTCGAAGAAGTCATAGATGATCTCATTGAGCGGCAGTTCGTATTTGAGGACCGCGCGGGTCGTCTCGATATAGTCGGTGCTGATATAGCGGCCGCGCCGCTCCTGGCAGAGCTGCATGATGGGGCCGATGAACTCCGTCGTGACCATGATCTCGGCGTTGACGATCGGTTCCTCCATCCGGTCGATGGAGGAGGGCTCCGGCAGATTGGACGGATTCGTCAGTTCGATCATGGTGCCGTCGGTCTTGTAGACCTTGTAGACGACACCGGGCGCCGTGGAAATCAGGTCCAGGTCATATTCCCGCTCGAGGCGTTCGAGGATGACTTCCATATGGAGGAGTCCCAGAAAGCCGCAGCGGAAACCAAAGCCGAGTGCCAGTGAGGTCTCCGGCTCGAAAAAGAGGGAGGCGTCGTTGAGCTGCAGCTTTTCCAGCGCATCCCTGAGATCGGGATAGCGCGGGGTCTCGGCGGGGTACAGGCCGCAGTAGACCATGGGCTGGGCCTTTTTATACCCGGGCAGGGCTTCCGCACAGGGCCGCTCGCTCTCGGTGACTGTATCACCGACGCGGGCGTCGCGGATGTTTTTAATGGACGCCGTGAAATAGCCGACCATGCCGGCGGACAGCTCTTCACAGGGGATAAACTGTCCGGGGCCGAAATAGCCGACCTCGACGACTTCAGCGGAGGCGCCTGTCGCCATCATCTTCACTTTCGTCCCGCGGCGGAGCCTGCCGTCACGGATCCTGCAGAAGACGATGACGCCCTTATAGGAATCGTACAGGGAATCGAAGATCAGTGCCTTGAGAGGGGCATCGGGATCTCCGTCCGGGGCGGGAATGTTCCGGATGACTGCCTCCAGGACATCCTCCACACCCAGGCCCTGCTTGGCAGAGATGAGCGGTGCATCGGAAGCGTCGAGGCCGATCACATCCTCGATCTCCTCCCGCACCACCTCCGGCTGGGCCGAGGGCAGGTCGATCTTGTTGATCACGGGAAAGACATCCAGGTTGTGCTCCAGAGCGAGATAGACATTCGCCAGTGTCTGCGCCTGGATCCCCTGGGTCGCGTCCACGACCAGGATCGCCCCGTCGCAGGCTGCAAGCGACCGGCTGACCTCATAGTTGAAGTCCACGTGACCGGGAGTGTCGATCAGGTTAAAGATATATTCCTGACCGTCCCGCGCATTGTAGACCAGGCGGACTGCCTGGGACTTGATGGTGATCCCGCGTTCGCGCTCGAGTTCCATGTTGTCGAGGACCTGGTCCTGCATCTCACGACTGGTCAGAAGACCTGTCTTCTCGATCATGCGGTCCGCCAGTGTGGACTTTCCGTGATCGATATGGGCGACAATACAGAAATTTCTTATTTTATCCTGCGTTATTTCTTTTTGCATACAGTATTTCCATTGTTAATAAAACAGTGCTCACTCATTTTCCTTGAGGTAGACCTGTACGCGGCTCTGGATGATATCCGTGATCTCCTCCACGGATTTCTGATCCGCAAAATAGGCCTCCGCCTCTTCCGAGACGATGCTCCAGACATCTGTGTCAGAGTTGACGGCATAATTCAGCCCCTTCACGATCTCCTTGAACTGCTGGAGATCCGACTCGCTGAAGTCGGGGAGATCTGCCGGAACGACCGCGCCGCCGTCTCCTGCCGCAGCTGCTTCGTCCTCGGTGATCACCTCCGCCGTGAAGGTCCCGCCGGCCTCTGCCAGCTCCTTTTCAAATTCAGCGACGTAGGCTTCATATTCTTCATGTGTTCCGTCAAAGTCTTCCTCCGGGATCGGAACATTCATGAGGTCTTCAGACTCCTCGACAGGAGGCATCTCCTCCTGCGCAGTTTCCTTGGTGGAATCCAGGGATACTGCATCCTGCGGTGAAGGCGAGTCCACTGCTTCCTCAGCCGCAGGGGCCTGGTCGGTGCCGGCCGCAGCCTGATCCGGCTCTGCTGCGCCGTTTGCTGCATCCGGCGAGACGCCCTGGTCAAGCTCGCGCATGTAGGCCTCATACTCCTCGCGCTGTTCCTTGAGGCTCTCGATCAGAGCCTGTCCCTGCGCATCGATCGCTTTCTCACTGACCGGCAGGCAGCCTTCCATCTTCATCTGATACTCAGGGAGGTAGAATCTGCGCACAAAGCTCCAGCATCCATCCGGATCAGACGTGCTGCTGTTGATGGCAAGGCCCAGGGCCGGGCTGACAGCAGGACCCTTGTTGGATTCGGAAGGGAATCCCGTGAGGGTAATATTCAGGTCTCCGAACAGGTCCCTGGTCATGTAGTTATAATCGTAGATCGTATTGATGACCTGGATGTTCAGGATCGCGCGGTCGCCCAGATACTGGGTGAAGTAGTCGTTATATTCTTCTTCGCTGACTGCTTCCGGGAACTGTTTGACAAACTCCAGGAGCTGCCGGAACTGGTCATTATTGAAATCACAGGAGTGGGTCTCCCTGTCGATAAACTGGTCTCCGGAGAACTCGATCGCGGACTGCAGGACCGTATCTCTGTCGATCACACCGAAGATCGCCCCTTCCTTCAGCCCTCTGTCCGCCGCGATCTGACGAGCCTTTTTGATGCTGAGGTCTTTTCCGTCTCCGATAAACTTTGTCTTTCCCGAGACACCGGAGATGGTAAAGCCGGGGACAGCCAGATACATTTTTCCGTCCGTCAGGAAGGCATCCGTGACGTTCTTGAGGAAATCGCTCTTGTCGATCTCCGCGTCGCTGTTGTAGCGGTCTGTCAGGTCCTCAAACACTCCCTTGGCGATATAGCTGTCGGTCGGCATCTGCTCTCCGATGAGCATAATGTCGGGAGCGTTTCCGGACGCAATGTCCGTATTCATCTTGGTCAGTCCGGTGGAATTATAGTATTCGTCCGTGTCCAGGTCATACTTACTGTAATCCACGAGACTGATGCGGTACTGATCGCTCTCCTTGTTGAAGCGGATCACCTCGCTGCGGACTTCATAATCGATGTAATAGCCGCCGAGCGTCAGCTCTTTCTTTTCCTTCACATCCTCCGGAGCGACCGGATCCAGCAGGTAGACCTGGACACTGGTATCGCTTCCATAGGCCTGAAGCGCGTACTGACCGTCCGCTGTCTCAAAGAAACGGACAACACCCTGGGCATCCAGATCGGAGTTGACGTAGTTGATGACAGGCTTGAGCTCACTGGAGCCTACGTTGGCACCATAGATGCCGTCCTCACCCGCCAGATAAAAATCATAGGTCATGCCGGCGTACAGGGTCGCGCCCTGCAGGGCATTGGGGAAGGTCGCAGACTCCACAAATTTTTTCTGTCCGGGATCATAGGCGCTGATCTTCATGGCAGCTGAGAAATCATCTGTCATGATCACCTTCCCGTCCTGCAGAACATAGAGCGCGCCTGTCAGGTCCGCTTCACTGACCTTGCAGATATTCTCGGCGAACTCCCCGCTCTCTCTGTCGAACCGGTCCACGCTGTCCGAAGAGGACACATACACACCCTCCTCTGACACTGCCAGGGAGTTGATGAAATAATAGGCGTCGCTCGTGTCCTTGTTGGTCTGTGTCGTCCACTTGACCTTGCCGTCTGCCGCCACACAGCAGACCTGGTAAACACCGGTCGCATCCTCGCTCAGATCCTCCGGGATCGCCGTCTCGGCAGTCGTCCCCTCATTGGCAAGCGCATAGTCCAGCGCGGGAGAGTTCTGATAGGTAGCAAGACCCAGATAAAAACAGCCGTCATAGAAGGCGGAGGCCACAATTTCCGCACCGGCATCCAGGCCGCTGCAGGGAATCTTCTCCAGCGCACTGCCGTCTGTCTTGAAACGCACAAGGCCGTAGCCCTGCTCCGCTTCTCCTTCATAGCTGTAATAAAAGCCGTAAAACCAGCCATCCTCCATGCCGAGCAGCTGAACTCCATCCATATCGATGGAGGAATCCGCCACAACAACCTCTGTTGCGCGGACAACGCCGTCCTTGATCGTGACTTCAGGCATGGCTGCGCCGGCCTCCTGTGTACCACCCTTGCCGTCCTTGCCGTCTTTCCCGCTGCCTGAACCCTTGCCGCAGGCTGCAAGTGAGACAGCCAGGATCATCACGAGCAGGAGTGCTGTCAGTCGTTTTCCTCTTATTTTCATATTTCCTCCATAATCGAAGATTCCGCGCTGAGAAATTCGCAAAGCCGATTTCTCAGCTGCGATCCACAGAGCATTGTGCCACGCACAATGCTCCGACATGAAAAAAACTGTATCGACAGTTTTTTTCATGTTTCTGTCTCCAGTGCCGATGCCTTATCAGCAGAATCCTCCAGTTCTTCCGCTTTCTCCGCGGGTTTCCCGTGGATCCTTTCTGCCTGGCGCTCATAGAGCCTGTCCTGGATATTTCCGATAATGCCGCCCACGGTCCAGCTCTTGTGGGTCGCATACCACAGGACCAGGAAGAGCAGGAAGACCAGGGGCGCGAAACGCAGGACCAACTGCAGCAGTGCATAGGGAATGAGCATGTCCTCCCATGCCAGCGCCACATTCTCCCAGTAGGGATAGCGAATTGCCGCGGTCTGCATACTGCGGACGCCCGGCTGTGCAACCAGGGATGCCAGACGGAAGGTGTCGTATCTGGATGTGTTCTCCACCACCGTGATCTGGTCCATGGAGACCCCGGCCTCCCGCATGCATTTCTGGATCGTTCTGAGGGCATATCCGGAAACCGGATCCGGCAGGATGGCCTCATAGCAGCTCACCCTGTTGCGGTTGATCTCCGGCTTCTCGGGCACATTATTATTTCCGCTCTGACTGCCCTTACCGCTCTGTCCGCGGTTCAGATCCCGGTCCTCCGCGGTAGGCTTGTCAAGGTCTTCATCATCGGCATCTTCTTCGCCGGTCTTGCTGTCTTTTTCCTCCGCGGCGTCCTTGTCGTCCGTCTCCTGACTGCTGCCGGCCCCGGCGGAGGGAGTCCCGATCCCGGTAGATTCATCCTCTCCTGTTTCGGTTTCCTCTTCCCCTTCGTCCTCTGCGGCCAGGAGTGTGGGCTCTGAGAGACGATACTCCGCATCTACAGATGACAGCCGTCCGGCAGTCTCCTGCAGAGCAGTCCCCGCCGGACTCTCTGCCGCGCCGGCGTCCCGGCCGGAAGCCGATCCGGAAACCGGCTGCCAGGCCGCAGTCCGCGGAATAGCGGCTGACTGATACTGCCCGCCTCCGGGCTCCTGTACCTGACCGTCACCGGCCATCAGCTTTTCTCCGTCAACGGCCGTCAGCTTATCTCCGGCACCGGCCGTCAGCTTTTCTCCGACACTGGCCGTCAGCTTTTCTCCGTCACCTGCCATCAGCTTTTCTCCGGCAGCAGGTCCGGGCGCGGCGTCCGCGCTCTCCTGATTCATCGAAGAATCGTCCGTATCTGTGCCGTCTCCGCCGTTCTCTGCAGGAGCTCCGACCTCCGTGTACTTACACAGGGAATCGAAGGAAATAAAGACCATGTAGCTCCCCATGCCGGAAAACTTGTAAAATCTTCCCTCCGGCCTTTTGAATACGCCGGCGACAAAATGCGGTGTCCCTCCGATGTCGACGGACTGACCCACGATATGCGGGGAACCGAACAGTCTCCACGCAGTCTGGTCATCCAGGAGAATCCTGTCCTCCATGATCTCATCGTCGGAGAAATAGTAGCCGTCCATCAGGTCGAGCGGGTGAAAATTAAAAAAATCACCGCCGACGCCGATCATGGTCGCCGTCACCGATTCCTCCCCGAAGGCAATATCCGCGCTGCCGATCCCGCAGTAACATGCGTCGACCAGGCTCGCGCCGTTTTCGATCTGTGTATCCGACAGGGTGAGGGCATCCTCCTGCAGCGAGCGCATCAGGCTCGCGTACAGGGACATGGTCGTCTCATCGGACATTCCCGCCGACCCGGACAAAAAGGCGCTCACCTGGGCGCTCTGCCCATCCGGTGACCACCGGGACGCACAGTTCTGATCGAGCATTCTCCCTGTGATCCGCGCACAGACTGCTCCGATCACAGCAGATACGATCCATGAGACAAGGCAGAGGATCAGCCCGGCCTTTTGCCAGAGCCGGAGCTTTCCCCAGAAGCTGCGGGCTCCCGCAGCCACCCTGCCTGCGCCCTTTCCGGCAGCGTCCCGTACTTTATTATTCAGTTTGCTGCCATCCATATACTGTGCCTCTTCTTCCGGTCTTCCGGTTCTGTCATACAGTGTCCAGTTCCTCTGGTCCCGGACTTCTTACTGATCTTCTCTCTCCACCTCATCTGCCAGACGGACCTGGTCGCCGGAGCTGATCATCTTGGTGGATTCGGTCACCACATAGCTGTAGGCCCCGATGGCGCCGCTGATCGCGGAATTGGTGTCATCCTTTGCGAGGACCTTGACGCTTTCCCTCGACACAATGTAGCGGTTGCCCATAGGGCTCTGCCGCGTCTGCAGCACGAGGACGAAGGTTCCGTTGGAATCGCTGCGGACTGCGGAATTGGGCACGACAAGGTCGTAGGTCTTGGAGCTCTCCGCAATCTGGAGCTGCACATTGTCGCCCTGGCTGACGCTGTCGCTGTCGATCTCGAACTTGAGGATCCTGGAATTCTGCGGGTCGCTCTGGTCCGCGGCGATCTGTCTCAGGACGGCGTGGAAATCGTCGTTGTACTCCCAGGGGTTCTGCGGCTCGGCCTCATCCCCCACCTTGAGTTTCTGTGCCTGTTCTTTTTTCACGGAAAAGCTCACGGAGAGCTTCTTGCCCTGGATCTGGATGACCGCGGCCTCTGCATCCGCGGCAGTCGTCTCACCGGCGGAGTAGGTCAGCGAAGTCACGCGTCCGTCCACGGGCGACGTGATCGAAGCGCCGATCTCCTCCTTCTCAAGGCGGTCCACCTTGGCCTGAGCCTTGTTGATCGCCTCCTGGGTATTTTTCAGCTCCAGCTCGGCGCTGATGCTGTTGATCACTTTCTCCCTCTGGCTTGTCACCTGGGTCAGTTCCGCATCGGCGTCGATCTTGCGGGTGTTGGCCTTCTCCAGCTTCTTCTCCAGGCTGGTGCTCTGGGCTGACAGCATGCCATCGGTGGTCACGTCCGCGGCAGCATCGTCGCTGTTGTCATCTTCCTCGTCCGCATCCGCGGTTCCCTTCGAGCTGCCGGAGCCGGTGCCGGTGGAATTGCTTTCCGAGGAGCCGTTCCCGCCTGAACTGCTGCTCTTGGCGCTGAGTTTCTCGTAGGATCTTGCCGCCTCCTGGGCCTCCTTTGTGGCGGACTCAAACTTGCGGTTGATCGAGGCCAGCTCCGCCTGGAGCTCGTCGTCCGACCTGTAGTTGCCGGCCCGCATCCTGGTGATCTCGCTGTCCGAGAGGGTGCCGTCAAAAAGGCGCTTGGTGAAATTCGCCTTCTGGTCCTCCAGCTCCTGCCGCGCGGTGCGCAGTTCCTCGGACTCCGTGTCCTCCAGATAATAGATGACGTCCCCGCGCTTGACCTCCTGGTCGACCTTGACCGCGACACTCCTGATCTTCCTGGCCTGGGTGACCGTCACCAGATAGGGATCATCGACCGCAGCCGTCCCCTGTCCCCGGATCCGGGGCGAGACCTCGCCCTGAGCGGCCACGTGTGTCGCGACCTCCGGCAGGGTGTAGTTCATGATCGTCCGCGAAAAGAATGTCAGGGCGAGCAGGATCAGCAGAAATACAATCGTAATATTCTTGATGATATCCTTCCGCCGCTGGGACTTCTGCAGGAGTGCCAGTTCCTTATCTTCAATATTCATGCTTTTTCATTCCTCCCGACCATGCCGCTCGTAAGAGCGGCAACCTGAAGCGTTTTCGCGGAGGCGAAAACGGTAAAGGATTACAGGGGCTTTGGGCCGCCTCGCGGCACAAAGCTCCGGAGTGAAAAAAACGCTATCGAGCGTTTTTTTCGCTCTTCCGACATACTGCACTACAGTGTCGTACATTTTTTCGCCAGCTATTCCTTGATCCCGCCCTGATAGACGATGCCTTCGACCAGATACTCCTCTCCGTAGAGGAAGACCAGCATGGGCAGCACCATATAGATGACCGCGACGGCAAAGGCCAGGGAGATCTCATCGGTCTTGATCCTGGAGAGGAAGACCGACAGGGGGTGCATCTGTTCGTCGGACAAGAGGATCAGGGGCTGTTCCACCATGTTCCAGTAATCGATAAAGAGCAGGATCGCGATCGAGGCGAGACCTCCGCGGCAGTTGGGCAGACAGATCCGCGTAAAGATCTGCCACTCGCCGGCGCCGTCGATCTCCGCCGCCTCGTAGATCGATCTGGGGATCCTGCGCATATACTTGGTCAGCATATAGACTGCAAAGGGGGAGAAGATCCCCGGCAGCCAGATCGCCCATCTCGTATCGATGATGTTGAGCCAGCTCGAGACCAGGTAGTTGGGAACCAGGGTAACCTGGTAGGGCATCAGCATCAGGATGATATAAGAGAAAAAGATGACCTCGCGCACCTTTCCCCGGTATCTGGCAAAACCGTACGACGCCAGGGAGGCGACCGCCAGCTGGAAGACCACGATCGGAACGACGAAGATCACGGAGTTCCAGAACTTCATCAGGTATTCCGGGCTGAGAAAGAGCACCTTGAAATACTGGCTGAAGGAGACAATATCCGGTATGAATTTCAGGTTGACCGTCTTGCTGATAAAGACACGCACGCCGTTTTTTCTGGCAAAGATCACGCCGTAATTGGCATTGATCTCGGAGACGGTCATCAGAGAATTGGTGATGGTCAGGATGATCGGCATCAGAAACAGGACCGCAAAGGATCCCGTGACGACCGTACGGATGACCATCCGCACATTCTCACGCGTTTTTTTATTCATGTTTTGATCACCGTGGATGTATTCTACTCCAGATCCTGTCCGAACCGGTCCTCCGAAACAAAGAGCACGCCGATCACGACGATCATGAACAGGGCCATCAGGACGGCCGCCGCGCTCAGCTTCTGATAATCCAGCGAGCGGAAGGTGTTGTTCATGAAATGCTGGAGCATGTACAGGGCATCATAGGGATAATCCCCTGCCATCAGATAGACCTCCCGGAAGACCTTAAAGGAATTGATCAGCGACATGATCGTCACAAACAGGATCGTCGAGGACAGATACCGGATCTTGATCAGCCAGAAGATCTGGAACTCCGAGGCGCTCTCCAGCCGCGCGACCTCGATCTGGTCTCGGGGGATATTGGCCAGCCCCGCCATAAACAGGATCATATTGTAGCCCAGGTTCTTCCATATAAACAAAAGAATGATCGGCACCTGGGCGTAGGAGGATTTGAGCCAGTCGATCCTGTCGATCCCGAACCTGCCCAGCCAGACATTGACCAGACCGTTGTAATGAAAGAGGATCTGCCAGATCATGATGACCGAAGCCGTCGGCACCATGAGGGGACTGAGGAAAAAGGACCGGATCCTGCTCTTCCACGGAATCCTTTTCTCCATGACGACCGCCAGGAGGAGGGCCAGGCCGACCGCCAGCGGCACGGACACCGCGGAAAACTTCAGTGTATTGGCGGCCGCCAGGCGGAATGCGCTGTTGCTCAGCACCTTTCCGTAATTGGACAGGCCGACAAAACGGTGCCTGACCGGATTATCGATCAGGGAGTAGTAGATGACGACCATGAAGGGCAGGACAAAAAAGAGAAGCACGCCGGCCAGGCTCAGTGACAGGAAGGTCCAGCTCACGCGCTTTTCGCGCCTGGACTTGGCCGTGCTTCCGGTCCCCCCGGCTCCGGGATTGCCTCCGCCCCGGCCTTTGTGCGGGCTGCCCTTTCCGGATGCGGTCAGCCGGCGGATCGAGTTCCACAGCGGTCCCGGCTTTCCCGGATCCCGGCGGAGCGAATCCCACAGCGGTCCCGGTTTTCCCGGATCCCGTTCCGGGGCCGTGCTGCCCCCCGAGAGCCCGTCCGCATTTCTCCGCAGCGCTCTGTTCACTTTTTCTTTGATCTCCCGCAGGGTCTCCCCGCGGTCATTCCCGTTCTCAGAATACATGCTCTTTCCAACGACACCTGCCGTGCAGGCGTGCAACGCGGTCAGCGGAATCTCTCTGGTACGCCTCGAATTCTCTATTGTTATCCCGCCGGCAGGTCAGCGCGCCGGCAGGTCCTGCCGCCCGGGTCCGGGCAGGCATAGGTCTACACATACGATTCTATAATAATTGATTTTCCCCGTTTTGGATATACCCGAAGGGCTCTTTTTACATAAAAAACACAAAAAAGGCCCGCCTGATTACCACATGTACGCCAGGCAAAGCATTTTTCTCCCATATATAGAACATTTCAGCGCCCTAAAAAAGCAGGCCCTGTACCATGTACAGAGCCTGCTCCGAACTGTTTGTTCAATTGTTTCAGCCCTTCTTCACCAGGAGTGAATGTCCGGTCATCTCTTTGGGCTGTTCCTTCCCCATCACCTCGATCAGGGTCGGGACGATATCCGCCAGGACGCCGTCCTCGGCCAGCGTATAGTCCCTGTCGTAATTGATCAGGATGAAGGGAACCGGATTGGTCGTGTGGGCCGTGTGAGGCGCGCCGGTCTCATAGTTGATCATCTGCTCGCAGTTGCCGTGATCCGCGCAGATAAAGACGACGCCGCCCTTCGCGACGACTGCGTCCACAGCCTTGCCCACGCACTCATCGACGACCTCGACGGCCTTGATGGCGGCCGGCAGGACGCCGGTGTGGCCGACCATGTCGGGGTTGGCAAAGTTGATGACGATCGCGTCGTAGTTGTCGGACTCGATCGCGCCCAGAAGCTTGTCCAGAACGCCGTAGGCGCTCATCTCGGGCTTGAGGTCGTAGGTCGGAACCTCCTTGGGGGACCGGACCAGGATCCTGTCCTCATTCTCATTGGGCTCCTCGACGCCGCCGTTGAAGAAGAAGGTGACATGCGCGTACTTCTCCGTCTCAGCGATCCTGGCCTGCTTCATGCCCTGGGCCGCCAGCCACTCGCCGAAGGTATTGGTGACATCGACCTTCTTGAAGGCGATCTCCTTGTTGGGGATCTCGGGATCGTAGTCCTTGAAGCAGACGTAGAAGACCTTTTTCCTGGGGCCGCGGTCAAACTGGCTGAACTCGTTGTCGCAGAAGCAGTGGGTGATCTCCCTGGCGCGGTCCGGGCGGAAATTGAAGAAGATGATGGAGTCGCCGTCCTTGATCACGGACACAGGCTTACCGTCCTCCATGATGACCGTGGGCTTGACGAACTCATCCGTCTCGTCGCGGTCATAGGAAGCCTGGATGGCCTCCGCGGAGCTGGCCGCCGTGAGGCCCTCGCCCTTTGTCAGCGCGTCATAGGCGATCTTGACGCGGTCGTAGTTGTTGTCCCGGTCCATCGCATAGTAGCGGCCGCTGATCATGGCGATCTTACCGACGCCGATCTCCTTCATCTGGTCTTCGAGCTGGGCCAGATAATCGATGCCGCTCTTGGGCGGTGTGTCGCGTCCGTCCAGGAAGCAGTCCACATATACCCTGTCGAGGCCGTTGCGCTTCGCCATTTCAAGGAGAGCGTACAGATGCGTATTGTGGCTGTGCACACCGCCGTCCGACAGAAGTCCGTAAAGGTGCAGATCGGAGCCCCGCACCTTGCAGTTGTTGATCGCGGCAAGAAGCTCGGGATTCTCGAAAAACTCGCCGTCCTGGATCTCCTTGGTGATCCTGGTCAGCTCCTGATACACGATCCTGCCGGCGCCCATGTTCATGTGGCCGACCTCCGAATTGCCCATCTGGCCGTCAGGAAGTCCGACCGCCATGCCGCTGGCATATCCCTTGACAAAAGGATACTCCTTCATCAGGCGGTCCATCACCGGCGTCTTTGCCATGGCGACTGCATTCGCCTCGGGATTCTCGTTCAGCCCGTATCCGTCCAGGATCATTAACACAACAGGTCTGTGACTCATACGCGTCTCTCCTTTACTCGCATAACTGAGATTAAATCGGTTTCCCCTATGCATCGCCCCTATTCTACTACGAAAAAAGAGGCAGTTCAACCAGTGAGTCAGCTCCGGGACGCAATGAGCAGTTTTTACTTCATTTTTCGCTTCTGATTCTGTATAATAAGACAGCCTTACACGTAGACGTCGGCACAAAGGAGTATTACATGAGCAAAAAAACAACACGCCTCCCCGAGCTGTTCGGCAGCATGGTCTTCGATGAAGACACCATGAAGGACCGTCTCTCCCCGGCCTGCTACAGCGCCTGGAAGAAATCCGTCTCCGACAGCACGCCCCTGGATATCTCCACCGCGAATGAGATCGCGGAGGCTATGAAGCAGTGGGCAGTCGAGAAGGGGGCCACACACTATACACACTGGTTCCAGCCTATGACCGGCGTCACCGCCGAGAAACACGACAGCTTCATCCAGCCCGCCGGCGGCGGCCGGGTCGTCATGGAGTTCTCCGGCAAGGAGCTGGTGCGCGGCGAGTCCGACGCTTCCTCATTCCCCTCCGGTGGCCTGCGGGCGACCTTTGAGGCGCGCGGCTATACCGCCTGGGATCCCACATCCAAAAATCTCTCTGCATTCCCACCATCTTCTGCTCCTATTCGGGACATGCCCTGGACAAAAAGACCCCCCTCCTGCGGTCCATGGACGCGGTCAGCAAAGCGGCCGTCCGCATCCTGCGCCTGTTCGGCAATGAGACCGCCCGCCGGGTCATCGCCCAGGTCGGCTCCGAGCAGGAGTATTTCCTGGTGGACAAGGAGCTCTACAAACAGCGCGAGGACCTGATCATGACCGGCCGCACGCTCATGGGCGCCAAGCCGCCCAGGGGCCAGGAGCTGGAGGACCACTACTACGGCGCCATCCGCCCCCGCGTTCAGGCCTACATGCAGGACCTGGACAACGAGCTGTGGAAGCTGGGTGTCCTCTCCAAGACCAAACACAACGAGGTGGCGCCCGCCCAGCACGAGATGGCCCCGATCTACACGGATGCCAACATGGCATGCGACCAGAACCAGATCACCATGGAGATCATGAAAAAGGTCGCCGACCGCCACGGTCTGGTCTGCCTGCTGCACGAGAAGCCCTTCGCGGGCGTCAACGGCTCTGGCAAGCACGACAACTGGTCCCTGAGCACGGACACCGGCGAAAACCTCTTCAAGCCCGGGTCCACCCCGCACGAAAACGCCCAGTTCCTGCTCTTTCTGACCGCCTTCATCAAGGGCGTGGACGAATACCAGGACATGCTGCGCGCGACCGTCGCGACCCCCGGCAATGACCACCGCCTGGGCGCCCAGGAGGCGCCGCCGGCCGTCGTCTCCATCTTCCTGGGCGAAGAACTGAGCGCCGTCATCAATTCCATCATCGACGACACCGCCTACACCAATGTCGGCAAGCGCAATCTCTCCATCGGCGTCGACACCATGCCGCCCATCCCCATGGACAACACGGACCGCAACCGCACGTCCCCCATGGCCTTCACCGGCAACAAGTTCGAGTTCCGCATGGTGGGTTCCTCCCTCTCCATCTCCGGCCCCAACATCGTGCTCAACACCATGATGGCCGAGGAGCTGGGCAAATTTGCCGACGAGCTCGAGCAGTCCGGGCATTTCCACGAGGACCTCAACGCCCTCATCCGCCGCGAGCTGACGGCCCACCGCCGCATCATCTTCGACGGCAACGGCTACGACGAGGCCTGGATCGAGGAAGCCAAGCGCCGCGGGCTCTGCAACAACATCTCCACCGTAGATGCCCTGCCCGCCTACATCACCGAGAAAAACATCGGCCTCTTCACCAGCCATGCCATCTACACCCGCGATGAGGTCTTTGCCCGCTACAATATCCATGTAGAAAACTACACCGCCACCATCTCCATGGAGGCGCGGACCATGATCGACATGCTCCGCAAGGAGATCCTGCCCGCCGTCTCCCGCTACGGGACCGCCCTCTGCCGCGGCTTCGAGCGCCGCAAGGCCCTGGGCCTGCCCGCCCGCTATGAGGAGACCAACGCCCGCAACAACTGCATGCTCTGCGACTGCCTGAGCGACGCCTGCGACAAGCTGGAAAAAGACCTCCGTCTCATTCCCGCCGACTCCGAGGAGGCCATGCGCTACTGCCACACCGTCATCGTCCCCGACATGAACGAATGCCGGAGCTTCGCCGACGAGCTGGAGACCATGACCGCCCGCGACGCCTGGCCCATCCCCGTCTACTCCGATCTCCTCTTCAGCGAGATCTGACAGCTGCTGCCAAAAACAGGTTCTAATCAAAAAAGCAGTGCCTCCCGGCGCCAGACGGCCCGGGGGAGCACTGCTTTCATTTTCTGTTTTTATTTCTGTTTTAATTTCTGTTTTGATTTTCTGTTTTGATTTTCTGTTTTATCGGCCATCTATCAGAGCCGCATCCGCTCAAAGAGCGACGGATCCGGGACACCGGCCCCGCGCGGCATCTGCAGGATGACGAGCGCAAGTCCGTCGCGGACAGTGACCCGGGCGCGGTCTCCCGGCCGGATCTCATTGCTGACGCCGATGGGGAAGGAATTTTCCACCGTCGCCTCCGACAGGGGGTATTTCATGCCCTCCAGGGTGACGCCCGTCAGCCGGCTGTCCAGGGCGAACAGCGAAAATGTACAGGTCAGGTTTTCCGGAAAGAGGATGGTCTCCGCGGACAGGACCGTCACGATCGTGTCCTTTCCCACAAGATATCCGACGGCGTCATTTTTCCGCAGCCAGGCCAGGCACTGGATGTTCGCCATCGTGTGGTCGAGCCGGCCGCCCAGGGCACCGAGCAGGAGAAACTCCCTGCAGCCCCGGTCCATGCAGACGCGCAGGGCGTGGAGGGTATCCGTATCGTCCTTCTCACAGGGCAGGCGGACGATCCTTTCCGGAGATGTGCGCCGGACCTCCTCCAGATAGGAGCCGTACTTCTTCCCCAGGGAATCGAAATCCCCCAGGACCAGGTCCGGTTCGATCCCCAGCGCCAGCAGTCTCTCCAGGCCCCCGTCAACGGCAACGAAGATCCGTGCATCACACGGATCTTCGTCCTTTTTTCCCTCTTTTCGGAAATCTTCTTCTATCTCAGAGCCCCCTGCCTTCCGCAGGTTCACATTGTTCCGAAGGCCGGACTCTTCCCGGAAATTCACACCGGTCCGAAGTCCCGGTTTTTTCAGTACAGAAGACTCTCTCTGGAGATAATCCACGATGGAGATTTTTCCGCCGTATTCTTCATTTCCGGTCAAATAAAAGGACTCGAAATCGCCTGCGCACATCAGAACCGCGCGCGGGCCCATTATTTCAGCTCCATGGTGCGGACCACTTCCATATTCTGCATGATATAGGTCGCCAGCGATACGATGGTCAGTACCAGGGCGATCCACATGACGATGGTCGTCACGAGCTGGAGGGCCGGGATATTCATGATCATCAGGATGATCATGATCATCTGGAAGGTGGTCTTCCACTTGCCCCAGTAGTTGGCGGCGATGACAATGCCGTGCTCTGTCGCGATCAGGCGAAAACCGCTGATGATGAACTCTCTGGCCACAATGATCACGACGATCCAGGAGGGGATCCTGCCCAGTTCGATCAGGCAGATCATGCCGGAGATCGTCAGGATCTTGTCCGCCAGCGGATCCATAAACTTACCAAACGTGGTGACCAGCTGATACTTTCTGGCGATCTTTCCGTCGAGCAGGTCTGTCAGGGACGCAATGATAAACAGCGCCAGAGCGATCCACTTCATGGAGTCATTCGCCTTGGAGAGCAACAGAAAAACAACAAAAAACGGAACCAGAATCACTCTCAGTACTGTCAGTTTATTCGGCAGATTCACAGCTACTCCTTTCTGTTCCGGCATGCGCATCCATGTCGAAAAACAAGCATACAGCGCCGGCACAAGACCGGCTGATAAATCTGAACCATGGCGGTTCTTTTTTACTCCGCGGGTACACCGATCAGGTCATACTGGTCGGATCCCGTGATCCTGACGTTGATAAACTCGCCGGACATCAGCTCCCGCCCCGTCTCAACGAACAGGATACCGTCGACGCCGGGAGCGTCCATGTAGGTACGGGCTGTATAGACATCCTCGCCGACGATCCTGCCCTCGATGATGGCCTCTACGACCCTGCCCTTCATGCGGCGGGCCTTGCGGAAGGCGATCTCCTGCTGCAGGAGCATCAGGTCCTTTCTGCGCTTTTTCTTGACGGGGGCCGGGATCTGGACGGGCATCTTCGCCGCCGGCGTTCCCTCCTCTCTGGAATAGGCGAACACGCCCAGCCGGTCGAATTTCATCCGGCGAACGAAGGAACGCAGGGTCTTGTGGTCCTTCTCCAGCTCACCGGGAAAGCCCGAGATCAGGGTCGTCCGGATACAGATATCCGGAATCTCCTGCCTCAGGAGGCCGACGATGTTTTCCAGGTCCCTGCGGTTGGTGCGGCGCCCCATCCTGCGCAGGACATCGTCCGACGCGTGCTGGATGGGCATATCGATATAGTGGAGGACCTTGGGCTCATCCCTCATGGTCCTGATCAGTTCGGGCGTGATCTCCTCCGGATAGCAGTAGAGCAGGCGGATCCAGTGGATGCCGTCGATCCTGGCCAGCGCACGGAGCAGGTCGGGAAGTTTCTTCTCACCGTAGAGGTCTGTGCCGTAGAGGGTGGTCTCCTGGGCGACCAGGATGAGCTCCCGCACCCCCTGGGCCGCCAGGTCCTCCGCCGTCTTGAGGATCTGTTCCATGGGAAGGCTGCGGTAAGGTCCGCGGATCGACGGGATCACGCAGTAGGTGCAGTATTTGCTGCAGCCCTCCGCGATGCGCAGGTAGCCGCTGCCGCTGGCGGTCGTCAGGACACGGTTCACATGGGCGCGCGGCATCCTCTTCAGGTCGTTGAGGCGCACCAGGGCGGCGTCCTGCTCCGGGATTTCCGCCGGCTCTGCCTGACCGCCTTCTCCGGAAGAAAGGGCCTCCCTTTCCGCCCGGCTGTCATCCTGTCCTTTTCTGCGCAGGACTTCCTCCAGTGTCTCCAGCAGGGTCTCCTGCGCCGTGGTCCCGATGATGGCATCCACCTCCGGGATCTCCTTCCGGATCTCTTCGCTGTAGCGCTGGGCCAGACATCCGGTCACCACCAGGGCTTTCAGCTGTCCGCCCGTTCTCCGCGGCGCCAGCTCCAGGATGCTGTCGATGCTCTCTTTTTTCGCATCATTGATGAAGCAGCAGGTATTGACGATCGCCGCCTCTGCTGCCTCTTCATCATCCGTGATCTCATAGCCCGCCTGCGTCAGGTCTCCCAGCATCTCCTCCGAATCCACCAGGTTTTTATCGCATCCCAGTGAGACAAACAGGATCTTCATTCTGTCACTTCCTCTTCAGCAGCTTCTTCTGCAGGACCCTCTTCCGCGGAAATCTCATCTGCCGGCGCGCCGGAAGCCGCATCCGCAGCCACATCCTCAACAGCCTCTGCGGCTGCTGCAGCTGTATCCTCAGTGCCGGCCTCTGCCGCCACGGTCTCCTCCGCTGCAGCTTCTGTTTCCATGCTCTCCGCGCTGGCACTTTCAAGGACCGCTTCATCGGAACCGGTCTCTTCCCCATCTGCCTCCGCGGGCGCGTCAGTCAGGATCTCATATTCCTCTTCGACCTCGTCCTCTGCCAGGATCCGGATCTCCGCCTGGTTGAGCTCGTCGACGGCAATGGACAGGGGCTTCTCACCTCTGGAGACCTTGACCAGCGGCTCGTCGCCGTCCACGATCTGACGCGCGCGCTTGGCGGTCGCCATGACGATGGAATAACGGCTGTTGATGACAGGGGTCTCTCCCTCTTCGACATTCTTGTTGACAACTTCCATAAGATCCACGTAGGACGGATGAATCATAAAAATAAACCTTTCCTTTCCTCAGTAAATATATATCTATTAAAATGTATATCTGTTAAAAATGTATATCTGTCAATACACAAATGGTATTCAGGACCATTTATATATGCTTTTTGTCATCCCCAAAACTCCTCGGGCGGCACACATATCCTGCATACTCAGGCCCGGAGGGCGATGACCTCCGCGAGGCCGACCCCGAACTTTCCGGCAAAGGATTTTTTCTGTATGTACTCCGTGTACACACGACCGGAACCCGCCTGATTCTCTAACCTGTCCTGCCCCGCTTGCACAGCCGCTTCCGCCTCCGGACATTCACCGCTGCTGTCCCGGACTGCCTGTGCCCCCCGGATGATCCGGTTCAGGGCATCGGCACACGCGTCGACATCGTCGTTGATCACCAGATAATCATAATCCGGAACCGCTTTCACTTCTGTGGCCGCCTGGACCAGACGTTTCGTGACCGTCTCCGCGGTCTCCGTCGCCCGGCCGAAAAGACGCCTTGCAAGCTCCTCCGCATCCGGCGGCGCGATAAAGATCAGGACCGCCTCCGGGAAGATCTCCCGGATCTGCATAGCCCCCTGGACCTCGATCTCCAGGAGCACGTCCCGGCCGGCCGCCATGTTGTCCACCACAAAAGCCTTGGGTGTGCCGTAGTAGTGGTCCACAAAGCCGGCGTGTTCCAGGAAGCCGTCCTTTTTCAACAGGTCCTCAAAGGCCTCGTTGCTGACGAAATGGTACTCCACGCCGTCCGTCTCTCCGTCCCTGGGCTTCCGGGTCGTCATCGATACGGACAGGACATATCCGTCGTATGACTGCATCAGTTTTTTGATCACGGTTCCCTTGCCGGCTCCGCTGAAGCCGGACAGTACGACCAGTTTTCCTTCCATATATACCTGCCTTCTCTGATATGCCAGTACCGGATGGAAGATGAAGCTTATCCCGCCGGAATTGCCGCCTCTTGTTCATTTATGACTTTAAGATCATTGAAAAATGTCTCCAAAACATGGTCCAATGATTGCAAATAACAGATCAGTCTTCCTGGCTGTTGTCATCCTCCGACAGCGCGCGGCCGCGGATGGTCTCCGGCAGCAGGGCGGACAGGACGATCCGGTCGTTTTCCATCACGATCACGGATTTGGTCTTGCGGCCCTGGGTCGCGTCGATCGTCCTCCCGTCATTTCTGGCCTGGGCGACCAGCCTGCGCATGGGCGCGGAATCGGGACTCACGATCGCGATGATCTTGCCGGCATTTACGATATTGCCGAATCCCACATGGATCAGCCTGTTTCCAGTCATGAATTCACCTGTCGGTTTTCTGCACGGGAATCACCGGTCTTTTTTTCCTGCATTCCCCTGCCGTTTTCTGCCGTCACTCGATGTTCTGCACCTGCTCGCGGATTTTCTCCACGGAGGTCTTGAGCTCGATCGCGTGGTCGGAGACCTCGCGGTCATCGGACTTGGACAGAATCGTATTGGACTCGCGGTTCATCTCCTGCGCGATGAAATCGAGCTTGCGGCCGATGCTGCCGCCCCGGCTCAGCTCCTCGCGCGTCGCCTCGATGTGGCTGCGAAGCCGCACCAGTTCCTCATCCACACAGACCTTGTCGGCGTAGATCGTCACCTCCTGGGCGATCCTGGAATCGTCGATGTTCGATGCCTCCAAAAGCTCCGCGACCTTGTCCTGCAGAGAAGTCCTGTAGGTCTCGATCAGGCCCGGGGCACGCTCCGAGATAAACTCCACATGGCCCAGCATCTCATCCAGCTTGCCGTTCAGGTCCTCCCGCAGGAACTCTCCCTCGCGCCGTCTGGCCTGGTCGAACATGTCCACGGCCTCGAGCAGGGCCTTCTGCAGGTTGTCCCAGATTCCCTCGGGGTCCGCAGGCTCCTCCTCCATGGTCAGGACGTCCGGGAACCTCGCCAGCGAGGAGACCCGGATATCATTCTCAATCCCGAACTCCTCCGCCATCTCCTGGAAATGCTTCCAGTACTCCTGCGCGATGCGCGCGTTGTATTTGACGGACATATTGGCCTCGGTCAGGTCTTCATAGGAAATAAAAACGTCGACCTTGCCCCGCTGCATGTGCTTTTTCAACTCCTTGCGGATCTGTGCCTCCAGCTGGTTCAGCTGGCGGGGCATCTTGATCCCGATATCCAGATACCGGTTGTTGACCGACTTGATCTCCACCAGGATCCGGCAGGAATCACTCAGCAGCTCACTTCGCCCGTAACCTGTCATGCTTCTGATCATCGTAATCACCCCCTCCGGAAGTGCCTGTGTGCAATAACTGCAGGCGCGCAACATCCCCTTTACGCCCGTATGACTGCACAGATTTCCGCCCTCGGACCGCCAAAAATAAAGCTTTTTCCCGCAGACGCTATAAAATCAGTATCCATTATAACATTATCCTTTCAACCGTCAAGGAAGAAGTGCTACAATGGAATGTACCGCCCGGATCCGTCCCCGTTTGATTTTCCCATGATGGTAAAATCCGTATTTCCTTCTTTTACAGAAATACGGCGGGAATCCGGATGGAGGCAGTGCTGCGAAAGCACATGCACACAAAGCGGTAAAGCTTTTTTAGGGCTTTCCCTGCAAGGGGCAGCACAAACCAACGCGGCAGCGTGATATACATCGGTTCCCTTTACGAACCTTTATTTCATTCAGGAGAAATATTATGGCATTTGATGGCATGACCGTCGCCGGCATCCGCGCCGAGCTGGGCCAGGCGCTGACCGGCGGCCGGATCTACAAGATCGCACAGACCGACAAAAATGAACTCGTACTCACGATCCGCCCCGCGGCGGAGCGGGGCGGGGGGCAGGTGCGCCTGTACCTGTCGGCAGACCCGTCCCTGCCCCTGGCCTATCTGACCCGGCAGAGCCGGCAGGCCCCCCTCCAGGCGCCGGCCTTCTGCATGCTGCTGCGCAAGCACCTGCAGAACGGGCGGATCGTCTCCATCACCCAGCCGGGCCTGGAGCGGATCCTCCGCCTGCAGGTCGAGCACCGCAACGAGATGGGCGACCTCTGCACCCACACCCTGGTCATTGAGATCATGGGCAAGCACAGCAACCTCATCTTCCTGGATGACCGGGAGACCATCGTCGACAGCATCCGCCACGTCTCCTCCCTGGTCAGCTCGGTGCGCGAGGTCCTGCCCGGCCGCCCCTACTTTATTCCGGATACCCAGTCCAAGCGCGACCCTCTGAAAGAGACGCGGGAGGGCTTCCTTGGCGCGCTTGCGGACGGCCACACCGAGGTCTCCCGCCTCCTCGTCCGCACCTACACCGGCATCTCGCCGGTCATCGGCCAGGAGATCGCCCTGCGCGCTGCCCTCTCTCAGGACCGGTCCGCCGCCCTTCTGTCCGACGCGGACAAGGAGTCGCTCTGGGACCAGTTCCGTCAGATGATGCAGCATGTTTCGGACGGTGTTTTTTCACCTGTCATGTACTGCCGCGCCTCCGAGGGGCAGTCGGCCGGCGCCCCCGTCGAATTCTCCATGGTCCCCCTGGAGCAGTATGCGGACTGTCAGGAGATCCCCTATGACTCCCCCTCCGCCCTGCTCGAGGATTTCTACGCCAAAAAGAACCTCTACACCCGGATCCGCCAGCGGTCCGCCGACCTGCGCCACATCGTCCAGACCATCCTGGAGCGCGATGTCCACAAATACGACCTCCAGTGCCGCCAGATCAAAGACACGGAAAAGCGGGACAAGTTCAAGGTCTACGGGGAACTCCTCAACGCCTATGGTTATTCCGTCCCGCAAGGGGCTAAGAGCTGTGAGGTCGACAATTACTACACGGGCCAGAAGCTGACCATTCCCCTGGATCCGACCCTCACCCCCCAGCAGAACGCCCAGAAATACTTTGACCGCTACGCCCGCATGAAGCGGACCAACGAGGCCCTCACCCGCCTGACTGCCGAGGTTCGGGCCGAGATCGACCATCTTCGCAGCATCCAGAACGCCCTCGCCTTCTCCACGACCGACGGCGACCTCTCTCAGATCCGCCGGGAGATGGAGGAGAGCGGCTTCCTGCGCCGCCGCTACACCGGCCAGATCAAGGGCCAGGGCAGAAACGGCGCGAAAAAAGGGCGCGCCCGGGCCCCTCAGAGCCGCCCCCTCCACTACCGCAGCAGCGACGGCTTCGATATCTATGTCGGCAAGAACAACACCCAGAACGACGAGATCACCTTCCACCTGGCGGAGCCTCGCGACATCTGGTTCCACGCCAACGACATGCCCGGCTCCCACGTCCTGCTCCGGACCGGCGGCCGCTCTTTCGACGAGATCCCGGACCGCGCCTTCGAGGAGGCAGCCGCCCTGGCCGCCTACTATTCCAGCGGCCGCGAGCAGGGCAAGGTCGAGATCGACTACCTGGAGCGCCGCAATGTCAAAAAGCCCTCCGGCGCCGCACCGGGCTTCGTCGTCTACTACACCAACTACTCCATCCTGGCAAAGACCGACATCAGCATGCTGGAGGAGGTGGCGGAAAACTGACCGTTTCCCCTGCTGCATGTCGGATCGACTTCCCGCATCCGGTTTTGCGCTGAAGATCCGCAAACATCAAAACCCCCGCTGAAGACAAAGCGGGGGTTTTTCAGGATTTCGGATCGTGAAAATCAGGCCAGCCGGCGCGGTTTTTCAGTTTTTCAGGATTTCGGATCGTGAAAATCAGGCCAGCCAGCGCAGTTTTTTCAGCAGACGTACCAGGGTCATTCCCTTTGGAAGACCCAGGATGTCCTCCTCCGTAAATCCGCCGAACCGGATCAGGATAAAGAAGTAGACAGGAATTGCGGCCAGGATGGCCGGAACCACCGCCATGAAGTTGGCGAAATACTCGCCCCGGATCCGCGACGCGAGGGCGAACACGCCCCGGTAGACTCCCCAGGTCACCGCGCCCATGACGGCCGCGCTCAGGATGGGCATGCCATAGACCTGCCAGGCCCGGATCCGCAGGTCCAGATAGTGCCGCAGGAAGAGCTCATTGAGGGCAAAGATGATGGCGGCGTACAGGACACTGACCAGGACCATGGCGTAGATCCCCCAGTCGGTAAACCGCAGGAAGAGGACCAGGGCAAGTGTCTGGATGACCAGCGAGACGCCCGCGCTCACAATGGGCATGCTCATGCGCCCGATTGCCTGCAGGACCGCATTGGTGATCGTCCCGACCGAGAGGAAAATGACCGTCACCGCCTGCAGCATAAGGAGGGTCGAGGCCAGCTCCAGCGTATCCCACTGGGGGAACATGAGCATGGTGACCGGCCGTGCCAGCACCATCAGGCCGACCGCACAGGGAACGGCAATGATCAGGGCCATCCGCGACGCGTTGACCGCCCGCCGCCGCGTCTCCGCAATATCTCCGGACGCATAGGCTGTCGCGATATTGGGGATGATCGCCGCGGAAACTGCCGTCGCCACCGAGATCGGAATATTGGTGATGACGACCGCCTTGTTGGAAAACAGGCCGAAGACCGTCGTGACCGCCGCCTCCGGCAGGTGCCTGCCGTCGATCAGCATGTTCAGATAGATCATCTGGTCCAGGGTCGTCGTCAGGTTCAGGATGAAGCTGCTGACAATGAAGGGCGTGATCACCAGGATCGTGCTCTTCATGATGGCACCGTAAGGCTCGACGTCTCCCCTGTCGCTGCGCATCCGCCGCATGAAAAAGCCCCTGTGCCGCAGGTAGGCGATCGTCATGAAGACCAGAGCCGTCGCGACACCGCTCCCGGTGCCAAGCGCGCTTCCCATGGCTCCGCGGACCGCCCGCTGGGTCGGGCCCGCGTGGACCGCCGCCGTCCGGATCAGGAAAGCCGCCGCGCCGATACTGACGCCCGCGTTGGCGATCTGCTCCAGGATCTGGGACACCGACGTCTGGACCATGGACTGGTTGGCCTGGAAATACCCACGGACCGCCCCCAGAATACCGAACAGGAAAATGGTCGGCGCGAAGACCCGCAGGACCGGCACCGCGTTCTGCTTGACCAGGACGCCCGCCCCGAAATACAGCAAGAGGCTCCCCGCCGTCCCTACGATCAGCGAATAGGCCAGGGCACAGTGAAAGGCCCGCTGCGCGTTCCGGTACTCCCCGACCGCGATCTTGGTCGACATCTGCCGGGAAATGGCCGCCGGCAGAGAATTGGCCGACAGGATCAGGATGATCATATAAATGTTGTAGGCGGCCCCGTAATATCCGTTGCCCTCATCGCCGATGATGGCTGTCAGCGGCGCCCGGTAGAGCAGGCCGATGATCCTGACAACGATCGTCGCCACCGCCAGCACCCCCGCCTGGGCCGCAATACTGCTCCCGCCGGGTCCCTTCCGTTCTTCTGTATCCATCTTTTCCATATCCATACAGCTCTGTGCTGTCCTTTCGTTTTATTTTTTCAGAAATCGACGGTCCGAGGAGCCACAGGGACGGTTCTCCGGTCCCTGGAAAAAGAACCAAGAGAACCGTCCCCATGTTCCCCCATGGTTCCTATGGTACTCGTCACAGATTCTACCACTATAACAAGGCGCACGGCAAAAATCCACCTAAAAAGCGGCAGTACCGGTAAAAATGCCGGTGCTGCCGCTCACTTTATTCTCTGTGTATCAATTTACCCGTTACTGCCGAATCGAAGGATTACGATTTTCCATCTCTTTTCGACATCCGGTCATGTTGAATCCTTTTCGCTCCCACAGAATCTTCCGTGTTTCTAACGATAAGGCTTTCACTTCCGGCTTCTAAGGATTCCGGAGTTCAGCTTCAGCCGATGAGCCAGTCGTACATCTCCTGATACTTGGCCGCGGACTGGGCCCAGGAGAAGTCCGCCTTCATGGCGCGCTCGACCATCTTGTTCCACTCGAGCTTCTTGTCATAGTAGATCTGCTCGGCATAGCGGATGGCATGCATCATCTCATGCGCATTGTAATTGGCAAAGGTGAAGCCCGTGCCGGTTCCCTCGTACTCGTTGTAAGGCTGGACGGTATCCTTCAGGCCGCCGGTCTCGCGAACGATGGGAAGTGTGCCGTAGCGCAGGGACATGAGCTGAGACAGGCCGCAGGGCTCAAACAGCGAAGGCATGAGGAAGGCGTCGGATGCCGCGTAGATCTTGTGAGACAGCTCATCCGAATAATAGATATTGGCCGAGATCTTGTCGTTGTACTTCCAGTCAAAGTAGCGGAACATGTTCTCGTAGCGCTCCTCGCCGGTGCCCAGGACGATCATCTGGATGGCATCGAGGGAGAGGATCTCCTCCAGCACATAGGCGATCAGGTCGAAGCCCTTCTGGTCCGTCAGACGGGAGACGATACCGATCATGAAGCACTTCTCGTCGACCTTGAGGCCCAGCTCCTTCTGCAGGGCAAGTTTGTTCTTGACCTTCATCTTGCGGAAGTTGTCCACCGTGTAAGGCTGCGGGATCATTTTGTCGTTGTCCGGCGAGAAATCGGTGTAGTCGATGCCGTTGATGATACCGCGCAGGTCGTGGCTTCTGGCATTCATCAGTCCGTCCAGGCCCTCGCCATAGAACTGGGTCTTGATCTCCTCGGCGTAGGTCGGGGAGACAGTCGTGATGGCATCCGCATAGACCAGGCCACCCTTAAGGAGGTTGGCATCCTTGTAGGCCTCGAGCTTGTCGGGTGTGAAATAGTAGCCGGAAAGTCCGGTGATGTCCTCCACATCGCGCACGTTCCACTTGCCCTGGAACTTGAGGTTGTGGATGGTCATGACCGATTTGATGCCCTGGTAGAACTCACCGCCGGCGAATCTCTCCTTCAGATATACGGGGACGAGACCGGTCTGCCAGTCGTGGCAGTGGATCAGGTCGGGACGGAAATCGATGGTGGGAAGTGCGGACAGGGCCGCCTTGGAGAAGAAGGCAAAACGCGTGATCTCAAACAGCGGATCGTCCGTGTAGGGCTTGTCACTGGTAAAGAATCCCTCGTTGTCGATAAAGTAGAACTTGATGCCGTCCACTTCTGCCTGCAGAACGCCCACATACTCGCTTCTCCAGTGGAAGTCCATGTAGAAGTGTGTGACATATTCCATTTTATCCTTCATCTCCTGCTTCATACAGGAATACTTGGGCATAATGACCCTGACATCGTAATATTCCTTGTCGAGTTCCTTGGGGAGCGAACCGACAACGTCTGCCAAACCACCGGTTTTGATAAAAGGAACGCCTTCAGATGCCACGAAAAGAATCTTCTTCATATTAAATGACCCCCTGTTACAGAAAATGAGACTTGGGTGTACAGGCTGCTTATGAGATAATTGTGCTTTTTTCACAACAATTCTACTCCATTATACCCTATTCTGCGCACTTTTGTTGAGTCTTTTTATAAAAAAGTAGGATATTTCAACCAGCCTTCTAAATCCTGTTCAGTCTTTTCCAGTATTTTCTACTGCTCAGCAGATACTCCCTCGTGATCACCTTATCGTTTTACCGTTGTTCCATCCTTACTTTTCAGTCTCTTCACAATACTGTTATCAGGTGATACCGAACATCCCCGAATGTCCAGATAGGACAGGGCAGGGAGGCTCTCGAGAACTCGCATGTCATCATCCCTGATTTGTTCACATCCTGATAGGCAGAGAGTTTTCAAATACTCTTTTTCTGCAGCCGGAGAGAGGTCATCTATTGGATTATTGTTCATACTCAGATATTCCAGATCATACATCTCTCTCACCGGTCCGATCTCTGATATACGGTTATCGCTCAAATACAGCTCCTTCATGCTCGTAAGGCCCGCCATTGGCGTGATATCATAGACGATATTTTCACGAATATCCAGCATTTCCAGATTTTTCAGTCCGGCGACAGCTGAGATATTAGAGATTACGTTGTGGCATAAATCCAGTTTCCTCAATTCATTCAGATCTGTAACCGGCGAAATATCTTCTATGTAGTTATTTTCCAGATGCAACACCTGAAGACCTGTCAAAGATGATACCGGAGATATATCTGTTATCTTGTTATTATCCAGTTCAATCTCTCTTAATTCAGTAAACGCCTCCAGCCCAGTCAGATTAGAGATAAGTTCTTCATCACTTTTGCCCTTACCCGACAGTTTTAAAATATCTGCCTCTTGTGCCTCCCTTTTTGTAATCTTGTGATCCGTCGGATACTGGAGATCTTTTTTTACTGCCGCTTCCAGGGCAGGGTCTGTGAACTGCACCGGTCTGTCCATTTCATCCATTACTTCAACGCTTCCGGATGCAACCAGCGGTGGGCTCCCGGATGGACCGCCGGTTTCTTCCACCTTATTTCCTGTTTCATGGTCTTTATCGGACGAATCCTCGTTCCAGTCTTCCCCTTCTGAATCATCAGCCGGACTCTCCTGTATTGGTTCCGGATTCTGATGTGATGCTGAAGCTGATTTGCCTCCCCTCTCTTCCTTTTTATCATCTTTCATCACGGATTTCGCAGTATCAGTCTCCGCGGGGTCCTGTATTTGCTGAGGAGTTTCTATCACCTCTGCGCTCTTCACTTCATGATCTTTTGATTCAGCGAAAAGAGTCCATGCGCCAAAGAGCAGCAACAGGGCTGATGCACCGAGGAGAATCCCTGCAATCATCCTCTTTTGAGCAGAATCTGCCCCCTTGTAGCTGCCGGGAGAACGTCTTGATTGAAAAACATTGTCTGTTTTTCGTTCCACATTTTTCCCAAAGGGATTTATGTGCCGTCCACTGTCTCCTGACCACTTCTGTCTGTATTGATCCGGACTGGTCTTTACCGCTGCAGCCGCCGCCCGCAGAGCCTGCTGAAACTGCGCTGCGGTTTGAAATCTTGCAGAAGGATCCGGCGCCAACGCTGTTGCAATGACATGCTTTAGTTCTGCACTCCCCCATGCCGGAGCCGGTACAGGTTCTCCCATCAGCCTTCTGCGCTGTGCTGCGTCTCTGATTTCCGGTGAAAGCCCTGTTGTGGCATCAAGAAACGGATCTTTCCCGCCGTTGAGGATTCGATAAAGGACTAATCCCAGCGAGTAAATATCTGATCTGACATCTGTCCCCCGCATGGCGTATGTTTCAGGAGCCATAAAGGCCAGCGTCCCTTTAAAGGACATGACGCTTCCCGCCGCAGGCTGCGGTCTGGAGATTCCAAAATCTCCAAGTTTAAAGAATCCATGTTCATTGACAAAAATATTCTGCGGTTTTATGTCTCTATGAATAATACCTGCCTGATGACAAATGATAAGTGCCTGACAGATATCAACTCCCAGGCGTATAACATCACTCTCAAAAAAAGAATGTCTGTTCATATAATCCGGCAGCGTCTCCAGAAGTTCCATCCGGATCAGGATATCCCATCCTATTTCATTCGGATGTTTTCTGATCATATAGTCCTCATACGACACGATGTTTGAATTTCCGACAAACCGCTGCATCAATCCGATTTCTGTGCGTATTTCTTCCACATGATGAGCCAAATACTCCTCTGTCCCACGATCTCCCAGCCCATCCATTCTCAGCTGATCCAATTCCGCCGGACTTTCAGGAATCCGGATCAGCTTCATAGCTGCTTTTTCCAGCCAGCTGCCATTACGCCGATGAATTTCATAAACTTTTCCATAGCTTCCGCGTCCAATCGTCCTGGCGATGGTCCAGCCCGGCCATATCTGCGGAACATCATCCTGACCCGCCGGCTCTGTATGATAATTCAAGCCATTATAAACAATTCTGGAATTACTGTTTCTGTCAAAATCGGTCATTTCTGGATCCTGTCTAATCATGCGTTTTCTTTGAAGTACATTCACAATTGACTGCTCCGTCAACTGTCTTATTAGTCACAGATTTCTATCAGTCAACGTTTCGATTATTAGCACTATGTTACAACGTCATTTCTTATTATATTCTGCTGCAATATAATTTCAATTGTCAAATCAGAAGCACGAATGTAAAAAAGAGTCTGAAATCACATATATGATTCAGACCCCTTACCTCATTCACCATATTACATTGCCCGGCGGCAGTCATGAGAACCTTCCGACCACACCGTTTTCCGCACTTTCAAACAACTGTGCAGCTGTCCTTCCCGCCCCGGCACATTTTCCAGCTTTTTTTGCTTCACTCTCTACTGATGCAGCAATCGCATATAGTTTGAGCCGGTAATAGTTGCCTGAAACTGAATCGTACGGAAGCGCAGAAGCAATTCTCTTCACTTCCTCCTGAATCTGTCGGAGCTGTGAACCGGCATGGTCCAGTTCCTGCGCGCAGGCACGTACCGCAACTGTATCTACTTCGTAAGTTCCACTGACTTTCGACTGCATATAACGTCTCCGAAGATCCTGTGCCAGTCTGGTGAATTCCTCCTCAAAATAACCCGCAAAATCATCGGCAAAGTCTTGAATGGTACTGATTGTCACGCGTACCACAGATGCATAATGATTAACTCTCTCGATCGCATAGATCAAGGGTCCGACAAGAGGAATTGCGAGCGGCAGATAACGCGCACCGGACTGATTTTCAATCACCCTGGAAAGTGGATCAAATGTCCTGAAATACAGATCCGCTTCTTCATAAGGAATCTCCCTGACATCACCACCATAAAAATGAACATTCATGGGGCTGTGACGGAAAAGTCTCCATTTCTCCAGTCCGAACATTTTCTCATTTCTGGCAGCCTCATCAGCCGGTTCTCCCTCTGATTCTATACAAATTGTATGGGAGCCCGGGACTGGATTCAACAGGGAAGAGACAAAACTCCACCTGTAATGATCGAGTCTGTCTGACACCGCCCGGATATCACCGTTGGCTGTATGAAAGCGAATATATTCATCAGAAAATCCCGGACCGTCCCAGTTCGTTGCCCTGTTGAGTTTGTCCCGGAAGCTCCGGGGTGCTGTAATTGCTGCATGTTCGGCGAGATTTCCTCCAAGAGAATGACCGGATGTACTCACCGAGCTGTAGCGGTCTCCATATAAACGCTCAAATTCCCGGACGTATTCCTCCGCATCTCTCTGCTGTCGGGTCTGATAGCTGTTCAGCAAGCCGACATCCGCCAATCCCCAGTCAAGAATTCCCTGACGCGTATCATCCCAGGTTTCGCTTCCACGAAATCCCAGAATTGCGTCCCCGTAGCCGGTATCTATTGTAACAGCATAGAAGCCGGACTCTGTGTTGCGGTTACAATGCTGGACGATACGCCAGTCTCCGCAATAATCCAGATTGTTTTCTTCCATCATCCGGCGTATGTTCTGTACAGTCTCCAGCTGCGAACGCTGCAGCGGAGCAAGGTTGTCCCGTCCTGAATATCTCTGCTCGATCATGTCCAGGATCTCTCCGACTGAATTGTATCCCCCGTCCGTAAACTGATCTACATTCAGATATGCAATCTGCGTAGCCAGGAGCATTTCAGCATCTGTATGTGTTCTGCTCATTTTTTCCTCCGCCTCTACATGGGTTCAGACCTGCCGTCTGCGTCATTTCATAAATCTGCTGACCCCACTCAGAAAAGCCTCCTCAGTGATATCCAGCTTTCCATCCTCATACTTGATCCCCATCACATGACAATCCCGACCTATTTCCGCATATGACTCCTCAAGAGACGCATGGGACTCAACATATTCTCGTGCCTTCTCCATTGTCTGATCGTCGGCAAAGTAGATCTCCAGAGAGCCCCTGGCCTGATCCATTCCTTTGAACATGTCACTGATATTCAGCCAGATACTTTCCGGGCTCTCTCCTTCCGGGTCCATGTAAAGATAGACCGTAAAGAAATTTGTGCTCTCGGTAGCCAGATATTCCTCCAGCGACAGTTCAGGATCTGTCGAAACAGAATCAGGAAACATCGACTGCACATGAACATAATATGGTTTTAATAAATGACCGAGATTCAGCTCTATACGGGAAGCAATAAGGTTTGTACCTCGCTTCATCACATACCCGTCCATGAATGATCCGTCGTTCACATCCATATTCAGAGAAAACGGCAGGTCAGGATAAGCAGCTGAATAGGCTTCCGCTGTAAAATAATCCTCCAGGACCCCCTGGCCATAAACATGGGTGACTACAAATTCTTCACCATATTTCGCCGTCAATGCTTCCCTGACTTTTTCTTCCCTTTCAGTCGTCTTTCCACAGCCATCCATCAGCATTCCCGCCATACTCATAATCAACACCCCTGTTAAAATATGAAAAAAACACCTTCCACGCTTATTGTCTGTATTCCGATCTCTCTTCCAAGGTCCGTCCATGCTTTTTCTCCGCTCCTTCATACATCATGATCAGAGGTGCAGAATTGAAAGAGCAAACATTTCCGCATTATACATACGTCTGGCCGCTCCTCTCACGCCCTGAGCTCCCTGCGACAACTGTGCAGCTCTCCGGCGCACCAGATCCCTCTCCCTTGTCAGTTTTTTCCTGTACTCCCAGGATGCGTCCCCTGTCCACGAGCCTGATATCTGCGCAATCTGTGAATCGATTAGATCAGCCGTTCTTTTCAGCTGACCCGCGAGCTCATCCAGAGAAGCAGCCTTCTGCAGCATTGCCTGGTAATTCATACGGATTGATCTTGCTGTTTTCATCTCATTCTCCTTGCTGAACTCTTTTTAAATAATCACATTGTCAGAGAGACTTCCGCTCTGTTCAACATTCCCAGACTCTGCTTCTTCATAGATTCCCGCCATCGTCCTCAAGTCACTGGTCTGCTCCCGGAATCTGGCCAGCGCAGTCCGGATCTGATCTTGTTTTCTCTGATATGCTGATACAAACGAATTTCTCCCCTCGCCCTCCCAATACTGATAAGACCGGTCGATTTCCTTTTGAATCTCATCAAATGCCCGCTGCACACGATCGATCTGCCGGTCAACATCATCAGAAATCACCCGTATTTGCTCTGTTGAGACCGTAATCATATTTTTTTCCATTTCCATCACTGGCTCCTCCATGGCATTTCTCTTTTATATCCACAGGGAATGGACGGCCTTATAGGCTTCGTATTCTGATTTAAAATAATCTTCCCCGCTCCGGGCTAATGCATCCAGGTATTCTGTAAGAAAGTTGTATACCTCATTCATAAAGGCAACATCCTTCATCACCTGGTTCTGATATGCATTCCGCGCACTTCCCTTCCAGCACCCGTGAAGCATCTGCATTGAACTCTCCAATTCCCGGATCTGCTTTGGTATCTCATTCGCCTGCGACTGCAGTCTGCCCACAGCAGACTGTATTTCTTCCGATGATACACGATACTTAGTACCCATATATTGCACCTCTCAAAGTCAGCAGCTTTTATTAATCAGAATCTACTATATTTATGCCAGAATATGCTTTTTCGCCGACAAGTGACCAGTTTTGGCGGATGAACAACTTTCCACTGATATATAAGCTCTATTTCTTTCTGATTTTCCATCCGGCCATATATGCAATGTCTTCATTGTCGCAAGTCCTTCGTACATCGATATACCGTACCATATATTATTTGTTATGTAAAAAAGCATTTAGTAATGACTCACATAAGGTAAACCGATTCTCTTTCATTTCACCCTGCTCTCTTGTAATCCCGTCAAAAAGGGAGAGGCCCTTTTCAAAGCCTCTCCCCGCTTTCGTATTATTCAGACCCCCTGCAAACTGTTTTCCGTTCACCTGCCGGATGATTTTGTCTTGTCAGACGATCACATCTGCGGAAAGAGACTGTGCAACTTCCGCGTTCTGCTGTTCAGCATTGATGTATGCGGTTGCCATTTCCTGGAGGTCAGTGCTGTGCTCCTGGATCATGCGAAACATCTTATCCATATCATCCTGCAGGCCCTGGAACTTGCCGATATAGGCCGTGGAAGCTTCGCCCTGCCAAGCGCTGGTCAGTCCCGAGACGATATTCATCATCTGACCGGTGAGATTCTGCAGTGCAGTCGCCTGCCCGCCGAATTCCGATGCTGTGCTGTTGAGTAGATCCGGATTAACTTTAATGATTCCTTCTGCTGCCATTTCCTTTTCCTCCTGTAATCCTGTATGTAAGGATGGGCTTTTGATCAATTCCTGCGTTTCTGATCAATTCGTACCTTCAGGCACTTGCCACTCATGATATCCTGTGCGATATTGTAAAGTTCAGAAGCCACTTCTCTGCCTATGAATGTCTGGCCTGATCAGCCGCCATATTTCCTGGTGCTGGCGATCTCGACGTTCTTATTCTCTGCCTCCACATATTTCTGTATTGCAGTGCGGAGCGCATTGATGTAAGCGATGATCGCATTGTAGAAGTTGCGCAGCTGCGTCATGTCACTTGTAAACGCAGTGTGGAAGCCTTTTTTTGCCTCACCTTCCCACATGGATGAGAGAGCGCCCTCTGTTTCCTGCAGGCTCTTGATCATGCTGTCAAAAGTCTGATTGAGCTGTTCAAGCTCATCCGCCTTGCTCGAAAGCTGACTGACCGATACATTGAATTCTGCCATTTTGTGTTCCTTCCTTTCTCTGTTTAAGTCTTATCGTTTCTGTTGTTTCTGCAAAGCTCATCCTGAAGGTCAACCTGTATCTTTCGGATGATCTTTACAACAATTGTCTTTATATCAGTCCGTATTCAGGTTTCTTCTTTCTCTCTCCTGAACTGATTGTATCTTAACACGACTGCTGTTCTCAGGTGCGGATCTGCGATGAATGACCTTTTTCAGCCGACAAACAGCACAAGCTCTATATTCCCGCCTTGATCGCGGCGCGCCGGCATGTACCCGGTCTGTGCCGCAAACGGCCTGTTACCAGTCCCACTCGATCAGGAAAATAACATCTCCGTTCGGATCAGGTCCAAAGTCACCATCATTCCATCGATAAGGAGGATCCCCATGATAAAACAGGGCAAAATTCTCTGTCACTTCTCCATGCTTCTGATTGTCCGGCTCCCCTTCATCAAAGTTTTCATAGGTTGAACTGTCAGGCCCCACCCAGTACCAGCTTCCTTCAGACGAATCATCTGTATACCCGAAATATGCACTCTTATAATGCAGCTGGTGGAATACATAATCATAGAGAGCCCTGTTTTCTTCATCCGTATTAATAACAGCCATGTATCCGCCCATGTTCTCGCACAGACTGACTGCCTCCCAGAATGAGGGGCCGTCAGAGCTCACATAGGCATAGTAGCTGTGACCGTTAAAGCGCATGGCGGAAGCAGGAATGCTTCCCCTTGTCTCATAGATAAATGTGATGCGATTGGCCTCTTCATTTTCAGAAAGAACGACCGACTCTGTCTCATTTTTCGGGACGTACCCGCTGAACTCCGGTGCCTCAACCGTAATGGCATGTCCCTCGATCCCGGAATCTGTTTCTTTACTGAGGATGTTCCCTTCTGTATCCTCACATACAACGGTATATTCTACAAATTCAGCCATGGACAGCGATTCAGCTCCGCCGCCCGAATAGGTCCCTCCGCTTTCCTGACCATCATCTGTCAGAAGATTATCCGAAACCGCCTGCTCCTCTGCCAGCTCATCCTCTGATTCACTCAGGTGCGTCTCAGTGTCTTCAGACACTTCCTCCTGTACCTCCGGCTCATCCTGCGCCTGTACCTCTGTCTCCTCTGTCTCCTGTGCCTTTCCGTCACTTTCTCCACCGCTGTTTCCTGTCAGCGGTATTATCGTCAGTGCCAGTATACAGGCAGCCAAAACGGCAGCTGCAATGCCGATCGCTCCCAGTGCCCATCGATTCTTACGCCTTCTGTCCGGCTTATGAGCATAATCAATACCGCCAGCAGGCCTGTGTCCCATCCCGCTGTAACCGGCTTTCCCGGAGTCGGAAATCGGAATTGTCCTGGCCATTGCCTCCGCATTCGGCCGACCGGCTGCATATATATTTTGAAGTGCTTCCTGAAAATCAGCTGCCGACTGATATCTCCCGGATGGATCAGCAGAAAGCGCAATTGACAGAACATGCCACAATGCATCGCTGCAATTTGCCGGTTTTGGAAGCTGTTCCCCCGCCAGTCTCCGTCTGCGCGCATCCTCCTGCTCCATTGGCGTGAAACTCGACGTAAATAAAAACGGTTCCCGCCCTCCATTCAGGATCCTATATAGGACGAGCGCAAGTGAATATATATCAGATCGTGAATCGGTCCCCCGCATGGCAAATGTTTCCGGTGCCATGTACGGAACAGTCCCTTTAAAGGAAAGCACGCTTCCGCTTCCCGGTGCAGCGCGTGAAATACCGAAATCCCCGAGCTTATATAAGCCCCGGTCATTAAGAAATATATTCTGGGGCTTGATATCCCGATGAATAATGCCTGCCCCATGACAAATGACCAGGGCCTGGGAAATATCAATTCCCAGTTTGACGACATCCTTCTCATACAGATTATGTGTGGAGAGATACTCCGGCAGCGGTGTCAACAGCTCCATGCGGATCAGGATATCCCACCCGATATCCTTTTCATGCTTGTCGATCTTGTAATCCTCATAGGAAACGATATTGGAATACCCGACAAAGCGCTGCATGAGCCCGATCTCGCCCATGATTTCCTCTACGTATTTTCGCAGATAAGTCTCTGTGTCCTCCTCCCCGAGGCCGCTCATATGGAGCTGCTGCAGTTCCATCGGATTATTGGGGATCCGGATCACTTTCAGTGCTGCCCGCTCCTGATAACTGCCGGCACGCCGCTGAATCTCATATACCTGACCAAATCCGCCTTCTCCGATTTTCCTGACGATCTCCCATCCCGGCCAGAGGTGAAAACTCATTTCCGTCATAGTAAATCTCCCGCAGGCATCAGTGTACTGTCAAATGCCATCTTTTGTTTTTCTACATTCCCCGTCCCCAGGCGATAAGGGTTTTCAGGTTCTCTGTCATCCGAGAAGTGCAGTTTCTCACCAGTGCTGTCAGCTTTCTCTTTGCACATCTGCAATGCCGCTTTCATCTCTTCGGCATTATGAAACCTGTCCCGGGGCATGAACGAACACGCCTTTAAAACAGCTTTTTTAAGGTCCGGGCCCCCATGTAATGGCGGTTTTAACGTCTCTCCGGACATTCTCCTGGAAAGAGCGATCTGGTTATCCTCGTAACGGATCGGTGCAGGCGGGTCCGGAATAAACGGAAGACGGTTCTCATTCAGCAGCCGGTACATGACAAGTCCCAGAGAATACAGATCAACTGTTTTGTCATAATTCTCCCCTCGAGCCACCTCCGGAGCCATATATGCATATGTTCCTTTTGTGGACCGCACACTTGTCATCCTGGTCTTTCTGGAAACACTGAAATCCCCCAGCTTAAAGTCCCCGAATTCAGTCACAAAAATATTCGCCGGTTTAATGTCCCTGTGAATAACGTTTATTTTTTCGCAATACTCCAGGGCTGTACAGAGATCAATTCCCAGGCGCAGTACATCTTCTTCGGACATACCTCTCTGCTCCCGATAATCGTTCATACTCTGCAGCAGTTCCATCCGAATGTGCGCGATCCATGCCGGCTTGTCCCGGTGCTTCTGCACAGAAAAGTCCTGAATACATACGATATTCGGAGCAGATTTCAGAGATTCCATCAGATCGATCTCGGCAGTCAGCTGCTGGACAAGCCCCTGGAAATAGTTATGGATAGACTGTTCGTCCATTCCATCATTTCTCATCTCCTGAATCTCTGCATCTCCGTGGGGAATACAGATCACCTTCACTGCTGAGTAATAGCTGCGTCCCATTCCCTCCCGGCGCACACGAAACACTTCTCCGGAAGAGCCCTGTCCGATTTTCTCTTCCACCTTGAGAAAGGGCCATATCTGCTCAATGCTCCTGGCAATTTGTGTATCCATAACCTATGGTAAGTCCTCTATCGCTTTATATAAGTATAATACTACGCTATGTATCAGTATAGCATTTTGTACACATTCACGAAAGACAAAAAGGTCTAACCTCTCTCATTTTCTTACCGTTTGTATGGCCTGTTACAATTGATTCAAAAGAAAGACCGTCCCCACCATACGGTAAAGGACGGTCAAAGCATCTATGAATATTTGTATTATCCCGGTTAGATGTTCCTGTGCTCAGAGCAGTTTCCCGCTTCCTCCACGGGGATCCAGAAGCGCCATGACGCGGTAAGGCATGATTGGATGCGATGAGATAAAGTTATAGATCCAGCGAAAGACCAGCTCATCTGTGCGATTCCTGTTTAACAGATTATTGAGATAATCTTCAATCTTTACATACTTATACAGGTGTCTTCCTGCAGTCAGTGCCATCATAGCCTCTACACCAGACTGGTGCGTCAGGACCTGGGCCACGCGGTCACACGAGTACTCGCAGGCACGGCTGAATGCCATGGAAACCGGAAAGATTGACTCCGCATACAGGATCACCAGATTTCTCCACAGCGCAGTATGATTGAAATAGTGATGGCCGTACTCATGAGCCATCACGAAGTAAACGGAAGAAAAATCCTTATTTTCCATGTATGCAATGTCTACAAGTTCCGCATTGAGGACGACATACCTCTTCTTGAGCATCCAGGCGGAAAAGGCATTCAACACACCATTCTGCTGCATGATATAGACTTCAGGTCTCCATTTCAACTGCAGCAATTGTGCATATTCCACACTCTTCTGGTAGATTTCCGGAAAATTGGTCGGTGTCACCAGAACAGCACCAGAGATCGTCTGCGCATAAAGCATATAATAGGAGAGGATCAGCCTGGCGACTGCATATACGATTCCTACAATTCCGGTCATCAGACCTATAAAAGTCAGGATTGACTCCATTAACGGATTACTTCCCGGGTAAAACCCGTAATCCGGAGTCTTGAACAGTGATCCCGACCGGGTCAGAAGAAACAGCAGGATCAGACTCGAGATCCCGATCATAACACCGAACAGCGGGAGCTCCGCATTGTGGCGCAGTTCCTTCAGCCTGTTCTGTACGTACATGGCAGCGGGATCCTGTGGAGGCGCAGAATAAGCCCCGTATGGAGGGGAAGGAATTCCGGAATACGAAGAAGGACCATGTCCATCATCGGCAGTATTCCCGCAATTCGGGCAGAACCTCGCGTGATCATCCAATGTCATTCCGCAAAATCTACATATTTTCATGATGGTGAGTTCCTTTCCGGAGCCTGACTATTCCTGTACAGGCCGCATTCTTTCATCCGGGATATTTTTCCGGTGATCATCGATATTCATATGTGACCTGAATTTCTGTTTTTCCAACCCGGATCACAGATCCATTGGGAAGCGGCGCTTCCTTCTCCACTCTCCTTCCGTTCACATATGTGTGATTGAGTGAATGCGCATCCTGAATGACCAGCCCGCTCCCCTTTCCAACAAGATAACAATGAATGGATGATATCCTCAGGTCCAGGGGGATTTCCACATATGGCATGTGTTTCATATATTCTCTTTTCCTGCCAATCGCCATCTTATTGCGGAATACGACGATTTCCCTTCTGCCGCTTCCGATAAAAGTAAAACAGGCGTTCCACATGTGATGTACGGCCCCGTTCTTGCTCACGACTGTACCGTACATGCTGTTCCCGGCTTTGAATAAGTCCCCCGCCTTCTCTCCGTAATGGTAATCCTTGGTGTCCACGCCGCCCTTAATGACTACGTGTTCGCCGCCAATGTTCACATGGCCACTGCCTTTTTTTCGTCTGCCGGACATTTGCATGACGATCACCAGAATACCGGCAAAAAAAATCGTTAATGATATAATGATTACGATCATCCAGATCATGTGTTTCTCCCGTCGACACTCTTGCTCACAAGTCATGGGTTCATCTGTTACATAATTATCTCTCTGTGCGCAGACGATATGTAGATTCATATCACTTATTTATGTCCCAGTACAAACAAATAAGTTGCTGACTCTTTTTTCATCAAATAAAAGTCCGTTGTGGCTGTTTTTGCTCCGTTTTTTCCACTTCGCACATAGTTATAACGGATATACGGCTCCCCGTCCTGCAACTCCCGGCAGATCCGATTATCGGCTCTGGGAAGAAAGTCGGGGTCCACTTCCTCCCCGTCTCCGCAGAGAGCCCTCAACTGTTCCTCTGCGGTTTCCTCTCTTCCTGCCAATAGTTCTGCTCGTAAATAATACAGTCCGTTATAGGTCACACCGTCCGCTTCCCGGGTCACGGCAGAAAAGTCTATGCTGCAGTCTTCGTAGACAAAGTCAATTACCTCTTCCTTGCCCAACTCCTTCTGCTGATCACTCACAATCGTCTCCTCCCTGTTTACAGTCGAATCCGCTCCTGCGTCTTTTTGCTCTGCAGACGCCGTACTGCATGCAGTACACACCAGACCAAGAAAAAGTGTCAATAACAAACAACTTACTAACCCTCTGTATTTCTTTATTTGCATGCTCTGTTCCTCCCCTCAGCCTTTCCGGGTACAACTTTGACCAGTCTGCCCAATGATCATTCCGCCTGATTCTTTGCCGCATAGCTGCGCAATGAATCCAGCATCATAACCACAGTAGCTGCGAACATTCCTGTGTTGGTCACAACTGTCTGACCGTCCACCTGCCTGTAGATCTGCCAGCCCTCATTGCTCCGGCCTCCATTTCCTGCCCGGTCTGCCCAGTACTGGAACTCCTCGTCACTCCTGGGTGTATAGGTTTCATCACTGTTCATTCCATATACAGTGCCATCGCTCGCCATGACAGGAGCACCGGATGTTCGATGACTAAAGGCCTCTGCAATATTTCTGTCCTGATAATCCAGATGTCCCGCATTGCAGCCATACAGGACAAGCTGTTCCATCTCCTTGTCCTGCAGTGCCATCGCATCTCTTCTGGAGAAGGAATTCCCATTCCCGAATCCCAGACGTTCCGGATTGGCATGTGTATTGATGACGACTGTATCAATGTCCACGCTGCGGCCGTCTACCGTACCCATTCCGTTCCAGCCGTCCCTGAGCTGCTGCGCATTCTGCACCGGAATCAGATGAACCTGTTCTGTCCCGTATCCGTACTGTTCAGCGAGGCGCTGCTGATCATTGAGTGCTTCATCTCTCCATTCAGGAAGGTAGAAGATATAGCAGTCTGTTCCGTCCGGGTCTACGTACAGCAGGGGATTATTCAGGCAGTAGGAATACAGATTGATTGACTGCGGCTGCCCGATATGGATATATCGCTCCTCGTCCCTCTGCAGAAACCGGCCGGCCAGCGGCGAATAAGACCTGGCGGGTGTATGCCAGCAATTCATCGCTGAATCGTAAGGCAGACCTGTATAACCAAAAGGCTGTCCATGTCCTGCAGTTCCGAGCACATCTCTTCCGAATTCATCATAACAGTATTCCTGCACAGAATGACTGTCACTCAAATAACGCAGGACGCTCCCCTGCTGATCACAATGATAAAAATACTGCTGTCCATCCCGCAGCGCTGCGGCAAGTTCTCCGTCATAAATATAATCCGAGCTATACCCGCTCTCTTCGGTGTATACAAGAGGGCTGTGCTCCTGCGTAAAATCGTTAAAATACGCCCTTCTCACAGACTGTGCGTCCCGATTCCCGGTCTCTGCATACCGCATCCCGAGTCCATCGTAAACATATGAAGCAACGTTCCCTCTGTCATCAAATACTCTTGCGAGCTTTCCCGCCGAATCATAGTCCAGCTGATAAGACGTATTTTCACCCTGGAACGTTACTGCATTGCCATCCTTGTTGTAGGTCCAGAGGATTTCCCTGTCTTCTCTGTCAGTCTCTCTTTTTACCGTCTGACGGATCAGCTGATTCAATCTGTCATATTCAGAGACGATCCGCTCGCCCTGTCTCTGTTCAAAAACCCGGTTTCCAAACACATCATACCCATAGGCCCTCACCGGATTCCCATCCTCATAAACTGCCGTGAGCCTTCCATATGTATCGTATTCATAGGATGTTCTTTTTTCCGACCCGTCCTTTGCGTTGTTTAGGACCTTCTCCTTTACATTACCGCTGGCGTCATAGGACAGGGACAGCTTGGACAGTATTCCCTCGCTGTCTGAATATGTGATCGTCCCGACATGCCCGTCCTGCAAATAGCCGTATTCGACCATTCCCTGCTCCGCTCTCTTCGTCAGAATCCGTCCGGCGTCATCATACGTGTAGCGGATCACCCCGGCTTCCGAATCGATTTCCGCCAGTTTCCCTGCAGGATCACGGTGGAAGAAAACCTCTTTCCCGTCGGGATAGCGCATTCCTGTTCTGTGTCCCGCTTCATCCCACTGATAGAGCATTTCTTTGCCTGCAGCATTTCGGATCCGGACAGGGCGTCCCATGGAATCATAGTCCACATCCATGTGCCCGTTCCAGTCCTCCATCCCGGTCATTCTCCCCATGGCATCATGCGTGAACTGCACAGTTCTTCCATCATCATAGAGTATGCTCTTTGTACGACCGAGTTCATCGTATGTATATCGGGTGTGGAGTGCTTCCGGTGTTTCATGCAGAATCATCTGACCATATTCATTATAGGTATAACGATCCTCACAGCCTGCGGCATCTGTGATTTTTGTCAGCTGTCCTCTGGCGTTACGCTCCAGGGATGTCACTCTCATCTCTGCTCCATCCCCCTGCAGCAGCCGGGACAGCCTGTCCATTTCGTCATACTCGTACTGCGCAAGGACACTATCCGCATTCTCTACAGCCAGAAGTTTTCCCGATGCGGAATATCTGTAAAAAGTTATATTCCCATTCTCGTCCACTCGTTCTGTTGCATTTCCCACTGCATCATAGACGTAGGACACGGTACGTCCACAGGAATCCCGCATAGCGGTCCGCCTGTGCAGACAATCATATTCGTAATCCATCGAATACCCTGTCTCCGACACCGTGCGGATCAGGTCACCTGCCTCGTCATAGAAACAGGTCCGGCCCTCTCCCTGCGAAGACCGAACGGTTTTCACCTGCCCGTCCGCATAATATGTATAGCCCTGCAGTAACATCCCGGACCGCCTGATCTCAACCAGGCGGCTCATGCAGTCATAGTCATATTCTGTCACGCAGCCCGCTGGATCTGTCTTCCTGATACATCTGCCGTTAAGATCATATTCATAGCTAAAGCTGCTGCCGTCTGCCCTGACCATCCGTGTAATATTGCCCATGCCATCATACGTCACACTGCTGGAGCTGCCGTCTTTTTCTGTCCGCTTCAGAAGACGTCCGCACAGATCATATTCCAATGTCCTTGTATAATCTCCGCTCTTTTCACGGATCAGCCTTCCGGCAGGATCATACTCATAAGACGTTTCCAGTCCCAGTTCATCCACGGTAGATATCCGACGATTGTATCCATCATACTTATGACGGATTCTTCCGCCGTTCGGCATGTCAATCTCAGAGAGGTTCCCGTTTTCATCATAAGAATAGGTTGTCACAGCACCATTCCTGTCCACATAGGAACTGACCAGATCCAGTTCATTATAGGACCATTGACGAACCGAGCCATCGAAATCCTCGATCGCAGAAATCTTTCCCGTGTCGCTGTAAGTATATGCACGGGTATCTCCTGCCGGATTCGTGACAGACAGTATCCTGTCACATGGATCATAGCTATACTGCCATATTGCACTGCCCGGCTCTGTCATCTGAACCATACGCCCCGCTTCGTCAAAAGAAAACTCAGTGACTCGCCCTGTCTCATCCGTGCGGCGTACAATATTGCCGTTTTCATCTCTCTCAAAAGAAACCCGGGACTGATCCGGGTGAATCACTGCAGACAACAGCCCCTGCTCATATTCGAAATGCGTTACGTTTCCCATCGCGTCTTCATGGATAATAATGTTTCCGTCAGCATTATACTCCATGCGGCTGATTCCACCGTTTTTTTCACGGATTTGCGAAGGAAGTCCTCTCTTCACATACTGCATCTCTACCCGGTTATTTTCGGGATCTGTCAGGCAGACGATATTACCTTCGGAATCATACTCTTTTCTGTAAACTCCGCCGTCCGGGTAAACAGCCTCTGTCCTCTGGTGATTTTCATCATATACATACGACTTTGTTCCATCGCTGCATATAATATCAGTGATCTGGAAAAAATCATTGTGACGGTATGTCGTAACAGCTCCATTCCGGTCTGTTACAGTAACCTCATCCCCATTATACTCGTATGACATGGTTGTATTGTTCGGAAGCTTCTGCATGATGACTCTGTTTTCTTCATCATACGCGTTCCAGATCACCATCGTCCCCGAATGATCGGTGATACCCTCCAGACGCCCGGCTTCATCATAGGTATAATTCTTGCCGCGGCCGTCCGCGGAAATCACTCCGACAAGGCACCCGGAAAGGTATTCCATGGAAATGGTTCGTCCGGTATGATCCATGACCTGTGTAAGATGCCCCTCCGGGTCATAATGGTAGAAAAAGGCCCTGCTGCCACTGTCCTGTGCCTTTACCAGCCTGCCGTCCTCATAAGAAAAATCTATCCCTCTCCCATTCGGCATGCTGATCCGTGTGATATGCCCTTCCGTATCAAAATAATAGGTCTGTCCGCTCTCATGTATATAGATATATTCCCGGATATCTCCGTCCTCTGATTCCTGCAGGGAAATGCAGTCAAACCTGTTATGCCTGCTGATATAGATTCCGCTTTCCTCATATGAAAACCGTTCCCTCCACTGATTTCCCAATATGAGGTCCAGAGTTCCATCTCCCTGTTCCAGCGATATTTCATAATTGTGTGTCCACCCCTTTCCCATGGGGCCGTCCTGGAGATAGAGGGAATTATAATGGCGGATAAATGCCAGCGCAGTCTCTCCGGAAAAGCACAGTTCCCGGATATCACTCACATAATTACCCGTACAGGCATTCACAGGGTCTCCGACATAAGCACTGTCTCCATTGCTGCCGCCGGGGACGATTCCAATCAGTTCCAGCAGGCGCCGAATCCAGTCGCGAATCTTCTGCAGCAGACCTCTCCCGCGTTCAAGGAGTGAGTGGTTCCCCTGGACTTCCATCCCGGCGAGCGTTTTATCCGCCTGATCATACAGGCGCACGACCTCCCGCAGCGCATTTCCAATGGCATTAGATCCGGAAGCCTCTGTCTGCAGACTGTTCTGGACTCGTGACATGGCTGTCCTGATGAACTCCGTACTTCCGCTTGCCAGATCCAGGCTGTTTTTGATTATTTCAATCTCCCGGCTGATCTGCTTCAGTTCCCTGCCAATGTCATCCATATTTGATCCAACCGCATTGATTTTATCAGGTTCTATAGAAAAGCTGCTCATCCTGTACCTCCGTAATGACTGTTATTAGTCGTCAGCCTCCGTATGTCCTCCTGTGGGCGATTTCCCATGCTCTCATCTCGGCATTGTATGTGTTGGTCGCAATAGTCCGTATCGTAGAGGCAATATTCTTCAGGCTCTTTGCCGTCGCTTTCACATTCTCCTGAAGCCGCTCTGTCTTTTTTCTCATCGCAGCTTCATTTTCACCTTTCCACCCTGCAGCCTCTGCAGACTTCGCCTGATTCAGCTCTGTAATCCCCACTTTTTTAATCTGCTCTGCCAGTGTATCCAACTGTTCGGCTTGATGAAGCGACCTCTGGTAGTTCATTTCGATCATCCATTTCGAACTCATAACGAACCTCCCTCTATACAATCACATCAAAGGGAAGAGACGATGTACTGTCCTGGGCCCCCTTTTCTCCAACATCATATATCCCCGCAATCTCTCGAAGATCCTCCGGATACTCCTTTAGTCTCTGCAGCACAGCCAGCACCAGCTTCTTATCCTTTTCACATTGCTCCATACTTTTGACAGATGCCTCGCCCTTCCAGTAGGCAGAAACACTTTTGATCTGCCTGTAAAGATCTTCGTACTGCTGGTTCAGATTTTTGATCAATCCGTCCACCGTTACCGACTTATCCCGCAGTGCCTCAGTAGAAACCTTGATCATAATATTATCCATTTTTTGTACCTCCGGTCTGCACGCTGCCGCTTCCCCTTAAATACGAACCTGATTGATCGTCTCCGCGACCTGCCGCTCACAGGTCTGGAACTTCCGGTAGGCTTCCTCCATGCTCTTCTTGTATTCCTTCAGATTCTGTATGGCGAGCTTAATGTTTTCAGAGTCCGCCTGGAACTGAGTCAGGTATGTATCATGGGCACTGCCCTCCCACATGCCTGTGAGCGCCTGCACCTCTTCAAACATAGATCGGCCAGTCTCTTCCATGGAATGAATCTTCCGATCTATATCACGGATATCCTGTCGAAACCGCTCAAGTTCATTTGCAATCACTTTTGCCATGCCTGCCTCCCAATTACTTACCAGGATTTTTCACAAACCTTCTTATATCATTATATAGTATGCTTATACTTCGTTATGTAACAGTATAGCATTTCCTCTCTTTTTCTAAAAGAATAAGGTGGAAAAGCTCCGGAGCTCATGGATCGGTTCGTTTCTATAGTTCACTGAACTTACTTTATTCTATCACACAGGTTTTTTATCGTATTCCTTCCCCGATAAACAGCATTTCTCCTGCGACAGATTGCAAAATCAAACTTCATATCATTTATTAACCAAAAACTCCCGGCCTGATACGGACCGGAAGTTTCCTGAACAATACTTTTCAAATAATGAGCAGAGCTTCTGTCACTGCAAAAATCCGTGCGGAAACAGTTGACTTACTGATTTCTCCATGCGGAGAACCTGCTGTTATCTTAGGCCTTTGATAAATTGTGCCACTAAAAATGAGGCTGCCAGAGGCTACAAACTAAATCTATTATGTGATATACAAAGTAATCAACAACTCTCATTAAAAAACTCTTCATACACTACGGTATATGAGCGGAACAATCATCATCGCTATTGTACAGATCAGAAGATCTATCAGCGCAGCAATGCTGTATACAACCATCATCTCCGGATCCGAACTTTCCCCGTCCGCTATGTAACTTACAATATTAGCAAAGAAAAGCAGTACGAAAAGCAACAGTATTTTTACGGCCCTGTCTCTGGTCACCCCGTTTTTTACTGCAGCATTTGGGGCCTGACCGGACCGGTTCTCTCCAGGAGTCTCCCGAGTAATTCCGTTATTGACTTCTTCATCCATTTCACCGCGCAGGGCACTTTGTGCTGCTATTTTCTGTCCGCAATTCGGGCAGAACTGTGCTTCATCGGACAGCGGCTTCCCGCAATTCATGCAATATCTCATATTTTAATATCTCCAATGCATAAAACCACCTTGCCTATTATGTCAACTACCTCTTGCTGAATCTCTTTTTTTCACCTGATCAGTAATAAGTTAGATAATACGTTGGAAGTGTTTCCATGTTATAGCAGGTAATTGTTAATATGCTATTGATCATCAAAAATAAAACATCGCGATATCTATACCGTACACCGTATTGTACGCATAAAAGATAGAGAGATAATAATCACCTATGTCAAATGACATGACGCCATTCGATTCCCTTTCCGGTCTTCCAAATGCCCGAACAACATCCTTCTTGCTGCTCCCGACATGAATCCCTCCGATTACGACCGTCTTATCTGTCGAGCCGGATTCTTCAGCATCCAGATTGGCATAGGAAACGGCATAAGTCTTGCATTCACTGACCTTTTTATATTCATCACTGTCATGGTTTTCAATGCCGATCATCAGCTCCTTATTATCATCCCCTGTGCTGAGAAACACATAATCCATATCATTCTGATTAACGACTCTGTCCGCGTCATCTTCTTTGACCGGATAGCCGGTCTTGTCAACGACCTCCTTTAGCTTCATCTCTCCGAACTCAATATCATGCCCTGCCAGCTCAACGGGAATCGTGTCACCACTCTTATATGTACCGGAACCTGCGTCGGAGACGGAATCATCCTCATCACTATCCACATCCTTATTTACCAGCACTTCCCCGCCTGATCCGCCTCCTGATTCCCCGTCATCGTCATCGGTCTCATCATCTGTCATCATTTCCGTTGTACCGGCCGCAGAATCATCAATGAATACTTCCTGCCCGTTACCTTTACCCTCGTTATTATTATCCTCGTTATCTCCTCTTGTGTCCTGCTCTGCCGCGTGTTCATCCTGCGCAGGAGCGTCCGGAATCTCTCCTGCATCTGATACCGTATTTGCTGCAGTATTATTGATCATCACACCGGACGCCGCGACGCTATTGCCGGCTGCGGAGCCTCCTCCCCGGTTGTTTCCTCCCAGCATCAGCCAGGCAGAAACGCACATAAGAAGTCCTGCTGCCGCCACTCCGCAGGCAATCAGCCCCCGTTTTTTCAGATCATTGCCCGGTGTGCCTTTTGGAGGGATTCCAGTTGCTGACGTATTAATGCCGGTTGTGCGATTCAGGAGATTTGTTCTTCCCTGTCCGGTACTCATACCACGACCGGTACTGGTACCGGTTCCACCGCCGGTCCGGTTTCCCGTGCTTACGGACCTGCTCAAAGACCCGCTGGCGGATGCCCCCGCCGGCGGCTGCAGGATGACCTGTTTTCTTCCCCTGTTTTCAGAAGCCGCCCACATGAGTGCCTGATAGAACTGCGCAGCTGTCTGATATCGTTTGGCGGGATTCGGATCAAGGGCGGCAGCCAGAACCTTCGCTGTAGCCTTACTGGCATAAGCCGGTGCCGGCAGACTCTCACCGGCAAGCCTGCGGTGCTGTGCCACATCCTTTTGTGTAGGTGTAAAATCAGGAGTATTTAACAGGGGTTCCCGGCCCCCGTTCAGGCACCTGTGCAGAACAAGTGCCAGGGAATAAATATCAGACCTTGCATCTGTTCCCTGCATGGCAAATGTCTCCGGTGCCATGTAGGCAACGGAGCCCTTGAAAGACATAACCCCGCCGGTCTGCGGCATACTCCTGGAGATACCGAAATCACCCAGTTTGAAAAAGCCTCTGTCATTGATAAAAATATTCTGCGGCTTGATATCACGGTGGATGATACCCTCCCCATGCAGAATCATGAGAGCCTGTGCTATATCCGTTCCCATTTTCAGAATCAGTTCTTCCGTCAATGGATGGCTAACCATGTAGTCGGACATGGCAGTCAACAGCTCCATGCGGATCAGGATATCCCAGCCGATCTCGCCCTCATGCTTATTGATCAGATAATCCTCATACGATACGATATTGGAATAGCCGACGAATTTCTGCATGACTCCGATTTCATTGCGGATGTCATCGACCTGCCTTGCCAGAAATTCCTCTGTTCTTTCCGACTGCACCCCTTCCGCGCGCAGCTGCATCAGGTCCGCCGGACCGGACGGGATATGAATGACCTTCAGAGCCGCTTTTTCCAGATGAACACCGTTCTGACGATGAATCTCATAGACTCTTCCGAAACTACCGGCACCAATCTCTCTGACGATTTTCCATCCCGGCCAAATTTTCAACTGGTTCCCAGCCATTTCCGTCCTCCTACTTGTTGACAACTAGGTCCATGCTTGTTTATCTCTTACAATGAAATCGGGAATTCACCCAGAATTGCTTCAAATGTCCTTGCATTGATACTGTCCTTTTGGCTGCCCATGGCAAAAACTGCTGCATCAAAAGCGTTTTTGTACCTTCTCTCTGTAAGGACATTTCGGAAAGCAGTTGCAACTACATGCGGCGGATTGTGGAAAGCTCCACATCCGAATGCTCCCAGAATGATTACTTCCACCTGATGTTGAATCGCTGATTCAAAGATATTCCTGATCCTTTTTTCGAAAACCGGGATAAGCGTATCATCAGAAATCAGGTATTTCCGGTCAGCAAAAAAAGGCGCAGAACTGGTGATGATATCCACTGAATACGGTTTGTCCAGGTATGTTTCCTGCTCCCGGAAGGACTTACGTCCGGCTGCGCCTGATAATCTCCTGTTTTCCCGGAGAATAAGGACATCCGGGGAATACAGGACCTGATCTGTTCCCGAAAAACGGGGTGGCAGATGGCTGCCTGTCAGCAGGCTTCGATTGGCGGAATAGTATTTCTCAGCCTTCCGGGATGTCAGCGATTTATACAAGGTACTCATCCTGCAGAGATACTGTTCCTGCCCCTGTCCTCCCTGCAGGATCCCGCCGCCGGGAGTGACCGGATTGGCAAAATTCAGTACCGCAGTATGAAATCCCTGCTCCGCATACTGTCTCGCAACATCCAACACAAGATGTCTGCTGATTATGACATTTCCCAGCCTTCTCTCTAAAAGGTTTCCATGAAAGCCTTCCGGATACACGGACGTATTCTGAATTGTATGATCAACTGCATTCTGTATATCTAAGTTATGATCCGCATAATGCATCAGTTCCCGGAATGAATTGATCCTTACAGCATTCAGAAGAGAATACCTGCTTTGAGAACGCAAATAAGAGCCCAGTCGCTCCCTGTCTGCCGCATACTGTCTGGTCACAACAAGATAGTATGCGGCCTTCTCATTAGCATTGGACAGGGCCTCTTCCAGCAACAGCGGGATACCGGCCCTGATCCCAATCTTCCAACTATCAGTAATATCTGAAGGGTGTGAATTCCCATCTGCTTTTCCCATCTCTCCAGATGCACGGATTGAGAGTCTGAGAAAGTCTCCGTCCGCTGCGATCAATGAGAAGGAGATTTCCGATACCCGATAAACCTGATCGGGTATCAATGCACCCGCAGAAACGGTTTCATTCTTTCCCGCCCTCCGGATGACTGTGTAATAGTATTTATCCTGTGAAAACACAGCTTTTCCGGATTTGCGTTTTCCTGTTTGCCTGCTCTGTGAACCGCCATGAATGGAATAACGTGTCAGTGCTTCCTGAAATTCTCCCGCATTTTGATACCGCCTTCCGGTTTCGGCTATACATGCCCGCTGAACCAGTAAATCCAGTTCCCTGTCGACGATAAATCCGCGATCATTCCGAACTCCTTCAATAGACGGAATCGGTTCTCCGTGAAGCCTTCGATAGTTTGCCCGTTCTATGTCTTCTGCCGAAACAACAGGAGCTTTACCAGAAATGAAAGGAGGTCTCCGATTATTCAGAAGCTGGTACAAAACAAGGCCTAAAGCGTAGGTGTCAACGGTGCTGTCGTAGTTCTTACATGCATAAACCTCCGGCGCCATGTATGAAATGGTCCCGATACTGGTCATTTCCGAACCTGGATGTACAGTTTCCATCTGCCTTGAGGCACCGAAATCTCCAACCTTATAATTTCCGAAGGCATCAACGAACAGATTGGCAGGCTTGATATCCCGATGAATAATTTTCTTCTTTTCGCAATATGTTAATGCAGTACATATGTCAGTCCCGATTTTTAATATATCGGTGAGCGAAAAATAGCCTTTACGTCTGAGCAGCTTCTGAAAACTGGTCAGCAGTTCCATGCGCACATACAGGGTCTGTTCCTGAGAATCACCTTGAAAATGGAAGTCCTCAACGGCCACAATGTTCGGTGCCCCTTTTAGAGCTTCCATGATGCGGATTTCATTTAGAAGAGGTGCAGGTATTTGCCCTTTCTTTATATCCCCGCCATGATGATCCGATGAGTACAAGTCGTTCAGGATTCCGTTCATGCGAATAACTTTAAGTGCCGATTCTGCCCTGATCCCGTAGCTTTCCTTATAAATCTGGAAAACATCCCCGAATGACCCGCCGCCAAGCCATTTTACAGCGTGCCATTCCGGCCAGAAAGTTTTCAATTCTTCTTCAATGATTCTGCACTTAATATCGTTACTGCCCATAGCCTTACTACTTTCTCAGAATTCCTTCCATCTTCCATTTCCTTCCCAGCCGGAAACCATACTTCAGAACCGCTGCATAGGAGAGAATAAACAGAAGTGTCGCCCCATATCCAAATAAGAGGCCTGTAATAAACCGTCGGATATTTGTACTCTCATACGATGTCCGCTGCTGTAAAGCGCCGTCCAGAATCATGGGGATCAGCAGCAGAAACAGAAGCGGAACAGATGGATGCCCGATCCAAAATGTAACCGCCGCCAAAAGAAAACCTGTTCCTTCCCCGGTACATCTTGCACAGACCGGGAACTTCCTGCCTCGAAAATGGAAGGACCTGTCAGCTCTGCAGTGACAGCCAAACAGGATCGGGAGATATTTATAGGCCCACGGCAGCACTCTCTGCCTGAGGTGTGCAGGCCTCTTTTCCCCTCTTTTCATCTTTAGAACATCATTCCCGCTGCGATACTGCCGCATGCGGCAAGTGCATAGAACAGAACACCGATCACGACTGAGATCAGAGCTCCCATGCCGGCTGCTTTTGCCGTCCTGGGTTTGCTGTCATTCCATACCAGGAACAGGATCAGGCCTACGATTGGGAAGCAGAATCCAAGCAGGCCCCATCCAAATCCCCCATTGTCCACCGGCGCGGGGGCCCGATTCACATACGGATTATTCTGAGGATCCCCTCCCTGCATATAAGCTGCATCCACATTTCCACTCAGCTGCGGAGCACCGCAGTTAGGGCAAAACTGAGTCCCATCAGGCAACTGACTGCCACAGTTTGAACAAAAAGCCATGATCATTTCCTCCTTATCCTTTAACCTGCTTTTTTTAAACGATACCTGTCATCTTTGAGAAAAGCAGGTTCTTACCTGTTCAATATTGATCGTCTGTATATTATTCTGTACGATCCAAGCTTATAAATCCTCCATTTCTATATCGATCGCCCAGACTGTATCTTCTTCGTCATACATGAAAGTTATCCAGTAATGCCCCAATGAATAGTCGACATAGCCTTTTCCCTCTTCGCTCGGTTTTCCGAATGTTTTTTTTACTTTTTCTAAAGTGTCCCCGGTACATATATCGCCGACAGAAAGAATGTCCTTCCTCTTTCCGGCTTCAGCAAAATAATCCATATATTCCAGCCCATAAACCTCACATTCTTCTGCATGTCTGGTTTCTTCAGAATCAAAATTATCTAAATTGATCATAAAATCAATATCGCTGCCGGCATCGAGATATACATGATCCAGAGATTTCTTATTCACTGTTTTTCCCTGATCGTCGCTTTGCAGTTCCATGCCGGTTTCATCCAGGATTTCCTGTAATGTCGTTTTCTGGAAATCGATCTTCAAGTCACCGACATATACAGGAATATCTTCTCCATCAGCATTTGAACCTGCTTCCGAGGCATCCTCAACTTCACTATTCCCAGTGTCAGAGCTTTCTTCACTCTCCTCATTGTCTTCGCCAGAATCCTGCCCGGAATCGCTGCTTTCCTGCGGATTTTCCACGTAGATTTCTAAGAGAGACACCATCTCGTCTATGTCCGCTTCATATGCATTGTTATTATTGAAGCGAAGATGAAGTTCGCGTTCTACAGGTTCAGCAAACTCTTTTTCATTGGTCAGTTTCTCTGTTTCTTCGATGTACATCTCATAGTATCTGTCCATATACTGTCCAAAAGAAGAAATTGAATCCGCCTCTTTTTGAATCCCTTCCTCGATTGCTTTATCTACCTTGTCCAGTGAAAGAGGGGTCAGGCTGATTTTCGCCGTATATTCCTCTTCGTCACCCTCAATCCCCAGGACCTTATATTCTGTACCATGCAGCAGATCTCTTTCTGATTTTGATAAGCCTTTTGCCAGTTCCTCGGACATGGAATAGGATTCATCTATTTCATTTTCGCGCAGTTCTTCTTCTATACGCTCATCCATAGTTTCCTTTAATCGTTCCGGGGAAAACACCATATCAAAGTAATCACATATTTCATCCTCTGTTGCAAAAGAGATCTCAGCCAGCTCCGCGTACTTTTCGTTATATATGGCTCCAAGAATTGTTTCTACAACTTTTTTTGCTTTCTCCTTTGTCCAGTGCCTGTCCCACAGGTAAATACTGTCATGAATACGATTCAGATCATCCTCAGAAAACGCATATTCACCATCATCACCCTTTGTTATATGCATCGTGTATTCTTTAGGGTCTCCATAAACAGGGGTTTCCGCCAGTTTCTCCATAATCTCCAGTTCATGCGTATAAAACCTCTCATTTAATTCCGCATCAGATATTTCATCATTCAGCTGAAGATCCAGCAGTACAAATTCACCGTTTACAAGAGACACGATCGGTTCAACTGAGACCGGTACTTCAAACCCATCGTCCGTTTTTTTCGCATCTCCGACCGTATAATGTGATTTTTTCTCAAGGCCTATGTAAAAATCCGCATATCTTGCTTTTAATTCGTCGGTGACTGGAACTCCGCTTTTAAACTGTGTGGCAATAGACTCCTCTCTCCACTTTTCATTCTGCGCGGCAAGCTCCTCCTCCGTCACATTCTGGTCCACCTTTGCAAAGTTCTCAGTATCTCCCTTGAAATAGTAGTCCAGGTATGCCTGCGTTGCCTCCTCCGCATCTTCTGTCGACCAACCGGAGGGCATCAAAAAAAATGCAGCCGCAAGTACTGCCACAACGATTCCGGCAATGATTGCCCCTACAGGCTTTGATTTCTTTTTACTGTCTTTGATATTTACAGTCTCTTGAAAAGCCGCCTCAAAGGCAGCGTCCTGCATCCCCGGTTCGCCAACTTTGGAAGATCCATCCGTCGCCATGTGGGGTGAATTCAACGTCTGAGTACCTTCCTGTCCCAATGTATGCTGCTCTGCATGAGAATGATAGGATTCATCCAGATACCCCTGCTTTTTCTTCTCCCCGGAAGAGCTGTTCAATGATCCCTGCTGGTTTTCCCTGTCTGACTGCCCCCCGGGCATCATCATCTGAGGCGCGCCGCAATGCTCACAGAACTTCGCTCCTTCCGGAAGCTGTTTTCCGCAGTTCTTACAAAACAACATTTTTATTATCTCCTTCTGAAAACGCCCTGTTCTTTTGACTATATTTATGCGCTTTTTCAGTCTATAAAACAGCCGTGTCAGCGTTGCTCCAATCCGCTCCGGAGATGGGAATCAGCAGCTCATACGGCTGAAGATTTTCAAAATGGCTTGTTCCAAACTCAGTCCTCGGCACAACGGCATATTCCCCGTCAAAAATGTCACGGGCCTGCCGTTCGGCCTTTCTGTACAGATCAAGCACTTGACCCAATGTTTCACAGGCCCTGTCCAGAGAGCGGGCTTCCCGTTCGAGAATTTCTGCCGCCTGACGCAGAGCCCCGCCTGCCGGGAGATGTTCAAATTCTTCTCCCGAGCCAATCTGCTTCTGTTGCTGTGCGGAAGTATATATTCTCCGGCTCTCGTCCATTAAGAAGACGATCTGCTGCTGCAATGCCAAAGTCATTGCAGCATGGTGTGCAAATTCCTGAGATGCCGCCTCCATGATTCGTAAATCGATTTGTCCCATTTTTATCTCTGCCCTTCAATCGTCTCTGCATATTTCCGTGGATAACAGATACCGCTCACGCAGTCTTGATTGACAAACCACCTGCATCTGATCAACCACGCCCGGTGCGCACGATGTCATTCAAAGAAGACATACCGGCAGCAGCTTCCCTGATGAGTCTTTGTGCCTCGGCCAGGTTCTGAAAATGCATCTCCATACGGACCCGGAATAATTGTGATGCCTCATCTCCAGTCCAGCTGCTGCGGAGCATATCTATCGTATCTCCTACAGGATTCAATACTTCAGTCCTGAGCCTGTCAGCGGTCTCCATACATTTTTCGTCCGGCAGACAATTTCTTCCTGCGGTCATATTGATTCTGCCCCTCCCCCGCCTAAATTTTCCTCACTCAAGTGCTCCAACACTTCCGCCGCCTCTGTATAGAGGTTGTTTTCCCTCTCGGCGAAAACTTCCGCGGCGCTTCCTGTCCAGGAGGACAACCTTCCGTTTTTCTGCTGTAATGTCCGGTGCAGTTGACCGAATAAAAAACCAAGCTTATCTGCTGTATCACTCATTTTTCGCATCAGCTGCCACCCTCTGCCTTTTTTTCGAATTCTTGTATCATCAGATTTTCTCTGCAATTGTTTCCACAGCCGCCGCTTCCGCCGTCCCATATACATTTGCGGCTGCATACAAGTCGTTCAGCAGGTTTTCATATCCCCGGCTGATCCGTTCCAGTTCCCGAATATGGCGCTGCCATTCCATCGTCTGTCCATTCATGGATATGCGCAGTTCCTGCCGGATCTCCTGCAGGATTTTCACTGCCTCTGCCGCCACATTCTTCATGTCATGAACATCATACGATAAACGTTCTTCCATCGCTGGTCTCCTAAATCTAAAGCCAGGGCATAATCCGCCTCTGTTCACCTGCCACCTGTGATTTACGCCATCAGAAGTTCACTCCCTGTCTCCAGACCGTTCTCCAGAGCGGTTCCCTCCCTGCGCAGCATCAGATTGCGCTTTTTATCCCAGAGGATCAACCGGTGCTCCTGTCCGTTCATTCTGCACTGCTGCCTGCGGCAGATCATCTCCGCAATCTCTTCCTGTGCCTCATACAAAGGGACGTTTTCATCGATCTGGAAGTCATAGTCCTTCCCCATGATCGGTATTTCCACATTAATGATGATCATATCTTTTCCCCCTGCGTTCTCTCCCTACAGAATTGCCTCAAGTGACGGATAGTCCGTCTCCTCATGACTATTGCCCCCGGTTGTTCCTTCGCCGCCACTGTCATCTGCGGGCTTCCTGATCTGTTCCTGCTCCTTATCGGGGAACTGCTCGTCAGAAAGGCCAGCTCCAGCACCGGATAACCGTTCTTTAGAGTTTTTATCTATTTCCTCTTGCTCGCGTTCTTCCTTCCAGGAGAGAAATGTCCGCGTATCCATTGCCCTGAGCCGGATACTTTCGTGGCGTGTCCAGTCCCTCTCGGCAACAAGATAATAATCCGGAAGCGTATAACAGAAATACTCCTTCCCGTTGTAGAGCTCCTCCTGAAAGCCAGGCAAGGCCTCTCCAGGCCGGAAAACAAAGGTCCCTGCAGGTGCCCCCATCGCCAGGATCATTCGCTGCAAATCAGGTTTAAGATTGAAGAGATTGTTCTCTTCCTGCCTGATACCATGCCCCTCACCGCCATCGGTCAATGTGCCGGGGGCCTCATCCTGATCGTTCCCAAGTCCGGGCAGCGTCGTAAAGAATCCTCGCTTGGCCATATGATGCATGGCCCGCAGGATTTCCTTCTCGGTATACTCCTTTTCCGGCATATAGATTCCTTCGCAGGTCCGGAAGCCCTGACTATAGAGGAGAATTCTGATCTCATCGAATGTTAAGATGATTGATTTGTCCGCAGATCCACACATGATGCCAACCTCTGACAGATTTATATTCCCAAGAGCTCACGGATTGCCGGCTTACAGCTTCTGGACAGCGGGATTTCGATCCCGCCCTCCAGTTCCACGAGGTTCTGTGACAGGTACACTCTTGTTATCTTCCTGCAGTTAACCAGAAAACTGCGATGGCAGCGGATAAAGGCATCGCCCAGCTGCTCCTCCATCTGGTCAAGTGTTCCATAGAAGGCATACTCCTCATTCCCGGTGTTGCAGAACAGCTTCTTCTCGCGGGACTCAAAATAAGCAATGCGATCATACTCGATCAGTTCTCTGGATCCCCGGTTTTCCAGGACGAAAACATTGCGCTCATCCGCATTTAAAAACCGCTGCGCATAGGCACTGACTGCCTCGGAGAGAACCTCACGGATCTGTGTGCCATCCAGAGGGCGCAGCAGCAGGGATTCCGCTCCGATCGTAGGCCGCATATAGACCGTAGGTGAAGTCTTCATATCCGCTATGATGATCATATAGGTCTCCGATGAGCGGGCACGGACCTGCTTTGCCATTTCCACAGCATCCTGCATGGTAATATCCATGCAGGCCAGCTGCAGGCGGGGATCCTGCTCAATAAGCGCTTTCAATTCCCGCTCATCCGCACATTCCAGCCATTTCCAATATTCTTCTGTATGGCGCGCCGCCTGCTCATGCGCTTCCAACGAGATGGCTCTGCGTTCCTTCGCATATCCATCCGCAATCAACATTGAGATCATTTTCGCACCTTCACGCTGCAATCCGTTTTCTGTCTTGATTGGCAGTTTCTTGTCTCACCCTTCCCTTTAGGTATATCTTTCGAAGACAGGCTGATCCTTCGGATGGGAGATGCTATAAGACACACACAGTGTACGTGTTTCTCCCGCACCGATCACCATTTTCCAGCTAAGTTCGCCCGTATTCTGGTTCAGCTCAGCTCCCGCCAGGTTAATTGGCTCGACACTGATGGCACTATTGCGTGAGACAGGAATCTGGTCATAAACCCGAAATCTCATTTCGTATGGCTTGTCATTTTTAATCTGGATTTCGAATGCGTATTCTTTTCGAACCTGTCCCGTCAGGAGTTTTTTGGATGTATTCTGACGTATAAGCTTATACTGCACAGAAACCTGTCCATCCCGTCCCAGGGGTATCGTCACTTCCGGTTCTACACTCTTCTCCCCAAGTTGGACTTCTCCAACATAATTGTTTTCCAGGTAAACAGATGCCTTTCCGGAAAATGTTTCTGATATATCTTCTCCTTGAACAATAGCAGCAAGGTAAACTTCAGGTCTCAGGCGCGGAACTGCGTCACATACATAGGCTGCTTCCATTGGATAAGACCGGATATTCACAAGATTTCCGCTTTTTCCATTATCTATGTCCCATTTTTCGCTCAGAACATATTCCATCATGGTCGGTTGCATGTTTGCTTTGTTTTCTTTCAATTGCAGCGGTTCTAACATTTCATCCGGGCTGCTTTCCATGGCACCCAGAAATGTTGTTGTTTCCGTGTTCCCTTTAGCGTTTGTATGCAATACAGTCGTCCCCATGACGTTTCCTGAATAACGAAACTCATTATAAGCATTTACATAAAGATAACGTGGCCTTTGCACTGGCCGTTCATTGGTCATATTCGGATTACCCGAATAAAGCCGCAAAGCAATATTCTCCCAATTATCCTCTGTTTCCTGTGTTACAATCCCTCTCATTTTTACAGTCATCGGCTGATCCATCGCCTGCACGGAGATTTCAAATCTTGGCTGCCAGGAAGCCTTTGGTTCATAATAGGAAACGGTGAATTCGTACTCTCCTTCCAGCTCAGCCCACAAGTCAGCTACTATATAACGTTTATCATTATCATGATTCTCTGCTTCTTCCACTTCCCGACGTTTTTCTTCAAGTAACTCTTTCTGCAAACGCAGGTCATCCATCTTTTTGTACAAAGAATCTTTTTTTTCCTGTATTTTCTCCAGAAACTGAATCATCTCATTTGCTGAAAGATTGTGCGCTTTCGTGATATCGGCATTCTTTTCCCACATTGTGAGATGCTCTTGCACATAGGAATACTCTCTGTCCAACGTATTCATCTGCTTGATCATCTTCTGGATATCGAGACCTTGTTTCAGACCAGATCCCCGGCCAGACGATATTCCATCATCTTTTATTTCTCTTATGGATCTGACACAAGTACTTCTAGCAGTGACATTTCCTGCAAAGCGGAGGCAAATACTATCATTTTCCATAGAAGATGAGCAGCCATCTATATAAACAACATTTCTGCCCTGTTTGAGACAGGCACGCCCATGACGTGATACAACCGCACCGCGCAGATAGATATCCGCTGCTGTTATCTTTGTTTTTAGTTGTGCAATATTCATAAGTACCCTCGAATGATCATCATCAGTCTTTCACAGTTTTCACTTCGCCAGCGGAACAACGACATCGATCCCGACGCCTTCCTCTTCATCCGATGCCATGTAGCCGAAGCCCTTCTTCTGAGCCCTGGACTGCTGGTTGTACGGTACATTCTGGAAGCTGAAGATCTTCTGGCCCTGAAGGTTGCCGCCCAGGTGGATTCCCTTTTTATAGGAACTGAAATGGTTGTATGCACGGTAGCCGCGAAGGGCCATGTCATCTTCAACCCGCAGGCAGGCAAAGAAGAAGATGTTATGCAGGGAACCCTTCTCCATAATGTTTTCCAGGAATCCCGACACGTCGCCCGCCCCCTGGTCGCGCTTGTAGACCATGGTCATAAAATCATTCATATCCGCAATGAACAGATAGATCGGCGGTTCCTGCATCATTCTGCGCGCAACGTCATCTTCATCCATTCCCTGTTCGATGAGACCGCGCTTGATCTTGTTGCGGCGGGCAAACTCCGGGAGCAGCTCACTGAAATATTCATAGATCTCCTTCGAATCAGAAACATAACGGGCGCCGATTGCCATCGCGGGCTTCTCGAAATCCGTGAAGGACCCGGTCTTCTTCTCAAATATGACGATTTGTGCGGCCCTGGTTCCTGCTTCCGCAGCATCTGCACCTGCGGTCTGCAGATTTCCGTCTGGCTGTGCCGCCGCTGCCGCATGCAGCAGCAGGCGCATCAGGTTGGTCTTACCTGTCCTGGCACGACCTGTGATCATAAAGCAATATGTGTGGCGCAGGGAGACTGACGCAATAGAGGCATCCTGGGCAAAGTAGCCGAACGGCAGTCTTCCCGGATCCTGCAGGGCCTGGCGGTAGCGGTAATCCTCCTTAAGGATCCGGAGCGTCGGATTTTCCGGAATCTCCGGGATCCTGCGGGCAGGTTCTCCCTTCCAGGCTGCTTTCATCCTGTCACAGACGGCGGCGATCTTCTGGCCTCGGGAGAAATCATCCTCCGCCTCAATGCAGAGGGCTGTCTGGAATTCCAGAGGACGGTCGTCAATGACTGCAATCCCCCTTCCCTTGACATTGGTCTCCGGGATCAGCTGCAGATGGGTGCGCCGAATGATCTCCATATACTTGAACTTATCCGGCTGCTCCAGGGAGACGATCGATCGAAGATTGTCACCGATTCTGGACGGAATATCGTTTATGCCAAAGCCTGCACCGGATACGACCATGTAGATACCGTATCCGACACCCTCGCGGGAAAGTCTGAGCAGAACATCGTCATATTTATCATTCGTTTTTGTGCGGAAGCCGGCAAAGTTATCGATCACGACCAGGATGGCAGGAAGCTTCATTCCATAGGCCTGGACATACTGGGAAAAGTTACCGCCCTGCAGGGCTGTGCGCCGCTCGTCCATAAGTGTGCTCAGCATATGGAAAAACTTTTCCTGGCGGTCCTCCTGTACCTCTGTCACAATACCGCCGACATGGGGTGCATTCGCGAAACATCCCAGCAGATTGCTGGAGAAATCCAGCAGATACAGCTGAAGGGCCTGCGGTGAGTATCGGCTGATCAGGCCGAAGATCATGGTCTGCAGGAAGGTACTCTTACCGCTGACGACCTGGCCGCATAATGCCATATGGCCCCCGTCGGAAAAACTGATGTGCATCGGGCGCTGTGCCTGCTGCTCGGGGTCGTCATACAGACCGATCACCGTTTCCAGCGACCATTTTCCGGGATGACAGCGAACTCTGTCTCCCTCCCTGAACTGATTTTCCTCAGGGAGTATTTCACCCGCCGAAGCCGGCCATGTCCGGCCATCGAAACACAGGTCTGCATAACCGGGATCCGTCAGCGCCTCCATCTCGTTCAGGTTCTGCAGATACAGTGTCTGGGGCAGGACAGGAAGCCAGAGTTGATCACTCTGCCGATAGCCGGCCCTTTTGACAAGCTGGGAAAGGTATTCGATCACAGCATCCAGCTGCGTCTTCTCCTTGACCGCAGATTTGGCCGGTGCGCCAACCGTTGCTGTCAGGTTGGAGACCCCCGCAGGGCCGGCTTCTGTTCCCCCGGCCGCCCCGGTCTGTCCGGCTGCTGTAGCGTTATCTGTCACCACAATGCGTTTTTTGCGGGCTCCGACCAGGTCAGCCCTGCCGGTCCGTCCGATCATGGAAGCCGCCGCACTGCTCTTGCCCTCTCCCTCCGTATAAACGGCGCCGCTGTATCCCGACTGGAACAGTTCAAAGATTTCATCATTGCCGACCTGCAGAAAGCAGCGTCCGGCCTGGGTAAGGAAGGCGGCATCGGGACGGTGGAGCATATCCATGGAATCCTGCCGGTCCTGTACACGCAGACACAGACGGAATTTTGAGTTGGACCAGATGTTGTCGTCCACGGTACCGCTTGGTTTCTGTGTCGCCAGGATCAGATGCACGCCAAGGGAACGTCCCACCTGGGCGACGCTGATCAGTTCCTGCATGAACTCAGGCTCCTCCCGCTTCAGTTCCGCAAATTCGTCGATGATGATGAACAGATGCGGGACAGGAATGGAAGCCTCGTGGCTCTTGTATAACCGTGTGTACAGATTGATATTATTGACACCGTTTTCCGCGAAGATACGCTGTCTGCGCATATTTTCGCTCTTGATGCTGATCATGGCGCGGCGGACCTGGTTGCCGGAGAGGTTGGAGATCTGTCCCGCCAGATGAGGGAGACCCGAAAACAGGTTGGCCATTCCGCCGCCCTTGAAGTCGATGATAAAGAAGCTGACATCCTCCGGGCTGAAATTGATCGCTAGCGAGAGGATATAAGTCTGCAGTGTCTCGGATTTTCCGGATCCTGTCGTGCCGGCGATCAGGCCGTGCGGTCCGTGAAACTTTTCGTGAATATCGAGATAACAGTCCGCCCCTCCCGCCTTGCGGCCGACCAGTGCCTTCATGCTGTTATAGTTTCTGTTTTTGCGCCAGCGGTCCAGCACATTGAATTCCTGCAGTGTGTTGACCCCGTACATCTCAAAGAAGCTGATGCCGGACGGGATCTCACTGTTGGACTCAACCTCCCGCACATGAATATTGGAGAGACGGCGACCGAAATCCTCCAGTTCCTGCCTGCTGATGGAATCGGGCGTGAACTTGTGTCTTTTCTCCTCCTGCATATCCATCAGGTTGTAGATGCCCGTGAAGAACTGATCGTTCTCTATTACGGTTTCACATGCATTGGGGAGCTGTTCCACCGATTCAACCATCAGAAAAGTCGTCAGTCCGTATTCAGGCTGCGCATCATAGATATATTTACTGAGTAGTTCTCCCTCCAGAATGGAAGGATCTGATACGAAGACCACATAGTGAGGCTTTGCGATCCCGGCCTTTCGAGTGCCCTGTCCGCCGCTCTTCTCCAGCCGGGTCCTTAAAACGTTCGATAATTCAAAGAAAATATCGCGGATCTCTATCTCATTTGCCGCCATATAGCGGGTGCTCTTGTCCTCCGACCACACATGGGGAAGCCAGCGCATGCACTCCCAGTCTTCCAGTGTGGCATATTCCTCTTCGCGGTAGATAAAAACCAGTTTGACGTCTGTATAGCAATGCGCGGCTGTGATGCCCGCCACAATTGTATGCATCATCTGCAGAGCGCCGCGTTTCTCCGCGCCGCCCACGATACCGATCAGGGCATGTTTCATCAGATCCACGCCGACCGGGACCTGGTGAAGCATTTTGTACTGGTCCCGGATCACCTGAGGCTTCTTTAAAAGCGTGTCATTGACCAGTGAAAATTTTTCTTTCGGGACAGAGATCTCCACCTGGAAGGGGCTGTCCCCCAGACCAAGCCTTGTATAGAGGAAGTCCGCATGCGTAAAGTTGCGGTTCCACAGGCGGTGCTCCTGACGGCCGTAACGGACACACTGCTGCGCGGAAGGATAAATCGCGTTCATGGCGGAAGTGTTGTGGCGGTACTGCTCCTGCACCTTTTCCGCGACCTCCACCAGGTAGTTGCTGTAGGCGTTGAAGCGCTGCTCCTCGTCCTCCGCCAGCTCCTTTTTGGTATAGTTTAAATTGAGAACCGCCCAGATGGCTCCGATCACCGCTGCGCCGACAGCTGTGATCAGGCCGGTGTACATAAACACGCCTGAGCTTCGTCCGGAAATCTGGGAAGCGATCACACTCATCATGCATCCCAGGGACATGGGAATAGCCATGGTAAAGGCAGGTCCGATGACCATAAAAGCCGGCCGCTGTTTCTGCGTGCGGGGTGCCGGCGGCGCTTCTATTTCGATCGGCTCTCTGTACAGAGAGGGAAGGTCTCGCGGAGAACGATTAAACCAGTTCTCTGACTTCGCTGCCCCGTTACCCTGCTCTGTATTATCATGGACGGCGGGCGGGTCGATCCGCAGCGGGGCCAGCCTGTTTTCATCGATGTACAGCTCGCCACAGTTGTTCCCGACCAGCATCAGCGGATCCATAAAGATCATATGGAGGCCGAAAATATCGATTTGCTCTCCATAGCTGAGCCTTCTGGATCCATAGACACGCTGGTTTCCGATGAAAACGCCGTTTCTGCTGTTGTCCACGATATACCAGCCGTCATGCTGCCGCCGCAGTAATGCGTGCGAGGCACTGGTGAGCCCCATGAAGTTGTAACAAATCGTATTGTCGCTCGTTGCCCCGATGGTAATATCACCCTGCCGGGAGATATCATACTTCTCCATGACCCGGAAAGTGATCGGAACATCCGATGTCATGATCGTCAGCTTTTCCTGATGTCTGGTCATGATCTGCAGGATCTGCTCACCCTTCAGGAGCATCTTCCCGACAGGGATCTTATCTGCCAGCACCTGATAATCGCGGCTTCCCCGGAGGGTCCATCCGGCTGCCGCCCGCTCCAGTTGCAGCGTGATGTCCTCCTGCAGATTATAGATACTTCTGTGGAGCCTCACGCGGTAGTCAGTATCGTAGATATTCGGAAGCAGTTCCTCCCTGCAGATTTTCTTATTGTAGATCAGCAGAATCATATTGGCTGTAATGACCTCCGTACTCAGTACTTTTCAAGTATCTCGAGACAATCTGAGCTGTAACAATGTTTCTACAGAAAGGCGGAATCGATCCAGAAGACGTTGACCAGCATCTGCTTATTTCCGATCAGGATCCTGTCGCCGTCATAGACCTTCGTCCTGCCCCGCACCCAGCTTTTCTGAAAGCCGTGTATCACCATAGTCCCGTTCGTTGACCGCAGATCCTCCAGCAGCAGATCATTGCCATGGCGGTAAAAAACACAGTGCTGCATCGATACTTCATCATCCGGAATCATGACCTGATTGCCCTCCGGCTGACGCCCGATCCGCACGCCTTCAGATGGATCAAAGACATACGAGACCTTCTCATTTTCCTTCCAGGACAGGGCGATGATCATGCGATATCGTTCCTGCGTTTTTCTATTCTTTTTTTCGATCAGGCTGTCGTTAAGTCTCTGCTCCTTGACGAGCTTTTTTGCCGCGTTTTTCAACTCCTTCATCGCTGTCTTTTTTCGATTGCTGCTGACAGCCAGAGTGATTGCCGCGGCCGCACAGGAGAGGACCGCGATGATGATGATCAAAGGCACTGGATTGTTCATGTTCTTTTACTATTCCCTGTTATGCCGCCGGTCTGATTTCCTTCACCATATACTGCATCCTGCCGAGCTGCAGGATATCGCCCTCCTCCAGGAGGACCGGCTGCCAGACAGGGTGACCGTTCTTTCTGGTAATGTTCACGTTGGAAAGGTTCTCCAACATGATTCCCTTGTCCGTCACATAGAGGCAGAACTGGGACCGGCTCACGGTTGCATCCATGCTCAGATATAATCTGCCGGAATTCATGGTGGAGTTCATAATACGGCCCACGATGAGGTGATCCCTGAAGTCCCTGGATACCCTTCGTCCCGAGGACATTTCCATAAAGCCAACGCGCCAGCGAGGGCTGTCATGCGAGGTTCTCTCAGACGGCGCTGCCTGGTTCATGAAGGCGGCATTGTTCTTACCCACCCCCGGGGTTATGACTGTCTTTTTAACCTGCCGCATAGGTGCAGGTCCTGAATGAACGCGATGATCCGTTTTCGAAGCGGAACGATGCGCAGGGCTCCGGTATGTCATGGACTCGGAGGGATATCCTCCCGTTGCAGATCTTCGGGAGTTTACGGCGCGAGGATGATCTCTCCACTCCGCGCGGCCGGGGCGGAATGTCTGATCGTTCCCGCGCAGATCCGGTTCATACAGGTCATATATCCGGGTCACCTGCGGCGAAGGATAGCTGTTCCAGCCTCCGCGCTGGTCCTGTCTGTCCCGCTGCAGAAGCGCGATCAGCAATACGATCGCTATGGTTGCAAGCAGAACCAGCTCGATCATAAGTACGATCTCAAGAGTCGTCATATCATCTCTCTCCTTTTAGTTTTCATAATCTGCAGGATAATTTACGAAAAAGTATTCACAGTCAAGTCCGAAGTCCTTCTGTTTCATCTCAAAATCCTGCACATTGTTTTCGAACTGCAGAACTGCCGCTCCGCTGCCATCCACACGGTCGACACGATAGGTTCCCGTGTATGTATACCGGTCACTGTCGTAGTTCTCCCCGAACAGGGGGAAAATGCATTCCAGATGGTAAGTCATATCATCATTGAGCAGCAGAGATGCCTCTATGGCACCATCTCCTGTATTGTTCTTGTAGCCCTCGTACAGGCCATAGGGAAGTCCCACTGACTCCATTGTTATGCGTTCCGGCGCATTCCGGCTGCTGCCTTCACCTCCGGGCTTGTCACCGGTTGAATCCGGCGAAGAACCGCCTGATCCGCCGGCGCTTTTCAGGACACCGTGGTCGATCGTGCAGACATACCACATGTCTCCATTGATCTGTCCACCGCTGACATGATAGGTCTGAACCGACTGCCCGGGCAGATAGACCTTGACCGTTGCACCGCTCCCTTCCAGTGTCCCGGTCGAGGGATTAAAGTTGTGCACATAGAACTCATAAGTTCCGTTCAGGTTATAAATGGTGGTCGTCTCAGGACCATAGTAGTCCGTATCATCCAGATCCAGGTCCGCGATCGGTCCGTTCCCATCTGAACTGGATTTGTCACTGTAATATACATGGATTGCCCTGCCGCTGTCGGTTGTTCCGGTCAAATGCGAATCCAGATCCGAAGGGCTGCTTCCCCATTCCAGAACGATCCTGGCCTCGCCGGTCGAAAGCTCCTTTGTGAGGACAAAGTCTTCCTCTGCCTCTGTTTCCTCCTCCGCGATCTCAATGTCGCGATATTCAGTGATATAGCCGGAACCTCCCAGTTCCACCGTGTAGGTTCCCGCCGGAAGTTCTGTCTCATAGCTTCCGTCCGACCCGGTCTCCCCGACTGCCAGCACATCTCCGGTCTGGTCCCCTTCCGCGCGGAACTGCAGTGTGATCCCGTTGACAGGGTCTCCGGTCTGGGCATCGATGATCTCGCCGGTCATGCTGATCCGCGGCAGCTCAGCATCGATTTCATCAAGCCCCGGCGTCCGGGATGGATCCTGGTCCTTATCCTTGTCCGCGGATATATCACTCTGCGCTCCTCCCATGTTGAGCACCTCCGGGTGTGCATCAAAAAAGTGGAACCACAGTGTATACAGCTTCTTGCTGTTCGTCCTCTGATAGCCTGTCCACAGTGTACTTCTGGCCATCTCAAACTGCCCTGTCGCCACATACGTGTTTGACAGGCCTTCATATGCTGTAACCGAAGTCTCATCGGCCTCGATCGCATCCTTATAGCGCAGGATCGCGGTCTCATAATCGCCCTTTGCATAGGCCTCCTCCGCGCGCCGGATACTGTCTCTGTAAAGAAAGGCTCCGCCCTGCGGCAAAGAATAAAGCAGCGCAAAAGCAATGACAGCCACAGCCATGATCGCTGTGATCAGAAGTATTTTTCTACGTTTATCCGTCATATCCATTCCCCCTCTGTTCCGCCTCATAGGCCTTGACCCACCGGTTGAGGACCCATTGCGTCAATATAAAAAACACAACGCCTGTACCAATCAGGATATATCCTGTCAGACTCATCACCGAAGCACTCATGAACAATCCTCTCCATTTCCCGAATAAGCGGTACTATTACATCTCTGCACCGGCATCCTTAGTCCCCGCTCGTGCCGTTCTCTGTCTACATGTATTATTCTGTACTCTTTCAACCATGCCGGAGCACGAATTGCGCAGGCATCGCCAATGAAAATTTCGCGGAGGTGGTTTTTTGTTGGCATCACCGGATGCTTGTGCTCCGTCACAAGCATCCAGAACCCTGCAGGCGCCGATACACTCACATGGATTTCAAAGCCTTCAGCCGCGACAGCAGGTCTTCATCCATCGCGGACGGATTTCCCTGCTCATACATTTCCAGCGCTGATGAGGCATAACGGGACGCCTCCGCCCTGTTTCCTTCGCCATCGTACGCCAGCGCCAGATATCCGGGTATCCTGCAGTCCGCAGGATACCGGTCCATGGCGGAAAGCAATATGGAGACGCTCCCGCTGTAGTCCCCCCTGTAGTGCATGGCAGTCACTAGACAGACGATGTCATCCGCGCCTGACTCCGGCAGTGCCGTCACCCTCTGGTAACACTGAACGGTCCTGGCTGCAGCGGAATCCCACTGCTGGCTGGTCCGCCGGGTGTCCCCGACCATCTTCCAGTATTCCTGGCCCAGGATCCGCTGATACCTGGCCTCCCCGGAATACTGCGCAGCCCGTTCCAGCCATGCAAGACGGTCCTGGCCGGCGCCCTCATCCGTGACTGTATCTTTATCCGTGCACGCATCCGCTGCCAGTACACAGGCGTCGGCACAGAGCGCTCCCTCAGCGCCTGCCGCCAGGATCTGCTCAACCTGCTGTATACATGCAGGACGATCTCCCTCCAGAAGATAGATATAAGCCTGTACATAGTCTGCGTCGGCATTATCCGTCCCGCTCTCCTGCATAACGCCCTGCGCCATAGTCAGGTAACCGTTCTCCGCCATGGCGACCGCGAGATCCCGGTACATCCTTGAAGTATCTCTGCCGATACTCTGCGCTGTCCGCAGGGCATAGTCGTAGTAGAGCTGCGCGTTTACATAGTCCTCTTTTTCCGAGGCAGTATCTCCCAGGCACTGCAGGATCATGATCCGGTCCTCAGGCCTTTCCTCTCCTATTTCTGCATATTCACGGTTATTGAGCAGGCTGTTTCCGATGGACTGCGCCTCTTCCTCTCTGTGGTTATAGGCAGTGGTAAAAGCACGGAGCTCCGCCTCGTAGGTATCGACTGCCTCCTGCCGCTTCCCTTTTACCAGATACCAGCATCCGCTTCCGATCAGCGCTGCGGAAAGGAGCCAGCTGGCCGCACGAAGTGCAATATACCGGCGGAACCTGCTGTCCTGCCGGCGCAGATGGCGGACCGCCGTGTACAGCCTGTGTCCGTTGCTGTACCGCAGGTGCCGGTTCTGTTCCAGGCATCTCGCAATAATGCTGCACAGCGCATCTGAATACCCCTGCCTGAGCATATCCTGATACAGGACATGGGCAGGCTGCGTATTCCCCGTACCTCCTTCCGCTCCATGATTATGCTTATGAGTGCGGGGCAGCCGCGTGTCCGGGTAGCACCCGGTCATCAGATAGTAAAAGACGGCACCGGTACTGAAAATATCTGTGCGGGCGTCAAGCGGCGTGATCTGTCCTGCTCTCATACGTATATCCAGGATATGGCGATACTGTTCCGGAGACGCAAAATGCAGGCTGTATCCGCTCAGGCTGTTGGCAACGCCTGTTGTCACGGCAATGTTAAAATCGATCAGACAGAGTCTTCCGTCCGGCGTCATGATCAGGTTGTCCGGCTTGATGTCACTGTGGATCACCGGAGGGCGGTGCCGGTGCAGATAATCCAGTGTCGCCGACAGCTGAAGCAGCATCTGGACCAGGTCCTTCTCCGGCAGTCTTCTGCCTGCCCCGATCAGATCCTCCAGGCCCTTTCCCTCTATGAAATCCATGACGGTGAACACTTCCCCGTCCCGCACCAGGAAATCATAGACCTGGGGAATATTCGTGTGCCGCAGGTTTTTCAGAATATCTGTCTCCGCACGCAGGGCCTCCAGATTTCCTGTGCCCATCTGCACGCGCTTGATCACAACATACTTGCGCAGGTTGCGATGCCATGCCTTAAAGACCAGTCCAGTTCCACCATGCCCGATCTGCTCCATGACCTGGTATACGCCGCCCAGGATTTCTCCCTCATGAATCATGCGGACATTTCCTCCTTTACAGCGTCGACGAGATTCCTTCATGAAAACACTGTGGTCCATCATCAGATGTCGTGTACAAATGTTTTTCCATATGCGCCTCATATACATCCCTGCGGTCATCGACCTTGCTTTGCAGACATGCATGAGTCCGCCTTTTTGCATATCAAAAAACATTTATCCGCGACGGGAAAGCAGAAGCGGGGCCTGGGACCGGGAATCCGGACCCTGCCCCGCTTTTTTGATCCCTGATGTCTTCCGTTTTGTAAATGCCCGGCTGTCAACCGGGATTCCAGTACACATCCGGGCATTTACGTCGTTTCACTCAACCGCCTCTGCAGTCATGCAGCTGAACGTTTAAGCTGCCGCGTTGTTCTCGCGGTCTTTTTTCCTCTTGCGCAGGATCAGGATGAGCAGCAGCAGAAGGATGGCTCCAAGAGCTCCGATTCTGGCTGCCATGTTGTTGATGATCTGCGAGAAGGTGTTCGTGGTGACCAGGAAACCCCTGCGGTTCTCGCTGTATCTGATCCCCTGCGTGTCATCACTGGAGGCTGCACGGATATCCTCACTGTCATTGCCTGCAAGGTCAGTTGTGATGACCTCGACCCACTGCCAGTTCTGATTGTCCGTGATCTCATAGTTGATGGCGATCTTACCAGTCGTTTCATTCGTAAACGCCGTCAGATCCTCATATTTTTCCGTCTCCGTATCTGCGGGTTTCTGATTGTCCTTCTCATCGTAATACTCGTATGTCACCGTCTGCGCGGGTGCGTCATCGGATTTCGGCACACTCATACCGAGCGTATCGCCGATCCATCGTTTGATCACCACCTTGCTGACGGCCGTCTGTGCATCCTCCGGATAAACATCAACAACGAGATTTCTGTCGTTGACTGCCTGTTTCCTGCCGGACGCAACACCGGCCAGCTGGTTGACAGGGGCTGTCTTATCGATGACAAAGTTGATCGGGAAGGAATCCACGGTCATTCCGGCATTTCCGTTTTTGTCTTTGTCCTTGTGGACGCGGGCAGTGGTGTTTTTATGCTTTGCTTCATCCTCGGAGGAAATGATGAAGTCATAATCACCCTCCTCCTCAAAGACGGAGCTGGAAATCACATACCGGTAGGTCCTGAGCTTATCGCCTCTGTTCGGGACCTCCTCAAAGGTGTAGTCAGTTCCTGCCGCCAGTGTCTTGACATCGGCTGTATTGCCGTCCTTCATCATCTCGACCTTCTGAGAATCCTTCTTCAGACCATTCGTATTGTACTCATAGATCGTCAGATCACGCGTGCTGTTGTGATAATAGGACTCTCTGAGATAGCCGTAAGTACTGTAAGGATACTTGCCGTCCGGGTTATCGTTCCTGTCCGCCTCATAACTGGATCCGAAGCGGTTGATGCTGAAGGTAAACTCCACGAGATCGCTCTCATTGCCTGCCAGGTCGACAGCAATGGCGCGCACGTGGTAGACATCATCGATCTTCTCATCGACCTTGAATGTCAGGGAACTGATTCCCATGTCAAACTTCGTGCTGTCGTCCGAATGAACAACCGGTGTTCCGGTGAAGTGGTTTCCGGCTTTCTGACCGATGATCTCAAAAATCGCATCCTGTTCCGCAGTGCTGATATTGGTGTCAATGACCGTTACAACCGGGGCAAACCCGTCCTCGGTAAAGAACTGGTAGTCAGTCGGATGGTCGCTTCCAAGCTTCAGTTTCTCCCTGTCGAGTTTGAAAGGCTTGTCCGCATCAAACACAAGGACAGGCGGCTTTGTATCAATAACAAACTCTGTCTGGACAGGGATCGTCGACTGGTTGCCGGCCTTGTCCGTGACCGTGCCGTTGAAAATATAGACACCATCTTCAGGGAAATACAGATGTGCAGTATTACCGCTGAAGCTCACGGAAGGCGCTCTCCCGCCGCCGCTCGCGCTTACGCGAATATCATTCTGTCCGCCGAAGTTCACATCATTGACATTGATGGTCGCTGTGCGGGTTGCCTTGTAATACTTCTCGTTTCTGACGTCGTTATTGTCGTAAGTGACAGTGATACTCGGCGCCGTCTTGTCGATCGTAAATTTCCTGGGGGCTGTGCCCTCGTACTGAATATTGGATGCCTTGTTCCCGAGAAGGTCTTCACCGCTCACCTCGAGGGTATAGTTGCCGTCTCTGGAATAGGTGACATGTGCGGTCCAGACATCGTTGTCCCCGTTGCCGCCCTTGCCGGAGTGGGACCAGCCGCTGATCGATGCCGCGCTCTGCGTCGAAATCTTAAACTTCGAGGGTTCAAAGTTGCGTTCGGTCACGGCGACGGTCGCAGTACGGTTTGCCTTGAAGTACTCACCGTTCTGCGCACTGTTGTTGTCATAGGTGACCTTCACTGTCGGCGCCGTGACGTCGATGCCGAAGTTATACTTCATCTCGCGCTTGTTGCCGGCATTGTCAAATGCGGTCACAACGACTTCAAGGTCATTGTTGTTATGACTCTTTCCATTGACGTTGATGGTCTGGTTGAGCCTGTATGTCAGTTTTTCATCCTTATAGTTGCTCTTGTGTGTCTTCGTATTCGCCTTGTTCAGTAATCTGGTGTCACCGCCGACAAGTCTGCCGCCGACATACATCTCGTACTTGACGTCTGCCAGTCCGGAGCTGCTGTTCGAAGCATCCGGATCGGATACAATGATATTGATCGGCACATCCGACCTGAACAGGGGCTGTCCATTCCTGTAGCCATTTGTTCCGGATTTGGCCCTTGCGACAATATTGATCGTAGGCGCAATCTTGTCGATATTAGGAAGATCCTTATCCAGATAAATATGGTTCTCAGGCTTGTAGGTGCGAGTATTGCCGGCAAGGTCTGTGAAGGTATACTCCGTCACCTTGAAGACCTGTTTGCCATTCTGTCTGGCGGCTGCACTGTTGTTATACTTATAGGTAGAATTCGAAACGTTCTTTTTGTTTGATCCGCTCGTCGAATCCACTTTGTAGGCAATATTGACCGGCGTGCGCTCGACCTTGTCATTTACAGTGATCTTGAAGGAGGCGTTCGTTTCCTTCCGATAGGGCTCTGCGAAGGTCACGTTCCCCTTGGTGTTCATCTTGTAGATCGTGGTGTTTCCTGTCTTGATCTCCAGTTCTCCCTCGGGAACGGTCTTATCGATAACGATATGATTGGAAACATCCGCCTCTTTCTCCAGAGAACCTCTCTTCTTCTCGTTCTCCGCTTTTACAACCTTTCCATCCTTCGTCGTAGTCTGGAGATTGGTCCTGTCCGCCGGAACGAGTGCATTACCGGCCTTGTCGCTTCCATAGACGGCATAGCGATAGACGCCCTCCGCATTGACTTTGTCCGCAAAGGTACCGGTTTTGCTGCTGATCGTGTCGGGATAAGAGGTCACGGATGCTGTCTCACTGTTGTAGTTTCCATCCGTGATCGACCCTCTGATCATGGTGATCTTAGCAGGATCCAGGTTTGTATCCGTCACGGTGCAGGTCGCTGTGTACTGCTTGTTGAAATAATACCTGTTCCCCTGTGTATTCAGGCTCTTGTTGGTGGAAGCAGGGGAGGCAACCGCCAGTTTGAAGGTCGGCGCGACCTGGTCCAGAACGATCTCATAGGCCGCCTGGTAAGAGGTTTGACTGGTTAAAGTATTATCTTTAAACGCCCCAGCTTTTTTAACATTATCCTTATATTTTCCACTCTCAGGTGTAGCTGGATCAACCACAGGTACTTTTTCAGTAACCACTGTTGCATTCAAAGCACGGTCTGTACCGTAGGCTGTATACGAGCTTCTGCCATCGCTCTTAATTACAATGTCATCCGCTTTAAACTGTTTTTTAGTATTTCCTGTCTGTTGTTTTGCTTTACCTTCTAATCCTGCATACAGCTTCTTACCGTCCAGTTCGTTGTTATCGTTAAATGCCATCTGTACTGTAACAGGCTTGTTATAATAAGCGCTTGTTTTTCCTTTAGTTTCACCACTGTACATATTAGCCTGATCAGAAGACTGATAAGTAATCGTGGCTGTCGGTGCTATTTTATCGATGACTTTTCCATGTTCTGACTGAATCCACTCTCCATTTTGCTTCAGTTCATCACACGCACTGTGACTATAGTCATTGCCATCACCTTTTAGTTTCAGAGGGTTTCCCGCCTTATCTGTTCCCTTAATTCTTAAGTCGGTATATTTATGGTTCTCAGGAAGCATATAGGCCACCTTAATACCGCTTTTAGGAACATTGCTCTTCTCAACAGCTACCTTAGAATCTTCGCCATCACAATTAATTAATGCATCATTGCCTTTAATATTCTCTATACCTATATAACTGTCTTCGATAGTTAGTGATACAACAACTGGTTGGTTGTAATACACACAATTTGTATCATCGTACAGTTGGTTATCTGTTGCAGGATAATTGTCAGGAGAAGTTTCTATCTTTGTTACCACCGGGCTGGTCTTATCCAGGATGAATCGACCGGTCAGAGTCTTTCCCTCCACAGGTTTGCACCCTTTACAGATAACATTACTTGTCTCATTACCAGCAAGATCTTTTGCGGTAACCGTAATGTCATTAGGCCCCTCATTAAGTATTGCAACATCCTGAGGTGTCCATGTTAAAGTTACCTTTTTCTTATCTGTAGTCCATTCAGCATGATCATCCGTCTTATCTTTTTCCAATGACACTTCAGCTATCTCAGCGCCTCCAGAAGGATTAGTTACCTTTGCCGAATACTTATATTTAAGGTTATCGCCGCCTAGCGGATTCCCATTATCTTGAAATACCACTTGAATTCCACAGTTAGAAGCATTGTAGTAATAATTACCATCTAAATCTTCCGATCCGCTCATTATAATCGATACATCCGGTGCAGTCTGATCGATTATAAAATGAAAAGGTACTTTCCCCTTCACTTTCAAAGATGCTTTATTACCTGCCAGGTCAGTAAAAGCACTATTCTCTACATTTATTTCCTGGTTTTGTGTATTCTGTGCTGAACAATTCAAAATAGATAAGTCATAGATACCATCTTTTGTAAAGATTAATTGATATTCATATTGGGGTTTGTTCGAGTCAGAATAATTCTGTTCAACAGGAACCTTTTTACCGTCTTTCTTTACTACTTCATTCAAAGCGTTTTTGAGCTCATCAACTGTAGAGTAATCAGTAGTTCTCTCATTCAGAGTAACAGTAGCAGTACGCTCTTTATTGAAATAGATATCGTTTGCAGGAACTGTCTTGTCGTCAGAATCACTGTACTCAAGTGTTATCTCAGGCTGAGTCCTGTCAGTCACAATCTCATAGCTACGTATAACCTCATTTCCAGAACTACCCTGCCCTGAAGATGTTTTATCCAAATAATCATCGCAGTTTTGGAAAGTTACAGGGTTTCCTGCAAGATCAGTCCCACCAAAACAATATCTGATTACACCGTCATCAGTATTGTTATAAGTATATTCATATGTGTCATTTTTAACTTTATTTGGCACGAGCTCTGTGCTGGAAAAAGTCTTTTTTGCGATGTCATTTATTGTTGTATAGTCACTGGCCGAAATATATTCATAGGAGATTTTAAAATCATCTTTGACATTTTTCTCTATAACTTCAGCTGTGAATTCATGCGTTGTATTCCAGTAAAAGCGATTGTTATTTAAATCCGGTTTAGAAGGTCCATTTGGTTCAGGTGGTGTTTTAAGATTGAATGTAACCATAGGTCCAACCGTATCCAGTACCATCGCATAAGGGTTATAGGATCCACCCTCAATTTCCTGAGAGGTGTTGCCAGACGGATCTTCTTTTTCTTTTACATAAACAGGGATTCCTGCATAGTTTTTCCCTATCACAGAAATTGTATAAGAACCGTCATTGTTACCGTTTTCGCCTTGAGAGATTGTTATCTTGATGTTATTAACGATATTATTATCTGTATCATTACTTACTTCTGTTTTATAGCTGTTATTCCCCTCACTTCCATTCGAATTTGTTTTTGAGATAGGAATTGAAAATATTTCCTGTCCATCTTTTTCCACAACTACAGTAACCGGTTTTTCAGCATCTACGTCGCTTGTAGAGATTCTGGTAATATTCACTGTCGCAATCAAGTCACCTTTATTTGTTACATATTCTTTATTGTAATAAGCAGACTTGCTTGTCTTCTCATTCTGCTCTTTAACAACTACATTGTCTGTAACCGGGTAAGTAATGGTTGCAAGGGGTTTCTGTGAGTTCAGCTCTCTTTCACAGGTGGTTATAGCTTTTCCCGTTGTTGTATCCAAGAGGCTCCATTGGTCCTGCGAAGGATGCGAATCGGAAACAGCAGCCTTCACCACATCATCTATCGTAAGCGGATTCCCTGCAAAGTCGGTTGCTTCAACGCAGAGACTCCCTACATAGCCTTTATTAAGTCCCTGATATGTTACTTTTACTGTTCCTTTATTGTTCTCATCTTCAGAGGTCTCCCCGAATGCTATTTCTTCAGGAACATTTTGTGTAAAATATCCAGTTTTATTAATTCTCGACGCGTCAATATTTTTATCTGTTATCTTAATTTCCGTCGTAAACGTACCGGGATATGAGTAACGTGCAGCTTTGCCATTAATTTCATTGTACTTAGGAGATGAATCCGTCAAATCCATTCCAGGTAATAAGTCTGTTGTTGTCAAAGACTCTACCAGTACAGGCGGGGTGGTGTCCAGCACGAAGGAAGCTGCCTTCAAGGCATTTTCACCTTCATCACTCGGATCCACCTTGATCGTCTCAGGTTCAACTGTGCTTTCTTTATTGCTATCCGCGTCTGCTGCATTGCCTGCCGCATCTACGGCAGTCACGATCACTGAAACTTCACCCTCCGGAAGTTCTTTGATTTCATCCTTTGTGAAGTTCACGGTCGCAGATGTTCCCGAATCTGGTGCTACGCTCTTCTCTTTTGACTCGGATCCACTTTTCAGAACAACCTTGTATGTTCCGCCAAGGTTCAGATAATCATCCTCAAAAGTGACAGTCAGTCCACTGTTCTCTCCTTCCGCAAAAGATGCATTATAGTAGTATTTTCCTCCAACATCACTCCCGGTCTGATCAAAGAGCTTAATCGTGTATACAGGGGCTGTTGTATCAAATACAAGCTCTTGCTCTACGGTACTGCTCTCATTCCCGCAGTAATCAATTGCTGTCACCTGCAGCTTATATGCTCCGCTCAGCTTCTCTCCGCTGAGCTCTACGGCTGCAGTCAGTTCTGAGGAATCCTTGATATCGTCGATCTTCTCAGGGCGGTCGCCGTCACCGGTGAGATATACTTCATTTTCTTTCTCTTCAGATGTCAGGTTATCTGAATTCACACTGAATTTGACTGGATTATTATCCTTATCCAGCAGAGTGAGTTTGAATTTTTCAACACCAGACGCAGGATGATCGTCTTTTTTAGAATCCTTTCCTGTAAGATTGATCTTCTTTGTCTTCGAAGGCTTATCCGCATCTTCGAGGGTCACCTCCGCCGTCGGCTTTTCCCCGTCATAGATTGCATCATAGTCAGTCTGGATGGTATCGTTCCCAAGTTTGTCCTTTGCATAGATATAGACATGTCCGAAGGAAGGAACAGGAATAGTGATCGAGCATGAACCATCCTCACTGCTTACAGACTCCACCTTCTTCCAGCTTCCTGCATCAAAAGTGATATCATCCTTAGCTGTCTCCGAGATCAGCATATAGACAGAGTCCGTATCCAGTCCCGACTTTTCATCCTTAATGGTAAAAGTGTTGTCGCTGGTCTCACTGTTACTCAGTACAGTCTTGTTCCCAGGAGTAATGGCAGGTCCATCCCCATCAATCTGGACAGAGTCCAGGGTGACCTTCGCGATATCACCTGCGGCATTCTTTGCATAGAAAACAGCGCCTCCGTCTTCGACAGAGCACGTCACTTCCTCCGCTGTAAAGTTGTCGACCTTGTTTTCTTCCTCCAGTTTGTCCGCAATGGTATATCCATCCAGGCTCTTCAGCTTGATGGACGCTTTGTCGTCACTGCCTTTCGCGACATAGGTGACATCGCCGTTTGCAACGCCGCTCCCCTCGACAGGGCTGGCTGTCTCGGACGCCGTCATGTCAACCTTTTTGATCGTCGCCTTTTCAAATTTAATATCAGTGGCTGAATACAACTCCTCGTCTATTCCGGTGAAGGCAATGACATTGCCGCTGTTGTTGTCCTTCCATGTGACTTCGACTTCCTTGTCCTCATCCACACTGCCTGCGGACTTATACACCAGCGCATCAGCATTCAGTTCTTTTCCTTCAGACCCGATCTTGATACCGGCACTTTCGCCGTTTTTGGACGGATCCACATCTTTCCCATCTTTATCCTGCCAGCTAATGTTGACCGTCGCATCGTTCGCGACTGCGGTCGTATTGTTAAAATTCCTTCCGGAAAGTTTAATAACTGCAGTAATCTTCTTTGTTTCTACCTCAACCGTCTCTTCATCCGATTCATATTTCAGGCGGTTCTTATCTGCATCTCTCGTAAACTTGATGCTGTAGGTGCCTGTACCTTTTGAGCCGGTATCAAATTCCGCCTTCGTTCCCGTTCCTTCGCCGACCATTGTTTTATCGCCGCCTTCAGGCTTCAGATACCATTCATAGCTGTAGTCATCCTTATCATCGCCATCCCATGTCCCGTCCTCAAAGGTCAGTTCGGCGATCAGGGTATCAGTGACTTCAGCCTTTCCATCACTGATCTTCTCTTCATTGTCTTTGCCGAGGGCTTTCTTTTTGAGTTCCACGTCTTTGACACCATATTTGGTATAGACATCCAGCGTGATGCTCTTTTCAATCTTATCGCCCGCTGTATCTCCAGTCGGCGTGACCTCAACAGTCAGTTTCAGCTTTCCGGCCTTTTTTCCTTTGACGGGAGATACCTTGACAGTTTTTTCGTTTTCGTCTTTAAGATCAACGGCTTTTTCGTCCGCATCACTGCCATCAGTTTTGGACACGCTCCACTTGAAGCTGTAGTTGGCTGCATTCACGCCAGCCTTTTTAATATCAACCGTAAAGCTGACGGGAGAATCTCCATCTTTGCCAACCTCAACGTCGTCGGAGACTGTATCGTCGCCCTTTTTGATCTCGATGTCCGAATCCTTCAGAGCATTTTCATCACTATTATCAGCAGGCGCCTTAAGTGGCGCTTTTGCAGGGCTCTTAGCAGGCTCTGTTACTGTATTGTTGCCATTGGCATCCTTCGCTGTATCATCCGTCTGTTTCTGATCAGAGGATGCACTGTTACTGTTGTCAGAGCTCTTCGTTGTGTCTTTTGTCTTGGATGTATCGGTCGACTCTTCTGTCTTCTGATCTTTTTCTGTCGTCTCAGACTTGGAGTCATCCTTGTTTTCTGCCGGCTTCTCTTCCTCAGACTTACTTGTATCGTCCGATTTTTTGGACTCTTCCTCCGCCTTTTTGGCTTCTTCTTCCTTTTTCTTCTCTTCTTCCGCCTTCTTGGCCTCTTCCTCTGCCTTCTTGGCCTCTTCTTCTGCCTTTTTGGCTTCTTCTTCCTTTTTCTTCTCTTCTTCCGCCTTCTTGGCCTCTTCCTCTTTCTTCTTCTTCTCTTCTTCCTCTTTCTTCTTCTTCTCTTCTTCCGCCTTCTTATCCGCGTCTTCTCCGGATGACTCTTCTGAAGCTGCAGCGCTTACAGCAAATGAAGCAGGCCAGCCTGCGGGTACAGCCTGAATCGTCAGAACAGCGGCACAGAGAATCGCAAGAAAACGTGTAAATCTCCCTGACTTCTTTCCGTTCATTTTCATCTTAACCTCTCAGTGATTGCCTCAGGCTTGATTTCTTCATCCTTTGGCAAAGTGATCAACCGTACATGACATCCTCACGAGGATATCCGTATTTGTGTTACATTCCATCTGTATATCAATATCACACAGGAATTACTTCACTTGTATGCGTGATAATCGTTTTCTGCGTGACCCTGAATGACTGCTCCGCAAGATTCAGATCAGGCTGGTTGTAAAGGATCTCCGTAGCTTCTCCGCTTCCATTGGAAACACTGTCATTCCGCGCCCTTGCGGGACCATCTGAACCTCCACCTGGATCCGGCCCGTAGCCGGAGGATTCGGACCTGTTTTCTGATGTGTCGTCTTTCATCGACACCGTCAGCGAATCCTGTGTGTTCTGTTTTCCGGTATCCTTCTCCGTTTTCATCCCGTATGTGGATTTGACTGTTGTACCGCCTGTATTGCTCAGATCGGCCTCTGTATCATCCCGGAGTTTTCCTGTGCGCTGGTTCCTCGCATGCATTTCCTCCACGGTCTTTCTCTGCGCCCGGCCCGTTTCAATCATGAAGATCTCACGGATATCCAGCAGGAAAAACAGGACGACAGCCAGGATGGCCGCTGCAATGGCAATGCCGAAACAGATTGTTGATGCGGACTGATAAAATCCGATTTGATTCAATGAATCCATTGCTCCCTCCTTTCCTACTGCTGCGTGCTTTCACTATTGCTGCTTTGTTCCGCACCAGAGGACGTATCCCCGGTACCGGATGTCTGGCTGCTGTTTCCTGCACTGCCGGAAGAGGTTGTTCCCGCGTGAACCGTGGATCGGAAATAATCATTAATAGCTGCTTCCGCCTCTTCCAGTTTTCCATTAATTCTGACAATCTGTTCTCTATAGAAATCGGAATCAACCTGCGCGTTTTCAATGAACAGCTTTGCCCTGCTCAAAGTTGTCCGCATATCGGACTCCGTTACGCCCTGTTCATGGTAAGTTACCAGATAGGGCCCGTTTAATTCACTCTGGACTTCATCGCAGACCCGGATCGGATATCCGATGGAACCGGTCACTTCTGTCAAAGTATCCAGTTCCTGCGTGAGTTCATCGAGCTTGTCCCAGTACACACGGGCGTCCTGATTGTCCTTGATTTGTTTGGATTTCCTGCTCTCTCTGTTGTTGTTCTGCTTTTTCTGATAGGCCTCTGCCACCTCCAACATCAGCCGGGCCTCCCCCAGCGTCTGTCCCTCCAGGCCTCCGCTGTCCACAGCATACCCCAGGTACTCCCGGGCATTGCTTTTCCCTCCGGGACAGTTGAGATAGACCATCGAGCCGAGCCGGAAGTTAAAATCCGCATAAGTGACAATATCCCGTTCCTTCAGGAGATCGATATTAAATTTGCGGTGCCCGGAATCTCCATCCGTGCTGTGCAGACAGCTGATGATATTGCTATAATCTTCTGACGATATCTCCGGCAGGTTTTCAATATCCTCGATGAGCTTCTGATAGGCTTCCGGGTTGCCGGGATCAAGCGCCATGGCTGCCCGATAGACTGTAAGCTTATCTGAAAAGTCTGTTTCCGACGCAGATTCCGAGATATAGCGCTCGTACTGCTGGCCTTTTGTGCTGGCATAGGCTGCTCTGAACCCGATGCCTGCGCCTGCCGCAATGACAGATACCCCGACACATGCGAGGAAGCTGAACAGCCTGCGCTTACGCCTGGCTTTCTCCGCGTCATCCTCCTTGTGGACATTTTCGAGGGCAAACATCAATTCCGCGCAGTTCTGATAGCGTTCCGCCGGATTCGGTCTGCAGCATTTGTTGATGATCTTCTCCAGTCCGCTTCCCTTCATATGGGGAAGGAAATCTCCGATCGGGAGGATCTCAAAATTCGTATCCGCAGGACTGTATCCTGTCACAAGGTGGTACATGGTTGCGCCGAGGTTATAGATGTCTGTGCGTCCGTCGGTCTGCCCGCGTCCGCCGAACTGCTCGGGCGCAGCATATCCGCGCGTTCCCAGCCAGGTGGTGTCCTCATTCCGCGTGTCCTTGTATTCCCTCGCCGTACCGAAGTCGATCAGCGTGACCTCTCCGTTGGGGCGGAGCATGACATTGGCGGGCTTCATATCCCTGTAAATGATCGGGGGACGCCTGCTGTGCAGATACCCCAGTACATCGCAGAGCTGCTTCGCCCATTCGATCACCTTCTCCGGATGCTGCGGTCCCTCTACCTCAAGCAGGTGCTGCAGACTGTTTCCCTCGATGTAATCCATAACGATGATGAAGCTGTCATCCTTATCGATCACATCGATGATACTGGGAAGGTTTGGGTGATTGAGCTTTTTGAGCATCTCGGTCTCAGCGACCAGTCCCTGGCTGACAACCGTAGTATCGTTGCCGCCGTCCTTGCGGACCTCCTTGACCGCCCAGGTCTTGTTTGCCCTCTCGTTTAACGCCAGATAGACCACGCTCATTCCCCCGTGGCCTATCTCGTTCAGTATTTTATATTTTCCGTCCAGTAAGGATCCTACTTCCAGCATAAATCTCTTCTCCCCGTATATCCGTTACTGCCTTTACAGAAGTTTCACCAGGATCGCGCTGATATTATCGTCCTCATGCCGGTCGATGTTCAGTCTGGTCATCTGTACGAGCCGCTGCCGCATGATTTCCTCGCTCGTCATCTGCACCGGATGAAAAGCCTGATAAAACTCCTCCGGGGCGATTACATGCCGGAAACCGTCACAGCACAGCATGAAGACATGCCCCGGTGCCGTACTGCCATGAGAAAAAACAGGGCGTACAAAGGGGCTTGCCCCAATGCATTGCAGCAGCACACTGCGCTGCGGATCCGTCAATGTCTCCTCATAGGTCATGCGGCCGGCATCCATCTCCCGCTGGACATATGTCTGATCTTTTGTCAGCTGGTAAATATTGTCCGACAGCAGATAGACCCGGGAATCCCCGACATTCAGCGTGTAGTAGTCCTCACCGACGATCAGAACCGCGACCGCCGTCGTACCCAGAGACGTATGAAAGCTCCTGCCATAATTCCCGATGGCGCGGCTGCTCCGGTCGATCAGGGAAGACCACTGTCCCCACAGCCTCTCTTCATTGATCTGGCCGTCTCCTGTTTCCTCCAGGAGGCCGGGCAATTCATTCTCAAACCACCCGGCAAAGGCATTTACCATGGCAGCACTGGCAACCTCTCCCTTCGAGAGGCCTCCCATACCATCACACACAGAGGCAAAGAGAATGTTGCCCTTCTCTGTTTCCGCCTGCATGATGATCATAGAGTCCTGATTGTTCTTTTTTCTGGTACCCACATCGGTATGGGTCGCTGTTAGGAATTTCATACCTGAAAACATGGCCTCCTGTTTGCAAACATACACGATCAGCACTGCACAATGTACAGCTGTACTGTGCTGTGTCATGTTCTGTTTCGTACAACCGGCATCTGCCAATTACCTTGACAGATGCCGGTCATGACTTCTGATTCACTGCAGCTGCAGGTTTATTCCGTCATCGTGGTATTGATCTGCCAGATACTCACCTTGTTCGTCCGGAACATCCGCATTGCAGTTTCCCGGTTTTAACCGGTCTGGATGTGAACCGGATCAAAAGGCGTTGTAGGTGAACTCTTCATCCGCGAAGGTGACCTTGTCGCCGTTGTTGAGGCGAACCTCCTGGTTTGCTGTCGCACGGACCGAGTTGACAAATGTGCAGTTTGTACTGTTCTGGTCAACGACATAGGTGCTGCCGTTGCGGTTCACAATGATCGCGTGCAGACGTCCGACTGCAGGGTTATCGCTGATGCAGTAATCCACGCGGCTGCGCTCACGTCCGATCTTGAACTGCTCTCTGTTGATGGTGATGCGCTCATTTGTCTTGCTGCGGGTCAGGGAACCGTAGTTGCCGCCGCCGCTCAGCACGGTCGTTGCATTGCTGTCACCGCCGAGGACCGTCGTGTCCGCAGCTCCGCCGCTCAGTACGGTCGTGCCCGACTCAGGCTTGCCGGCATAGTTGTCAAATCCACCGGCAGGGCCATATCCCGCACCGCCTGCAGGAGCTGTCGGGCCGCCGCTGAATCCGCCCATATCAGGGCCTGCCCCGTAGACGGGAGGCTCAGGCTTTTTGCCGGGCTTGAGCAGGACGATCACAATGATCAGGATGACAACTGCCGCAATGATCGCAATGATCGCAGGCAGCGGAATGGTCTTTTCGGAGGGAACCGGCTCTGGTTCTGGTTCTGGTTCTGCTTCCAGAGCCTTCTTGGCGTCATTCAGGCGTGTCGTTGCAGATACGACCTCCTGCTCTGTGGCATCCTCCTTGGCCAGGATCTCCTGTGCATTGGTGACCGCCGCATTGAACTCCGTGACCTTCGCTTCATCAGCGCCCTCTGCGGGAGGGGTCCCTGCGCCGTCGACTGCGCTCTGCAGGGCGCTCTTGTCTACAACTGTTGGCTCAGGAGCGGGAGTGACATCGGGTGCCTGAGACTCTGTAAACTCAATTCCCAGAGGCCTCATCATCTCGAGGAGCTCCTCGACATCGATGGCATACATGTAGTCGGTCTGGAAGCCATCACCGGAAACTGCGCCTTTGGTAATGCCGATGACATCGCCGGCATAGTTGACGACAGGGCCGCCGGAGCATCCTTCAGGCATCTGTGCATTGTGGACAATGTACTTGACCGTATTGACCGCAGCCTTCTTATTGATGAGTCCGCCGTTAACGGTGACATCATCGCTGGTATAGGTATTCATGTCGTTGACCGCAACCTGGATCCAGGGGAATCCCAGCGTATAGCAGGGTGCCGTCGCTTTGACATCTCCGGTATTGATCTTGAGGAAAGTCTTGTTCTGAAGTGCGGAATCGAGTTTAAGAATAGAAAGATCTGCGTTCTGGCTCTCCGTCACAACCTTGGCCTGAATGGCCTGATCGCGATACACGCTGATCTGGATCACCTTTCTCTCGTCGGCCTGCTTCTCATTCAGGTCCATGTTCTCCTGAATCCAGGCATAACTGTCACTGTCAAAATGGACCACGTGGTAATTGGTCACCAGGTTGTCCGCGTTCACCAGAAAGCCAGTTCCGGCCTGGATATCGACCACTTTGTTGGTCTCCTTATCCTTGACGCCGACACGGACCTGCAGGACGCCCTGCTTGTCGTTTTCTACGGCGTCATTGCCGCTGGCGGCGCCGCCCACATCTGCGGCAAATGCCGACAGGCCCATCGCAAGCACCAGGCACAACGCAAGCGCCAGCGACAGCAGGCGTTTCAAACCCTTTTTCGCTTTCATACTATGTCCTCCTTTTCCCGGCGCAGGCGGGTCCATGCCAGCCGCCGGCAAATGTTTCCTGGAACGCGTCTACACAACGCGTTCCCGCTTTCTTCCCGGCCTCACCATATGCTTTGCCTTATCTTTGTTCATACGGCACGGCATGCGGAAGAAAGCACCTCTGTTGCTATTTGCACAACCACGGTGATCTGCGTGAGAGCTGACTGCATACGGATCATCACAGGCGAAGCATCACTGTCTTCTGCCATGAATCAGAACCTTTTCAGTTCAGCTGCACAACAATAACCATTGATTATACATATCGTTTTTAATTTTACGACAATGCACATTAAAATGCCAGTTCTATTTCTAGGATTATTTCCAAAATGTGCTGATTTTTCACTTGATCATCCGGGATTATTCCAAAATACGTTCCATTCGCAAATATTGACCATTCTGATCAACACGCCGTGGACCCCTTGTTTTCAATAATCAAAAAGGATTATCATTATACATACCGGAATCAGGAAGGATCTTTTTTAACCTGTGAAGACAACCGTTCCTGTATATCTACCTGTTCTCTTCATTTCTGAAGACATCATACCCCTTTATATTCAGCGAAGGGTTCCGCAACGACAAACAACCTGTTTTCACTGATGAACAGCAGCTTCATATCCGATGCACAAACTAATAGATATTTTTTAGTTCGCTTAATAAAATACGATATATTTAATTATTAATATCGTATTTCATATTTATAATAATACATCATACAAATTCATAATTTGAAATACACACCGCCTAAGGTGAATACGGAATAGCGATATATAATTCCCGTCAGAACGCCGGAGGAGTGATATGGTTCGAGAAAAGTCAAAATTCGATGTATTAGGCAAAATAGAACAGGAACGACTTTACAGGAAATGGACGGAATATACACTCGCAAAAAACTCAGGCATTGCACAGTCCACGATCTCGACATGGTATCGCAAACAGCTGCAGCCCTCGATCGCATCCATCGAAAAAATCTGTGCCGGCTTCGGTATGACACTCTCCGAGTTTTTTTCAGACAAGGAATCCAGCACCCGCAGTGTCCTGACAGAAGAGCAGTATAGACTATTTGAAGGATGGGCAAAACTCAGTCCGGAACAGAAACGAATCCTGGTCGAGCTGATTCAGGTCATGGACAGTTGATCATCTCCTGTCCCTGTCCACGAAACTCAGCGCCACAATACTCAGCACAACGCATACGCCGGTGATCAGCACCATGATGAGCCAGATTTTTGCGAGGTTTATATCCTCCGCTTTCTGCCATGGATTATCGCTCATCAGGAGCCCCCACATACTGTATTCCACAGAATCTGTCGTCAGGGCGATCGACATCAAGCCGTTCAGTCCCCACTTGCTAATCGTTATATTGGATATTTTGTCGGTAATACCCTCTAGCTCAAAAACGATTCCGGCCATGATCAGTTGAACGATCAGTACAAAAGGCATCACGGTCATGGCTGAATTGGAATCTCTGACAACACAGGACACGAGCATTGCCAGCATGTCTGCAGCAAATGTCGTCAGATACAATGTAATATACAGATCAACAACCATGGGAAAGATCAGCCCCGCATCCGGCAAATGAGAGGCATTTTTGATCAGGATGACTGTCAATACGATCATGACCTCCAGTGCGCACAGCATCGCCTCGAAAATGACATGCGCCAGAATGTAAGAAGAAATGTGGAGTCCTGTGCGATGCTCTCTCTTGATGATCCCCCTTTCGCGGCAGATTGACTGGATTGAATTAAACAGCCCGACCCAGATGCAGGCACATACAAACGCAAAACAGCTGTTTTTTGTCTGCCTGTATTCAACGAAGGTATCCGCACTTGTGACCAGGGAAATCAGCAGCATGATGATCAGTGTGGATATCAGATTCTTCCATTGTCTTTCATTAAAGAATAAACGCCAGCACTTTCCCACATAGATTCTGATCTGGTCCGTTCTTCCGATCCTCTTCCCCATTCCTTTTCTTCCTCACATCACCCGTATGTCTGTCAGCGCATCCCTTTCCAGGTATTGATCCGACGCGCAGATGCTCTATATCAATTGATAACGTCGCCGGTTTTGCCGTCGCCGCTCTCGACGAATTGATCATTTTCCTATCGAAAACGGTTTTTGTACAGCTCCATATAGTGATCTGCCAGACCTTCTCCGCCTTCTTCCCTGCGGTTCACACGCCGGACGATCTCTTCCAGTGATTTTGTGTGAAAGAAAGTCATTGCTTCTGATGACGGCCCGTAAAATATCAGATGTCCGACATTATCTGCAGCACTCTTTGCAAGTACGATCACCTTGTCAAAGAGATCAATCGCCCGATCAGGTGCATGAGAGATCACCATAACGATCCTGCCCTGGTCCGAGATCTGCCTGAGGTTTTCCATCAGCTCCCTGGCCATCACACCATCCAGTCCTGAATCAGGTTCATCCAGGAAAAAGAGCGATGGATTTCCAATGTATTCGACCGCAATACTCAGCCTTTTGCGCTGTCCCCCGCTGATCTTCCCGACCAGCTCGTCCTTTTCCGCGAGAAGGCCGAATAACTCCAGCGTATAGAACACTCTCTGCTGCCGGGCATTCGCGTCCAGATTCTCCGGCAGGCGCATCTGTGCAGCATTATCGAGCGTGTCATATACGACATCTTCCATGCGGAGCAGATCCTGCTGCGGGACATACCCAATCTCATATTTCATTTTGTCGAATTCACGATATATGTCCGTCCCATTATAGAGAATCTGGCCGACAGCCGGCTCGTAGCCCATCACCGCGTTCATAAAAGTTGTTTTTCCTGCGCCAGATCCTCCCAGGATCAGCACCAGTTCCCCATTGCTCACCTGCAGATCAATGTCTTTGAGAAGGGTCTTTTTCTGAAATTTGCTCCAGACATAACGCTCTTTGATATGAATGGACAGACGGCCGCCTGCATGTTTTGCCACATGGGCTTTGGCCTCCCTGTTCTCAAGAAGCTTTCGATGAGCTGCTTCGGCAATGTCGATGTTCTCCAGGTTACGTGGATTTTCCTGTCCGGATTCAATCGCCCCCCCTTTACGATATTTTTTCCCTTCCGGTTTAACAGCAGGCCTTTTTTCCGGAATTACATCCTCCTGGTACAAAAGCTGTTTTCCTTCAAATAGAAAAATATGGTGGGCGATACAGACCAGATCCATCTTCTGTAAGAGTACAGGTTCTGTTATTTTGATGCCGTTCAGATACACGCCATTCAGACTCTGATGATCAATGATTGCCCAGCCGTTTTGCGCATGAGAAAAAGCGGCGTGGTCGCGGGAAACTGTTTTCCCGCGCAGAGAAATCTCCTTATTTCTTCCCACTCCGATCGATGTCATCTCATCTGAGAGCTCAATCCTTTTCCACTTTGTCGATAATCTTCCGGACAGTGCCACCGTCATCACGACATCGTGTCCTGTCTCTCCATTGTTGGCAGGATGGATACGCAGGACACTTCCCTCTTTGAGAACAGATGTGGCCCCCTCCTCTGCCTGCTTCCCGTCGACGCTCGTTCCGTTTTTACTGCCGGTATCCTGATAAGTGAGCTTTCCTTCTTCCGTCACGCAAAAAACGCCATGCCGTCTGGAAACAATCGGAGAATCTATTTCCAGATCAGGCGTGGAACTGGAGGTCGGCCGTCCCACCGTCATGGTTCCTGCCAACGGATATTCAAGAGTATTTCCGTCAAAAAAGACAAAAAGCTTCGCTGCCCTGGCTGACTTCTTCACTTTTGCAGACCTGTTGTTTAAGTTCTCTTTCGCTTCCATTGTTCCAATATCTCATACTTTCAAGACTCGCTTGCGAGTCTTGCACGCCGGATGCGGGTCGCCCGCAAGGGCATCAGCTTCCGGCCACCTGGAATGTAAAGTCTTCATCAGCCAGCCGGATCACCGCACGATCCGGTAGGCGCACTTCTTCTCCCGGTGAAATCCTGGTTCCATTTATATACACATGATTCGTCGAGTTGTTATCGATAATATAGAAACTGCCGCTTCGATATATAATGTCTGCATGATGTCTTCCGATTGCAGGGTTGCCCTTCACTGTGTAATCAGTCTCCAACGAATTTCTTCCGATTCGTAAATGCGGAAATGTGATCGCGATCTGCTCCTGATTTCTATGTCTCAGCAAGATTGCAGAAGGCTGATTCAGCATGGATGTATTTAAAGGCGTTGTCTGATAAATCGGAGCTATTCCGGAATACACAGGTCGTATATTTTCCTGCATGCTGAGTGCCTCTTTTGCACGGCGCTCCTGCTCTGCACGCTCTCCGGCCTGACGCTCCTGCTCTGCATGCTCTCTCTCCTGGCGCTCCTGCTCCGCGCGCTCTCTGGCAAGCCGCTCCTGCTCCGCACGCTCCCGGGCCTGGCGCTCCTGCTCCGCGCGCTCTCTGGCCTGACGCTCCTGCTCTGCGCGCTCTCTGGCAAGCCGCTCCTGCTCCGCCTTCTCATGGGCCTGGCGCTCCTGCTCCGCACGCTCCCGGGCCTGGCGCTCCTGCTCCGCCTTCTCTTCGGACGAAACAGATAAACCTGCCGCCGTTCCAAGAGCATCCGCATACATAAATGCACTTTGACTGTTTTCCCGCGCGGCAGATTCTGAGAATATCGGTCGCTCACGATTGGCAAATGGATCATCCGCCTGATTCTGCAGATCATCTGCAGCCGCAAACATGTCATTCTCTCGATGCATCTGTCTGGCGGAATCATCCTCCGGGTAGGTCATCCTGGTTTCATTGCGGACCGGATTCTCAAATAATGATTGTTGGTCAGGATACACAGCCTCGTTAACTTCTCCGGGCCAGGGCTCCATGATCGTATCTTCATAATCCACTCCAAAGATCGATTCCGCCGCCGGCTCCACGATGGTCTGAAGTGATTCAGGGGCATCATTACTGACAGGAACAGGAATCTGTTCGGATGAATAATCCGGATTTACTCTTTCAGGCTCATAGCCCGTCCACTCAGAAGGGTTCCATACAGGCTCCCCCGACACGGGTTCAGCATTATTATTTACGCTGTATCCCGGGACAGCCTCTTCATGCATCGGGATCCGGTCGTCAGAGCTGCTCTCTCTGTGCGCCGCACACTTTTCCCTGAACGCAAATATAAGAAGTGAAAATGTTACGCTGGCAGTTCCCGAGGCAATGGCCTGAAGTTTGCCAACCCCCGGCGCAGAGACCAGTCCCCACAGAGAACCGAATGTCTGGAGCATTACATAAACACCAACGTAAACTGACGCATTCTGCTCAACAGGTCCGCCTGCAGCCATTCTTCCGGAGGTTCCCAGCATTCCCATCAGTTTCCAATAATATATGATCGGAAGCGTTGCAAATAATGCCGAGATCAAAAAAACAATGACTCCTATTCCTGCTCCCTCACCGTCCGTCAGCCTCGAAACAGCTGCAGTTCCTAAAAACATAAAAAGCAGGAGAATGACTGTTCCCAGGATCAGGGCTGCAAAGGAAATTGCGGACAGGACCCGGATGATGGTAAAGCCGGTCGTAGAAAACGCTGTGCCACTTTCTTTTTTCGCATTTGTATAGATCAGCCATAAGGCAACGGTCGTCAGGATCGCCGGGACCGATGCAACCAGAGCGAAAATGAAACCTGCTCCGCCGGCTATTCCCTGTGATTGATAGAGCATCATCTCCAACTCGTTCAGAGATCCATCGGTATTGAGCATGCTGATCAGTCTCAAAAGACTGTTGGGTGCAGCAGATGATGCCGTTGCTGACGCGATGATCCCCAATGCAGTCGCTGCGGTAAAGGCGATCACTGCTGTCAGGAACATCGGTGAACTGCCCATCTGGCGAAGGATCTGAACGCCTTCCGAATCTCTTCGGGCTGCATAATGATAATTATCCGAATAACCATAGCTGCCTGCAGGTGAGGCGCTGAATCCTCCTGTCGGCCCTCCCATTTTAAGGCTTGCTCCGCACTTCACACAGAACTTATTGGAATCAGGATTATTAGTGCCGCATTTTTGACAGAACATTGATTTCCACCTCTATTCTTCATCCGAGCAATGCATCCAAACACCTGCATTACATAGCCAGCAGCGACAAGCTGCTACCTGCCATAGTTACCCTGCCTCGTCTGTTGGATATCTCCTGCTGTCCAAATGAGATTCTCCGCTGCCGCTCTCTGCTTCAGCTCCCTCTGAACATTTGATCTCCGGTATACAACAGCAACAATACTGACCAGGGCAGCTGCAGGCATAACAAACGGCGCGATTCCGCACTGAATAATACCGGGAAAGCCTTTCTGCGACTGGTTGACGGCGTAGAAGACCAGCAACGACGGCAATGTCGTACCCGCAAGGCCCGCAACAGTCATAATAAACTGCCACTTCCGGTGATACTGAGACCTCATCGTACAGATTCCGACCATGCTCGCCGCCAAAGAAACAAGCGCAATAATTGCCAGGACAATCACGTCCTGCGAATCAATTCTCCACAATACTTCACCGTTATAGAAAGTCAGGACCTCCTTTACGAAACGTTCCCCTCCCAAAAAATCCAGAATCGTGTACGCTCCATAAAAAGTAGAAGATCCAAGAGCTGTTGATGCAGACCGGCCAGTGATAATTTGCAGAAATGATCTTCTGGTCATCCCCTCCGTATAGACAACGATCGGCGTGAACAATGAGAGAATACTGACGATCAAAGCGCCGAAAGCAACATAAAACCATCCGTTTCTGCTTTTATCATGACGTTTCATACCTCTTCTCCATACTATTAGTCCCGCTCTGTTTACGTATGAATTTATTCCCGCGAGCGATTCATGCATCTGTACATAACAGATGTACCTGCCTGTTCAGACGCCGTTCCCTTCTATCACACCCGCACCTACAGATTTCCCATATTTTCCGCAAACAGGAATCCGTTTCCGGCATTGATGTTTTCATTTACACTTCTATATCCCGGTATTATCGCTCTGCAGACTTCTTCCATTGAGCATCTTTTCTTTGGATCCGCCAGCAGCATCCGTTCCATGATTTGTTTCCATTCAGCTGGTATCCTGTCCGAAACCCCCGCCTGGCATCCATCCAGTACAGCCTCGTGCAGATAGTCATATTCTGACGAATCATACCAGGGCACATATCCCGTCAGATACTGATGGAACAGAATCCCAAGCGAAAATACATCCATCCCGGTCGTTAATTCAGTCTCCTCTCCCCAGAGAAAAAGACATGCTTCCGGAGACAGATAAATCTGATCACCCCCCAGTTCACTTTCACTCTGAGGCGGGTGTGTTTCCAGAAAACCACAGTCAAAATCGATCAGTTTTGCCGTGTATCTCTGCATGGGTGTTTTTTTGATCAGAATATTCCGATCCTTAATGTCCGAATGTACGATCTTTCTTGCATGAAGACCTGCCACACTGTGTGCAATGATCCGGCACAGCTGCATCCGTACACCCATCGGCAGGATCATGAGTCCGGGAATATCAAACGCTTCTCCGGCGACTCGTTCCATTGTGATGTAATACCTGGATCCATTGCGAAAAAACTCCTGTACGCGCACGGCATTGCCATCCGAAGCCTCGTTGACAGCTTCATACAGCTCCCGCCTGTTTTCTTCAAATTCACGGCACTCCCGTCTGCGCGCCGCCAGCTGGGCTTCCCCGATCTTCTTATCATCCTCCGGATAAACCGGATCCAGAAATTCCTTCAGAAACCATTCTCTGCCATCCTTCTCAGCATAAGTCCATCTTGAAAAACCGGCGTTTTCATTTTTCAGCGGCGCAAGCAGTGTATAGCCGTTGATTATTTCCCTGTTCTCCTCCAAAGTATTCCCCCCGACATGGTCTCCGATCAGGATGATACGATCATCAGCTCAAAAATCGCAGATAGTCCTTTTTATAGGACTCCCATATTTCCTGTGCCTTTTCCTCAGACTCATCCTGTCTCATAGGTTCCATATATCTTTTTTCCAGTTCGGACTCTCGCTTCGCAGCCCTCTCCCGCAGCGCTTCAAAGCATCCAAAGCCAAAATACATTCCTCCCATGGTATAATCATCTCCGGTGACATCCAGAATCTCCTTTCGGAGATTATTCTCAAAAGAGATGGGATTGTCCGCCTGAAGGAGCGACATCAGAATCATCTGCTCAAAATGCATCGGAGTCGGCAGATAACCAAAACATCCATCCGTCGCAGTGAATATGACCGAAGGTGTCTGTAATGCATAAACGCGATGATGAAGTGTGAAGTCCATATCCGCAGCAAGCATATTTGTCATAGCACCATCCGCGCGGAGATTGTGCATGGCATCCCGGTTCTCAATATCATCTGCCGTCAGCTGTGCAAGTCCTCTCTCATCCAGCAGATAAACCCTTGAATCTCCCGCCCACAGACAATGCAGCTCTGCTGTCGGCTCTCTGTCACGCACAAATGCAACAGCGGCAGTCGTGGGAAAGCTCCTGACCAGCATTCCCGCAATTTTCGTAGGCTCTGCGCCGATTCTGTCAAGGGTTTTCACCGCTTTCCGCAGATAACTGCACATCGTCGTACCGATTTCCTGATTGCTCATGCTTTCTGCGCTGTTAAAATCATGGAACCAGTCATGCATGGCTCCGCTGGCTGCCCGCGACGCCATATATGCACCCGAATACCCCGAAAATCTGCTATATTTTCTGGACCCGATTCCGCCGCAGCCATCGAACACTGCCGAAATAACAGCCTGTTCCGTACTGCCGGCGTAAAAACTGTCCTCACCATGCCCTTCGATCATCTCTCCGCTGATCAGGAAATAATCATCGAGTTCAGGCAGGTATTTCTTCTTTTCCATATCATCATTTTCCAGTCCGTAAATAATGAAACTGTATCAACAACACTTTGTCATTTTCGGCAGGAACCTGTTGAAGGTGCCCGGAAACGTCTGCCCGGATACAAAGATTCTTTCCCTGGAGCCCGATCAGATTGAATTGGAAATCGCGTCCAGAATCTGCCTGTAATCGATATCCTCCAACCCGGAGCCCGCCTCCGACTTGTAGTGAATTGTATTGTTCCAGTTTGACACGATGGTGGTCCAGTAGTCCTTATCCGGCGCAAACAAAATCAAACGTTTTGCGTCCTCATCCATGACACCCGGGGCATACTTGCTCCCCCACCATTCTGTGAGTTCTTCGAAATTCTGTGCCATCCCTTTTGGATAAAACTTCGATTCTTTACCAAATCCAAGCTCATGTGTGCCTTCATCTGACCAGAGTACAATCACATGGCGCTTTTTTCTGGAATCATGATTCCAGTCAGACTTGATTGCATACGCCAGTGCCTCCAGTCCGTCTTCCGGATCATCTCCGCCCCCCTTTGCCTCAATACTGCGCAGGCAGGTTTCCAGTTCTGATGACTGATCCGGGAGTGTAAAAAAGTTTGTGACCAGCATGGCCTGGCGGCCGTCAGCCAGGTAGTCCCGAAAAACGACCACCCTTACCCTGAGCTGATCAACCCTCTTGTGTTTTTGTTCCATAACCTGCTGGAAATCACGATAAAAATTCAGTGCGTTGTTCTTGACTGAATCCAGCACCGGATCCATACTCTCCGTCGCATCAATGCAGAACACAATATCTACATGAAATGTCAATCTGTAATTACTCCCCATCGTATTCACCTCTCAACATATCTTTAATAACCATTATTCTGTTCCATATCGTTTTCTGACCCTGATTCCATATACTCTCAATACTGATAGAAATACTCCTCCGGATTAGTGGTTTTCTCCGCGTCACTGCTCTCTGAGGGTCCATCCGTTTCCTCCCGGGAATCCATTCCCGGGTTTTCCTGAATTCGATCTTTTTCTGAGGGTTTGCTCTCTTTGTATGTACTTGGCTGGCTGCCTCCACCAGACGCATTTTCACTCGTGCCGCCTTCAGCCGGGTTGTTTTTTCCGGAAGCTCCACCTTTTAATTTCCGGACTTCTTCTTTTATGTGGGCATCCCGGGATCCGTCTCCTTGATCCTGATCAGGCATTTCTTCATTTTCCGGATCCTGAGCACTCTGTCCCCCCTCCGTTACTGCCTGCCCGGCTGTTTCAAACTGTTCAATACTCTGTCTTTTCAAATCATGATTCTTTAAAGAGGCTCTGATCAGCAGAATGCCCAGAATAATGACTGCTATGCCCAGCACAGCCGCTGCAGCAATCGTTTTGAAGAGCATCGTCTCCAGTTGACGTTTCTCATCCCGCAGCTTCCCCAGTTTTTCCTGATAGTTTCTCTCCTGCTGTTCATTTTCCCGGGCTGCCAGAAGCGAATCCCTATACCTGGACAAATCCTCTGTAGAAAGATTATTACTGTTTTCCAGGTCATTGTCCCGCCCTATTCTGGTGATATTCCAAAAGCCACCGCAGTATTCAGCAGCAGTCACAGGTTCTCCACAGTTTTGGCACCTGTCAGTTGCCGGGTCTATTTTCTTTCCGCATTTTTTACAGAACATCATGCCCCCTCATTCTGTTATGATGATCAGGCTTTCACCCGCATTTCTCCACAGACCTGACAAACATCTGTCCATACAGGATTCTCCATTTCGCAGTACAGACAAGTCCATTTTTCCGCTTTCCCGTGATAGGTATAAAGCGATACAGATCGTTCATCTTTTTGCGCTGTTCGTATTAAAACTGTTTCGTCATGAGTTGTTTTTCCGTCCGGATTTTTGTCTTCAGTTCGAGTACCCACCGAAGCGCTTCTGCCAGATGTGTTTACAGATTTTTTAGGGATGTCGCCCGCATAATGCGTATTATCATGATTTCCCTTCATATGGTCATTCTGATCCTCCAGCTTATCTTCACCGGTCGAAGATAAGCCCCGGTCAGCTGATACCAGTTCAGGTGGAATATACAACAAGCTTTTACTGTCTTCCGATGTCTCAACTTTATCTAATCCAGTTTTGTCAGCTGGTGTACCTTTACCTGATTCTATGGTTTTTTCAGGAACGCTATCCTTTTTATCCCCGCTTTTTTTTCTTTTCCGTATGAGGAATATCAGGATTGCCACAACTACAAGGATTACCAGACATATAATATATTCGTTGTCCATATGTTTCTCCTTTTCAATCTAATAATATACCACGTATTGTCGTTATTTAAAATACGGTAAATATAATGTCTTCTATATGCCCCTGATGCGGACGGAGTGTATCTTTCTGCTCTCGCCGCGTGCTCCCATACCGTATTACGGTACGCCTGTCTGTATTTTTGTTCCTCGAACATATTTGAGGCATAAAAAAAGCAGAGGGTCATACGATCCTCCACTTTTCAAATCTTTATGCAATTATAACAATCTCTTATATTCTACAACTAGATCTCTGAATACAAATTATTGTAATTGCTGTCCGCACGGCAAACGCATCTGCATGACAGCTATATTGCATTCACTTTGTTTACTTGGCATAATCCGTAACTCTGGACTCACGGATCACATTGACCTTGATCTGGCCGGGATATTCCATATCAGCTTCGATCTTCTTGGAAATATCTCTCGCCAGCAGGACCATATCAGCATCGCTGATCTGCTCAGGAACTACCATGACACGAACTTCTCTGCCTGCCTGAATGGCATAAGAATTACTGACCCCTTTAAAACTGTTGGTGATTTCCTCTAACTGTTTCAGTCTTGTTGTATAGGCTTCAAGCGTCTCTCTGCGGGCGCCCGGACGGGCTGCGGAGATGGTGTCTGCCGCCTGTACGATGCAGGCGATCAGGCTTGTTGCCTCGACATCTCCATGATGTGATTCCACGGAGTTGATAACTGTCGGAGATTCCTTATATTTTCTGCAGAGCTCGGCGCCCAGCTGGACATGGGATCCTTCCATCTCATGGTCCACGGCCTTGCCGATATCATGCAGAAGGCCTGCGCGCTTGGCGAGGCGGACATCCAGTCCCAGTTCGCTCGCGAGCAGTCCGGAGAGCTGCGCCACTTCGATCGAATGCTTGAGGGCATTCTGGCCGTAGCTGGTGCGGAACCGCATCTTGCCCAGGAGCCGTACGAGCTCCGGATGAATGCCGTGGACACCGACCTCGAGTGTGGCGGCTTCTCCTTCCTCTTTGATCCTCGCCTCGACTTCGCGCTGTGCCTTGCCGACCATTTCCTCAATCCTGGCGGGATGGATACGGCCGTCCACAATCAGCTTCTCGAGGGCCACACGGGCGACCTCGCGGCGGATCGGGTCAAACGCGGAGATGACGACGGCTTCCGGTGTATCGTCGATGATCAGGTCGACACCCGTCATTGTCTCCAGTGTACGGATGTTGCGGCCCTCGCGTCCGATGATCCTGCCCTTCATCTCGTCACCGGGCAGCTGCACGACGGAAATCGTTGCCTCGGAAACATGATCTGCCGCGCACCGCTGGATGGCGCTGACCACATATTCCTTGGCCTTTTTGTCTGCTTCTTCCTTGGCCTCCGCCTCGATCTCCTTGATCATTCTGGCGGAATCCAGTTTCACTTCGTCCTCAACAATTTTTAAAAGGTGTTCTTTTGCCTGTTCGGAGGTAAGGCCTGAAATTCGTTCGAGTTCCTGTACGCGCTGTTCGTTCAGCATGGAAACTTCATTCTGAAGTTTCTGCAGCTCTTCTTCCCTGGCTGTCAGACTCTGTTCCCTGCGCTCCAGCTGCTCGACCTTGTTGTCGATCTGCTCTTCCTTCTGCTGAATCCTGCGCTCGTTCTTCTGAACTTCATTGCGGCGGTTCTGGATCTCCTTCTCGAGTTCGTTCTTGGATTTGAACGTCTCCTCCCGGATCTCCAGCATGGCCTCGCGCTTTTTGGATTCCGCTTCACGAAGGGCTTCGTCGATAATCGTTCTCGCCCTGGCATCCGCGCTGTCCACCTTGATCTCATCCTGCTTCCTGTGGTTCTCGGAAGTGATGTACCAGGTGATGGGAACTGCTGCTGCCAGTGTCAGAACCACTGCAATGATGATTCCTAAAACTGACATACAGGAGCACCTCCTTATTCAATTGATCTGTATGTACATCATATTAGAATATAAATACCGCTTTCCAGACAGCTGTATTGTGAAAATATCCTAAAAATCACATACTCGCAACAGCTAAATTCTAAACTTTTAAAGCTAAATTCTAAACTTTTAATGTAACCATGTCAAGGACAAGTTCAATATGCAGACAGTCTGCCGACAGCGGCCGGACACAGACACGGTCAGGGGATTTGAACATCTTCCGCCATTGCCCGGCGGATCAGTTCCATTCCGTATCCCTTTCGCCGCAGAAAGGCCACGGTCTTCTGACGGGCTGTATAATCGGTCTGTGCGGGATCATAGCCCCGCTTTTGCAAGAGGCGCCGGATCCGGGCCAGCTGGACCTCTTCCGGGTCTGTCTCCTCCGAGATCTCCTCCACCGCCCTTTCAATCTCTTCCTCCGGGATTCCCCGCTCCATCAGATCGTGCCGGATCCGGAGCAGGCTCCGGTCCGCCAGATGGCTGCGCAGGTAGGTCTGCGCGTATCGGGCATCGTCCAGATAGTGTGCCTCCTGAAGCTTTTCGATGCAGTCCTCAATGATCGAGGGCGGGTATCCGGCGTCCTGCAGCTTTGTGCGCAGGCGGTGGACCGGATAATCCCGGCTCCCCAGGAGCGTGCCGCACCGCTGCAGGCAGGCGCTTCTGAGCGACTGCATGATTTCCGCATATGTCTCCTGCGCGAGTTCGTCCCCCGGTCTGAGACCCAGCCTGGAGGCCCGGCGGCCGGAGATCACAAAGGCTTCCCCCTCCTCAGGTGTCACCCGGACACGGAGGGCGCCGCCTCTGTGCCGGCTTCTGCCGGAATCATTGGCACTGTCGGCAAGAGACGGCCCCATCAGAGCCGCCCCCTCCTCAAAATCAGATCCGGCTTCCGGAATTGTTTCCACGGCACGTCCGAATCTGTCTATTTTTTCGATCGAGAGAATCCTGTTCAATCCTCATCTCCTGTCGCTTTTTCTGTCTGATCTTCCTCTTCCGCAGGCTCCGGCGTGAAGGTTCTGGCGCCGTCCGGATCCAGGTTGTAGTGGACGCGCACCTTGCGGTCGATCTCCGCCAGGATATCCGGATGGTCGAGCAGGAACTGCTTGGAATTTTCACGACCCTGGCCGACGCGGTTTCCCTCGTAGTTGTACCAGGCGCCGCTCTTGTTGACGATGTCACAGGCCGCAGCCAGGTCGAGGACATCCCCGACATAGGAGATTCCCTTGCCGTACATGATGTCGAACTCGGCCTCCTTGAAGGGCGGCGCGATCTTGTTCTTGACGATCTTGACGCGGGTCCTGTTGCCGATGCTTTCGCCGCTCTGTTTGAGGGTCTCGATCCTGCGGACGTCCATGCGGACGGAGGAGTAGAACTTGAGCGCACGGCCGCCGGTCGTCACCTCGGGATTGCCGAACATGACGCCCACCTTCTCACGCAGCTGGTTGATGAAAACGACCGCGCAGTTGGACTTGCTGATCACGGCGGTCAGCTTGCGGAGAGCCTGCGACATCAGCCTGGCATGGAGGCCGACATGGGAGTCTCCCATGTCCCCGTCGATCTCCGCCTTGGGCACGAGGGCCGCGACCGAGTCGACGACCACGATGTCGATCGCGCCGGACCGCACCATGGTCTCGGTGATCTCCAGGGCCTGTTCGCCGCTGTCCGGCTGGGAGATATAGAGGTTGTCGATATCGACGCCGATATTTTTGGCATAGACCGGGTCGAGCGCGTGCTCCGCGTCGATGAAGCCCGCGATTCCTCCGCGGCGCTGGACCTCTGCGATCATATGCAGGGTGACAGTGGTCTTACCGGAGGATTCCGGTCCGTAGATCTCGATGATCCTGCCCTTGGGAATGCCGCCCAAGCCCAGGGCAATATCAAGGCTGAGAGAGCCTGTCGGGATCGTCTCCACGTTCATCTGCGCGGCGGGATCGCCCAGCTTCATGACGGCGCCCTTGCCGAACTGCTTTTCTATCTGTGTCAGCGCCGCATCCAGCGCTTTCTGACGGTCATCCTTGGAAATAGCCATTTCTCTTCTCCTTTTTGATCTGATTGTCCAAATTAATATTATGCGGATGATTTATCCGGAGTGGTCACTGCCGATCGGTTTCCGGGCAGTCACTCCGCAACTGTTCGTATGTTCGGAACATCTGTTCGTTACTCAGTATAGCATTATCACTGCCGGACTGCAAGACTTATTTTAAAAGAAAAACCATGTACATTTAAAACAAAAACTGTGTGCAGAAATCCACTGATCCATGCACACAGTTCCGTATTTCATATGGGGCCGTCCGGATTCCACCGGACAGCTTATCCGGGCACGGGAATCATCGCAACTTCAGATTTTTCCTGTGCCTGACAAAATGCCTCATCATGTCTTGATCTCAGAGTCTGAACAGCTTTCGCCATCGACATCAGTATAGCGCGGATGCGGGCGCGGGTCAATGCCGCATCGCTGTCCGGATCCGTCAGCACCCGGTCAATGCCGCGTCATGTATCCAGGTCCTCGATTGCGCCGCCGGTCAGGCGAGTGGCATCCCGGATCTGCTCCTGCGTCACCTCTCCTTCGCCGGCCAGCTCCGCAGGTGTCACCTTTCGTCCCAGGGAATGGGCCAGTTCCTTCGCTTTGTCGGCGACCAGATTGGCCAGGTCCTCCAGCTCCCGGCCCAGGGCATTGTCATCGAGCATCATGGAGATCAGGTCCTCCATGCTGTCCATGATCCGCCTGCCGAGTTCGCCTTCCACCTCCTGCGGCCCCTCCAGGTGTCCCAGCAGGGTCACACCGACGGCAAGGGCTTCGTTTCCGGCGCCGATCAGGTCTTCGACGCTCACCCCCTGTCCGGCATAGAGGCGCGCGATATCCACGACGTTGAGGAGCATCTGCTCCGCGAGCTCTCTCTGTGCGGAGGCTTCGCCCGCCATGGCGGAGATCTTGACCGCTTCCAGCACTGAATCCGACAGCTTCGGAATGTCCTTCAGCATCTCCCGGTAGGAGACCAGAAAGTCGCGTTCCTCCTCGCCAAGGGCCTCTTCGTCGCCGGGATCACCGCCGACCGCTACCTTGTGTGCCTTCAGATATGCCTCGATCTGCCCGACCTGGTCTTCCTGCAGGTCAAAGGCTCCAAACAGCTCCGAGATCTCCCCGCGGCTGATGCGGCCTCCCTTCTGCCGGGCCTGCTTCAGCGCCTCCTGCAGGAGGCGCATAAATTCCTGTTCCTTCTGAATCGTATCTTTTTCCATCTGGTTTCCTTTATTACAGAATTTTCTTTTTCACTCTCATACCTTCCGCATGTGCGGTGTCTCTCCCTTTTTGACGTGGGTGTGGACAAAGAGGTGGTCCTGACAGTATTCAAGGCCGCCCTCACATTTGGAACAATAGCGGAATTCCAGATCGTCTCCGTCCTTCTCCGTCCGTCCGCAGATTGCGCACCTGTGCAGACTGTCTCTGCCGGGCGCGGCCTTTTTTCCCTCCGTGACAGACTTGCGGAACTGCTTCCGCCTGCGCACCTGTCCGGGCGAGTAACTCATCCAGTTTCTGGACCGCAGATAGAGGAGCAGGACGTTGAGCAGGGCTGCCCCGATCACAAAGCGCTCCGCGCTGCTGCCGCTCCAGAAGCTCAGGAGCAGGAAGCCCACGTCGATCCAGCCCAAGATCTTGACCTTGAGCGGCAGGACAAAAAAGAGGTAGACCTGGGCATCGGGAAAGGTCAGGGCAAATGCGAGGAAGATGCACATGTTGATGTAGTAGGTGCTGAACAGGGCAGAGCTGTAGGTCGCCATCTGCGCCAGTTCAAGCCCCGACAGCCCGCGCAGGGCCAGGAAGGCATACCAGGCAAAGGCGCTCAGGATCGTCAGCAGGATGCCCAGAAAAACATAGACATTGTATTTGTAGTCTCCCCACACCCGCTCCAGCGACGTCCCGATACTGTAGTAAAAATACAGCATGATGGCGACAAAAAAGAGGTTGGAGCCCGGATCCGGCGGCACCAGGAGCCAGGAGAGCACGCGCCAGACCTGTCCGTGCAGGACAGCCGCCACATTCAGTGTCAGCAGTGAAAACACACCGGGCTGAATGTAGTACAGGACATAGCCAATGACATACAGGATCACCAGCTTCATGGAGAGCTTACTGACAGCATACTTGCCAAATTTTCGTTCAAACTGACTCATACTCGCTCCTTATACCTGCGCGCCCGGTGATCGTCCGTCACGTCACGCAGACCACCGGGCGGGCTTTCCGTGCGCATTACACGCACGCGTGCGGAATCCGTGCATTTCATGCGTGAACATTATCCGTAAAAGATATGTGCATTTTATCATCGGCACAGATAATTGTAAATGCAGTTTGCTTTCGGAAGACATCAGGTAACCTGTCCCGGACTGTACCGATACGCCCTGTAGAGCATGACACAGCCATGGCACTGTTGCGACCTGTCCCGGGCTGTACCAATACGCCAGGCTTTTTCACAGCTTTCCGGTGAAAATCCGGTGAAAATCCCGTGTTGGACAACCCGCCTGTGAGATTGATTTTTTGCCCCTCTTCCATTATAATTTTAGATTCAGCACAGATATGAATGTATATATTGAATTCAATTCGACAGACCGGAAACGGCCCTGTTCTTCAGAACGGGGATCAGTCTTTTTGGTATTTGACGTTTTTTTGAACGGAGGAATTCATACTTGATTTCGAAAGACTATACACTTGGAATTGATATCGGATCCACGACGGTCAAGATTGCCCTGCTGGACGCTGACCGCCAGATCGTATTTGCGGACTACCGCAGACATCACGCCGACATCCAGGGCACCCTGCGCGGCCTGGTCCGGGACGCACTGGCACAGACGGGCGATGTCACGATCCACCCCGTGATCACCGGATCGGGCGGCCTCACCCTGGCCAACCATCTGGAGGTTCCCTTCGTGCAGGAGGTCGTCGCGGTCTCCACGGCCCTGGAGCAGATCGCGCCCAAGACAGACGTGGCGATCGAGCTGGGCGGCGAAGACGCCAAGATCATCTATTTTGAGAACGGCAGCATCGAGCAGCGCATGAACGGCATCTGCGCCGGCGGCACGGGCTCCTTCATCGACCAGATGGCCAGCCTCCTGCAGACCGACGCGGCCGGACTCAACCGCTATGCCCGCCACTATCACTCGCTCTATACCATCGCGGCCCGCTGCGGTGTTTTTGCCAAGTCCGATATTCAGCCCCTGATCAACGAGGGAGCGACAAAAGAGGACCTGGCGGCTTCCATCTTCCAGGCAGTCGTCAACCAGACCATCAGCGGCCTGGCCTGCGGCAAGCCGATCCGGGGCCACGTCGCCTTCCTGGGCGGTCCCCTGCACTTCCTGCCGGAGCTCAAGGCGGCCTTTATCCGCACGCTGAAGCTGGACGACGAGCACACGATCGACGTCGAGAATTCCCACCTCTTCGCCGCCATGGGCAGCGCCATGAACGCCCATGAGGACAACCACGCCCTCCTGTCCGAAATGGCGGACCGCCTGTCCGGTAAGCTCCACATGGAATTCGAGATCGGCCGCATGGATCCTCTCTTTGCCTCCCGGGAGGAATATGACGAGTTCTGCCGCCGCCACGAAAAGGCGCGCGTGCGCCGCGGCGACCTGTCCCAGTACCACGGCAAATGCTTCCTGGGGATCGACGCCGGCTCCACAACGACCAAGCTGGCCCTGGTCGGCGAGGACGGCTCCCTCCTCTATTCTTTTTACAGCAACAACAACGGCAGCCCGGTCCGGACCGCCATGGCATCGATCGCCGAGATCCACCGCCTGCTCCCGGAGGATGCCCGGATCGTCCGCAGCTGCTCCACCGGCTACGGAGAGGCCCTGCTCAAGGCGGCCTTCCTGCTGGACGAGGGCGAGGTCGAGACCATCGCCCACTATTACGCGGCGGCCTTCTTTGACCCGGAGGTCGACTGCATCCTGGACATCGGCGGCCAGGACATGAAATGCATCCGCATCAAAAACCACGCGGTCGACAATGTCCTGCTCAACGAAGCCTGTTCCTCGGGATGCGGTTCCTTTATCGAGACCTTCGCCAAGTCCCTGGACTTCTCCGTGCAGGATTTCGCGAAGGCAGCTCTCTTTGCAAAGCACCCCATCGATCTGGGCACGCGGTGCACCGTTTTCATGAACTCCCGCGTCAAGCAGGCCCAGAAGGAGGGCGCCGATGTGGCGGATATCTCCGCCGGCCTGGCCTATTCGGTCATCAAAAACGCCCTCTTCAAGGTCATCAAGGTCTCCGACGCCTCCCAGCTGGGTAAAAACATCGTCGTCCAGGGCGGAACCTTCTATAACGACGCCGTTCTGAGAAGTGTGGAGACGATCTCCGGCGGCCAGGTCACAAGACCCGATATCGCCGGTATCATGGGTGCCTTCGGTGCGGCCCTGATCGCGCGCGAGCGCTATGACGGCCGTCAGCAGACGACCATGCTCTCCTTCGACGAGATCGAAAATCTGGAGTTTGAGACCACCCTGACCACCTGCGGCCGCTGCACCAACAACTGCCGCCTGACCATCAACCATTTTCTTCGCGCGGACGGCGCGGATTCGGCGGAAAAGGCTTCGGTCTTCGAGGATGAGATCCCCGTGACCGGCGAGGGCGGCTCCGATCGCAGAAAAGAAAACAGAGGGAGTTCCGCCGGCCTTGCCGCGCGCGCGGCAAGGGCTCTGGAGGAAAGTCCTCTGAGCGAAACAGCGGAGCGCGCTGCCAAAGCCTTTGAAGAGAGTCCCCTGGCAGACGCCGCAGACCGCGCCCGCGAGACGGCGGGGCGCGCCAGAGAGACGGCAGAGCGGGCAAGGGACACTGCCCTCGAGACCGCTGGCCGCGCCAGGGATACAGCCCTCGAGACCGCGGGGCGCGCCAGGGATACGGCGCGTGAAACCGCGGAGCGCGCCGCCAAAGCCATTGAGGCCAGCCCCTTCCGCGATGCCGCGGGACGTGTCCGCGAGACCGCGGAGCGCGCCAGGGATACTGCTGTGGAGACGGCGGGACGCGCAAAGGACTCCGCCCTCGAGACCGCAGGCCGCGCCAGGGATACTGCTCTGGAAACGGCGGGGCGCGCCGCGAAGGCCATCGAAGCGACGCCCATCGGCGACGCCGCAGGCCGTGTCCGCGAGACGGCGGAACACGTCAGGGATACTGCCCTCGAGACTGCCGGACGCGCAGGCACCGGGGACCGTCAGAGTCAAACAGACAGGCCGTCCTCCAGGGACCGCCGGACCGGTTCCGGCAGACATGGAAGCACTGCCTCCGCCCCGGCACAGGAACGGCTCTTTATCTCCGGCAACCGCTGTGAGCGCGGTCTGGGCAAGGAAGCCACGCAGAACAATGTTCCCAACCTCTATAAGTACAAGCTGGGCAGGATCTTCGGCTACCGGCCGCTGACAAAGGACCAGGCGACGCGCGGCACTGTCGGCATCCCCCGCGTCCTGAATATGTACGAGGACTATCCCTTCTGGGCGACCTTCTTCACGAAGCTGGGCTACCGTGTCGTCCTGTCCCCTCTCTCGACCCACAAGATCTACGAGATGGGCATTGAGTCCATTCCCAGCGAGTCCGCCTGCTATCCGGCCAAGATCGCGCACGGACATGTCATGTGGCTCATCGAGAAGGGCGTGGACTTCATCTTCTACCCGTCCCTCTTCTACGAGCGGCCGGAGTTTGCCACTTCGGACAACCATTACAACTGCCCCATCGTCACCTCCTACCCGGAGAACATCCGCAACAATGTGGAGGAGATCACGGACGGCAGGGTCCGGTTCCGCAATCCTTTCATGGCCTTTACCAGCGTGCACACCATCACCGAGGCCATGGAGCGCGAGTTCGGGGAGGAGATCCCCCGCGAGGAGATCCGGGCGGCCTGCGCGGCCGGCTGGGAGGAACTCGAACAGTCCCGCAGGGACATCCGCAAAAAGGGCGAGGAGGTCCTCAAATTTATGGAGGACAACCACGTCAAGGGCATTGTCCTGGCGGGCCGTCCCTACCACATCGACCCGGAGATCAACCACGGCATTCCTGAGATGATCACCTCCTACGGCATCGCCGTGCTCTCGGAGGATTCCATCTCCCACCTGTCCACCCCCGACCGTCCCATCACGGTCCTGGACCAGTGGATGTACCACTCCCGCCTGTACGCAGCCGCCAACTATGTGCGCCTGCGCGACGACCTGGAGATGATCCAGCTCAATTCCTTCGGCTGCGGCATCGACGCCGTCACGACGGACCAGGTCAATGACATCCTGGCGGGCTCCGACAAGATCTACACCTGCCTCAAGATCGATGAGGTCAACAATCTGGGCAGCGCCCGCATCCGCGTCCGCTCCCTGATCGCCGCCATCCGGATCCGCGATGAAAAGCATACGAAGCGCCAGATCCGGTCCACAGCGATCAAAAAAGTCCCCTTCACCGAGAAGATGCGTGAAAACTACACCATCCTCTGCCCGCAGATGTCGCCGATCCATTTCGACCTGCTCGAACCGGCCGTGCGGGCCTGCGGCTACAACATCGTCGTCCTGCCCAACGACAACCGGCGGGCGGTCGACTTCGGACTCAAGTACGTCAACAACGACGCCTGCTATCCGTCCCTCTTCGTCGTCGGCCAGATCATGGAGGCACTCGACTCGGGCAAATACGACCTGGATCGGACCGCTGTCCTGATGACCCAGACCGGCGGCGGCTGCCGCGCCTCCAACTATGTCGGCTTCATCCGCCGCGCCCTCAACAAGGCAGGCATGGGCCAGATTCCCGTCGTCTCCGTCAATATGTCAGGGCTGGAGGAGAATCCGGGCTTCAAGCTGAACCTGAAGCTCATCACCCGCGCCGCCTACGCCATCGTCTTCGGCGACGTCATGATGCGCTGCGTCTACCGCATGCGCCCATATGAGCTGAAAAAGGGCATGGTCGAGGCCAAGCATCAGAAGTGGGTCCGGATCTGTACGGACTACCTGACCAGGACCAGCGGCCTGAATCTGCCCAGGGTACAGCGCATGTGCGTGCAGATGATCCGCGATTTTGACGCCATCCCCATCCGCGAGGAGCGTCGCCCCCGCGTCGGCATCGTCGGCGAGATCCTGGTCAAGTACGCGCCGGCCGCCAACAATTACCTGGTCGACCTGCTCGAGCAGGAGGGCGCCGAGGCAACCGTGCCCGACCTCATGGGCTTCATGCTCTACTGCTTCTACAACCAGGTCTACAAGGCCGAGCACCTGGGCACCAGCAAAAAGACCGCCCGCAAGAGCAGCATGGGCATCCATGCCATCGAGGCTGCCCTGAAGCCCATCTACCGCGCCTATGAAAAGAGCGTCCACTTCGATGCGCCCGCCAGCATCTACGAGCTGGTCAAATTCGCTGAGCCCATCGTCTCGATCGGCAACGAGACCGGTGAGGGATGGTTTTTGACCGGCGAGATGGTCGAGCTCATCCAGGACGGTGTCGAGAACATCGTCTGCATCCAGCCCTTCGGCTGCCTGCCCAACCACGTGGTCGGAAAGGGCGTCATCAAGGCCATCCGCCGGGAATACCCGCTCGCCAACATCGCCGCCATTGACTACGATCCCGGTGCCAGCGAAGTCAACCAGCTCAACCGCATCAAGCTGATGCTGGCCACCGCCCAGAAAAACCTGGAGAAAAAGAAAAACGGCACCCTCACAGAAGCCGCTGCCGCAGGACCTGCCGCAGGTCAGGCAGAGCCGGCAGATCAGACCATGGACCGGAGCGTTCTGGAAACAGGACCCGACATCGACAGCGCGAACGCATCCATCGGCTGCGTGCCCGCAGTTCCGGAGGATCCGGCCGCCTCGAACGCCCGGGACCGGAAAAACCGCCGCGGTCCCCGCAGGAAAAAGCGGACCGGTTTTATGGGTCTCTTCCGCAGAAAGCGGTGATTTTTCCTTTAACGATTTTTCCTTTAACATCAAAAGAGCAGCCCTGACCGGCTGCTCTTTTACATCTCTGTATTCAAACCTGTCTCCCTTTCTGACCACCCCGATCATCGTACCAACACTTCCTGTTCCTCACAACAACAAGGAAGAGTATTCATCTGCCGTCTTTTTCAACGGTCTTAGTACGACGAATACTCTTCCTCAGCAAACACCATCCAATGGACTTATCCTCCTGTTTGTCTGGCTCTCCGCTCTCTTTCCTCTTCATTCTTTGTACTGATTGTACTGTGATGTCCGCCCGAATCCTGCTGCACTCTCTGGTGCTTTCTCCGGATCTCCAGTCTTTTTTCATCGAAAATCAATCTTTTGAAACTTACCTCCCCCTGGTCTTCCTCTACTGTTCGATCAGTGCGATGATCCGAAATAGGACTGTTCCATCCTGTTTCCCACCCTGCACTTTTCCGGTTTCCGATTCCGATCATTGTCCGGTTTTTATTCTTGAGATATTTCCGACGGATTGAGCTGTGATCTTTCAAAATATCCGGTGCTGTGATTCATCACTTCTCTTTGTGTACTCAATTGCGGATACTATTCAATTGTAACTGTGTGGAACTAAGGTTAAACGTTTCCGGTGGCGTATACCTTCCTTTCTTCTCTTCCTCGCTGCCTGCTGATCCCGGTCGGGATGTCCGGAATATTTCGGGAGAAAACGGCGGCTGTCTGCCTTCCTGAATTCATCCTGCAGAACTACTCTTTGAAGCAGCTCCCCTTTGAAGGATCCTTTGGGATCGATCATTTGTCCGAATCTGTCTCCGCCAAAATCCGGCGTTTTGGAAAAGAGTGATTGGTGAGCTTCTCGTCACCTTTTCTTGAAGTACTTTATGTGAATATTATAGGGAACAAACCCGCATTTGTCAATCTATTTTGTTAATTTAATTTTAATTGTCGCAATTTTCAGATTATTCCAAACAAAAGCCAGGTCAAGCGACTGGACGCGAATGCGTGCTTGCACGCAGACGCGGACAGGCATTTGACCGGCCCACAGGATGAGCAAAAAA
>CACZIO010000004.1:153595-157202 GCA_902781215.1 uncultured Lachnospiraceae bacterium
GCCAGGTCAAGCGACTGGACGCGAATGCGTGCTTGCACGCAGACGCGGACAGGCATTTGACCGGCCCACAGGATGAGCAAAAAAAGCCATGCGATGCCAGAGCGAGCATGGCGATTTGCGCAAAAAAGACCGGGCGGCACAGTGCCGTCCGGTCTCCATATAACCTGTATAATCTGCTTTCAATCGTCCCGGTTTTACGTCAGACCTGACGATGTCAACCCGGAATCAGTCCCGGTCCGCAGGCTGTCAGTCCAGGGGATATTTCGCTGTGATCTTCGCGATGATCTCTCTGGCAGGCTCGATCCCGGCCTCCTTGTTCTTGATCACGAGGGCGATCGCCTCGGCGACCTGGTCCATGTCCTCCTCGACGAGGCCGCGGGTCGTCGCCGCGGGGCTTCCGAGACGGATGCCGCTGGTCACGAAGGGAGAGCGCTTCTCCGTGGGAATGGTGTTCTTGTTGGCCGTGATGTGCGCCTCATCCAGCCACTTCTCAACTTCCTTACCGGTCAGGTCCTCTTTGGTGAGGTCCACGAGCATGAGGTGGTTGTCGGTGCCGCCGGAAACGATGTCGACGCCGCGCTTCTGCAGGCCGTCGCTGAGCGCCTGGGCGTTCTTTGCAACCTGCTGCATGTAGGTCTTAAAGGAGGGCTGGAGGGCTTCCTGGAAGCAGACAGCCTTGGCCGCGATCACGTGCTCGAGCGGGCCGCCCTGGGTGCCGGGGAAAACAGCCTTGTTAAAGTTATACTTCTTTGCGGTCTCCTCCATGGCCAGGATCAGGCCGCCTCTGGGGCCGCGCAGGGTCTTGTGGGTGGTCGTCGTGACGACATCCGCATAGGGGAAGGGGCTGGGATGGAGACCGGCTGCGACCAGGCCCGCGATGTGGGCAATGTCAGCCATGAGGACCGCGCCGCAGGCATCCGCTGCTTCGCGGAACTTCTTGAAATCAATGGTCCTGCAGTATGCGGACGCGCCCGCGATGATCATTTTGGGCTTTGTCTCGATGGCAAGACGCTTGAGCTCGTCATAGTCGATGAAGCCGTTCTCATCCACGCCGTAGGGGACAACATTGTAGTAGGTGCCGGAGATGTTGGCGGGGCTGCCGTGGGTGAGGTGGCCGCCCATGTTGAGGTTCATACCCATCAGCGTATCGCCGGGCTGCAGGATGGCGAATTCAACAGCAAGGTTTGCGGATGCACCGGAATGGGGCTGGACGTTGGCGTAAGTGCAGCCGAACAGCTTCTTGGCGCGCTCAATGGCAATGGTCTCAATGATATCGACCACCTGGCAGCCGCCGTAGTAGCGCTTGCCGGAATAGCCTTCCGCGTATTTGTTGGTGAGCGGGCTTCCCATCGCGGCCATGACAGCCTTGCTGGTCCAGTTCTCGGATGCGATCAGCTCAATGTGATCGTTCTGGCGCTGAACTTCCTGCTCGATGGCGGCAGCGATTTCCGGATCGATCTTTCTGACTTCCTCGATTGAATACATCTAGTTCTCCCTTCTTATAAAAACACTCCGCGCGGAACAAATCTCTTATCGCTAAAAAAGAGCGTCATGCCGGGTTAGTATAGCAAGAAGGCCCGCAATTCGCAAGCAAAATTGTATTTTTAAATGCCTGTATAACATAGATTCTGTTATTTTATACAAAATATGCCGGTGATCAGCCCTGTTTTTACATGTATTCTATCCCTTAAAAACACCGGCGCATTCTCGTGACTTCAGTCGTGAGTTAGCCGGTCAACTATATTAATTTATCATTTACATGGTAAATCCATATTAGCACATAAATCTTATCTACTTGTATGGCCAGGTGGAGAATTATTTTTTTATTCTGTTTTTTATTCTGTTTTCTTTTCTTGTGAGCATTTATTTTGTGAACCGGTGTGGTCGCGCGCCCGCCCCATTTGTGGTCTGCGATAGACGGGATTCCGGCCCCGCCCCGCGCGACCACACTGGTTCAGCTCCCTGATTTTCCTCTGGTTTTTCCCTCTGTTGCGAGACAAAATCTAGCACTGTTAACAATAGAACGAATATTCGATTTTTCTTGCAAACAAAATTATCATATGTTATGATATTTATATGGAGAAAGACATTTATTTTATAAATGAAAACAAATTAACGTATGGTCGTGGCTATGTGTACTCTCTTCAGTATCACATCGTCTGATGTACAAAGTACCGGCGGAAGGTCCTGACAGGAGGGGCGGATGAGCTTTATGCGGAAGGGGGTGTCCGGCATGAAACAGATGTCCACATATTCTGTCAGGATCAGCCGCTGCGCTGACATCCGGAAGGCCCTGTCCACCGGAAGGCAGTGGACTTCTTCATCGGTGTCTGTATGGAGGAGTGGGACACCGTTTCCTCCGGTAAGGGGCAGACGGGCAAAGTCAATGCTGTGGAGGCCCTCACGATCAGGACGTCAAAAAGGAAAACTGTCCCTTACGATTTCGGGAAGGACTTTTATAAGTTCCCTTCCTACCTCAGGAGGGCCGCCATCGCGGAGGCCGTCGGGAAAGTTTCTTCCTACAGGTCAAATCTGAGGAACTGGGAGGCTGCGGACCCGCAGACCAGGGGAAAGCGCCCCGGATCCCCTTCGGCCGGATATGTGTACCCCGCCATGTACAGGGACAACATGTTCGTGCGCACCGGCACCTGTACGGCATCCATCAAGGTCTTTACCAGGAACACATGGGACTGGCTGGAGATCGGCCTGCGAAAAGGGGATGTGGATTACATCCTCCATCACTGTAAAAACCGCAGGGAATGTGTCCCGACCCTGCAGAAGCGCGGCAAACTGTGGTACCTGGACTTCGCCTTTGAGGAAACGGTCGAACTTCCCGACACGGAAGCTGCCGCCAGGCGGATCCTGGCGGTGGACCTGGGCATCAACAGCGCATGTACCTGCTGCGTCATGGGACCGGACGGCACGGTCGCGGGGAGAAAGTTCTTAAAGCTCTCTGCAGAGAACGACCGTCTGGACAGGGCCATCGGCAGGATCAAAAAGGCGCAGAGGCAGGGTGCGCGCCGCATGCCCCGGCTCTGGGCAAGAGCAAGAGGCATCAGCGATGACATCGCCGTAAAGACGGCGGAGTTCATCGTAAGGACTGCCGTCCTCTATGATGTGGATGTGATCGTCATGGAGCATCTGGATCTGCGCGGAAAGAAGCGCGGATCCAGGAGGCAGCGCCTGCACCACTGGAAGGCCGTGTATGTCCAGAAGATGGTGACACAGAAGGCGCACCGCGCACAGATCCGGATCTCCACGGTCTGCGCGTGGAACACGAGCCGGCTGGCCTTCGACGGATCCGGGCGCGTGAAGCGCGGCAGGGAGTCGGAGAAGACGGCGGACAACTACAGTATCTGCGAGTTCAGCACAGGGAAGGTCTACAACTGTGACCTGAACGCGAGTTACAACATCGGCGCCCGGTATTTCATCCGGGAGCTCACAAAGTCTTTGCCGGAAACGTCAAAGCAGCAGCTGGAGGCAAAAGTCCCTTCAGCCGTCAAGAGAAGCACCTGCACCTTATCCACGTTGATTAGCCTGAGTGCGGCGCTCGCTGCTGCGGCAGCGTGATGCTGAGCTTTGGCCGTATGGTGGAGAGGCAGTCCGA
>CACZIO010000005.1 GCA_902781215.1 uncultured Lachnospiraceae bacterium
CCATACAAACAGTAAGATTTATATATTTATGTGGATTCGCCATATAAATGATGAAGATATTAATTAATAGTTGACCGGCTAACTCACGACTGAAGTCACGAGAATGCGCCGGTGTTTTTTCAAAACATCCCCGTTTAAAACACTATTTTTCCAATCAGTCCCACTTTTTCTCCTGGGCGCGGATCTTTTCCACAAAGTGTTTGAGCCTTGTGAGGGCGATCCGGAGGTTGTCGATGGAATAGGCGTAGGAGATTCTGAGGAACCCTTCGCCGCTGTCGCCGAAGGCGGTGCCGGGCACGATGGCGACCTTCTCCTCGGCCAGGAGGAGATTGGCGAAGTCCTCGCTGGTCAGGCCGAATTCCTTGATGCAGGGGAAGACGTAGAAGGCGCCCTGGGGCTCGAAGCAGGGGATGCCCATCTCGTCCAGCATATGGAGAACAAAGCGGCGGCGCTCGTTGTAGGACTCGCGCATCCTGCGCACGTCGTCATCGCCGTTTTTGAGGGCCTCAACGGCCGCGTACTGGCTGGTCGTGGGGGCGCACATGATGGCGTACTGGTGGATCTTGACCATCTGCTCGATGATGAACTGGGGGCCGCAGGCAAAGCCCAGGCGCCAGCCGGTCATGGCATAGGCCTTGGAGAAGCCGTTGACGACGATGGTCCGCTCCTTCATGCCGGGCAGGGAGGCAATGGAGACGTGGGGATTGCCGGTGTAGGTCAGCTCCCCGTAGATTTCATCGGAGAGGACGTAGAGATCGTTTTTGATGATGATCTCGCGGATGGCCTCCAGGTCTTCCCGCTCCATGATGCCGCCGGTGGGATTGTTGGGGAAGGGCAGGACCAGGATCTTGGACCTGGGTGTGATGGCCGCTTCCAGCTCCTCCGGCTTGAGGCGGAAGTTGTTCTCGTTCTTGAGGTTGATGATGACCGGTTTCGCGTCCGCCAGGACCGCGCAGGGCTCATAGGAGACGTAGGAGGGCTGGGGGATCAGGACCTCGTCGCCCTCGTTGATCATGGCGCGGAACATGAGGTCGATGGCCTCGGAGCCGCCGACCGTGATGAAGACCTCCTTGTCCCAGACATAGTCCAGGTCCTGGGTGCGCTTCATGTAATTGCAGATCTCCTGGCGCAGCTCCTTCAGACCGGAGTTGGAGGTATAGAAGGTCCTCCCCTTCTCCAGGGAGTAGATGCCCTCGTCCCGGATGTGCCAGGGCGTGTCGAAGTCGGGCTCGCCGACGCCGAGGGAGATGGCGTCCTTCATCTCGCTGACCAGATCAAAAAATTTGCGGATGCCGGAGGGCTTGAGGCCCACCGTCTTGTCCGAAAGTACCTTTTTATTTTCCATGGTAAAACCTGCTCTCTATGACCAAATGCCTGTGCATCCGCCTCCATCGGCAGATGACAGTTCAAACAATGCCGCATGTCCGGCAGTGCAGGTCATTTTGTCACTATTTCCTTTGCATGTGAAGCTATGCATGTGAATCTGCATATTATCTGCTTGTATATCTGTCTAAGATCCTATCGGGTATGATCCATCCCGCAGGCAGGAATCACGGGGAGACGATCTCTCTCTGGTCCTCGTATTTTCTGGTCATGATGGTGCCGTGATCCTTGTACTTTTTGAGGATGAAGTGGGTCGCCGTGCTCATGACGGTATCCAGGGTCGAGAGCTTGTTGGTCACAAAGCCGGAGACCTCCTTGAGGGTCTTGCCCTCCAGGATGACCATGAGGTCGTAGCCGCCGGAGATGAGGTAGGTGCAGTCCACTTCGGGATACTTGTAGATGCGCTCGGCGATGTCATCGAAGCCCTTGCCGCGCTGGGGCGTCACGCGCACCTCGATCAGGGCGGTCACGCGCTCGATGCCGGTCTTCTCCCAGTCGATCATGGTGTGATAGCCGCAGATGATGCCCTCGTCCTGCATCTCCTGCATGGCGTTGAGGACCTCGATCTCACCAGTCCCGAGCAGGACGGAGAGCTCTTTCATGTCGATGCGGCTGTTCTTTTCAATAATGGTCAGAATCTTCTGTTTCAGGGTATCCATAGCGTCTCTTCCTCCTTGCGCTTTTTATTATATAAAAAATATAAATATGCATCATGCGCTGTATCATCCACCGGGCCGGTGCCTGTGCAGATACAGGTCCAAGGCATCCGTCTGCGGCCTGTCCAGGCTGCGGAGCTCCTCTCCGTTCCGTATGATCTTGTCGTTGGAATCCTGCAGTGTCCCGATACATACTGCGGGGATATCTGCCGCCTGCAGAGCCTCCGCCATGCTTTTTCCGTCGGGGGCCGCGATAAGCAGGCAGCCGGCCGACCGCATGAGATAGGGGTTGATTTCCAGGTAATTGGTGATCTCGATGGTCTCCTGCAGGATCGGGACCAGGGGCAGATCGATGGTCATCCCGCAGCCTGTCCGTTTGGATAGCTCCCAGAGTCCGGCGAAAACTCCTCCGCCCGACAGGCTCACCATCTGTCCGGCACCCGCAGCCACTGAGGATGCTGCCGCCGCTGCGGAAACTGCGGTCTCTGCGGAAACTGCCATTGCGGCTGCTGTTGCTGAAGATGCACCTGATGAGTCTGCTGCCGCAGCCATTGAGGATGCTGCGGTCTCTGCGGCCCGCAGGATGCACATCTGCTGCGTCAGTTCCTGCAGGCGGATGAGGAGCGATTCCTGAAAGCGGTCCCGCAGCTGATCGCGGCAGCTGTGGACCAGGATCCAGCTTCCCTCCAGTCCGACCTGGCCTGCGGCGACAATGTCCATGCCCGCGCAGGTTTCCGGCGGCGTCCGGTCACATGATGCCCGGATGATTTGGTAATCTGAGATATTCGAGGTGTCCGGGACGTCTGAAAATTCTGAAATATTTCCGGCATCCTGAGCACTTTGAAAGGGTATCCCCGTGACAGTCCCGGTCACGACCGGTCTCGTCACGGCGTCCGTCACCTCGGCGTAACCGCCCCCAATTTCCAGGCCGAGCGGAAATCCTGCGCGGCAGATCTGGCGGTAGAGGTCCCGCAGGGTCTCTTCTTCTGTGCCGGGTGGCAGCAGGATCCGCGGTTCAAACGACAGGGCGCGCAGTCCCCGTGCCGCCTGTTCATTGACGGCCCGCATGAGAGCCAGGGTGCCCTCGATTCCGATCAGAGCCGGTGTTTTTACCGCCTGTTTGAAGCTCTGCCTCTCATGGAGGATGATATCCAGCACGGACCTCTTCCGGACATTTTCATCGATGATCCCGTATCTGAGTTCCATGGCCGTATCGGTTTTCCTCCCCCTGTCGATCTGTGCTCATCCGTTCAGGCTGTCACAAAATATGAAATCATAAGCCTTTGAATACGCCTCTCCGTATAAAAACAGGGAAAACGTATTGCCTTTCATTATAACTATCCCCCCTTTCCTTTGCAAGACAGACGAAAACTGTGATAGAATACAATCTGTTCCCGCAGAGAGGATCTGCAGACCTCTTTTTTGCTGTAATCAGACCGGTCTGCACAATATTTTTTCCTGTCCGGGTTCAACCATATAAGAAAATGGAAACAGGAGCAGACCTGTCTGCTCCGCTTGTTTTTTTGTAAATAAATGCGGCTTTCCTGACCGGAATTATTCTGCCGCAGGGAGGATCATATATATGTACAACAAACTGACCGAGAATGATATTGCCGAGATGGAAAAGGAAATCGAACACCGCAAGCTGGTTCTCCGTCCTCAGCTCCTGGAGGACGTCAAGGAGGCCAGGGCACACGGGGATCTGAGTGAGAACTTCGAGTACCACGCGGCCAAGCGGGAGAAGAATCGCAATGAGAGCCGGATCCGCTTCCTGGAGAGGATGATCAAGACCGCCAGGGTCATCGAGGACACCTCGGCGGAGGATGAGGTCGGGGTCGGCAAGACCGTCACCATCTATATCCCCGAGGACGACGAGGAGGAGACCTACACGATCGTCAGCACCATGCGCCAGGACTCCATCCACGGCCTGATCAGCGTGGAGTCCCCTCTGGGCAAGGCCCTGCTGAGACACCGCGTGGGCGATACCATCCAGGTCCGCGTGAGCGACAGCTACAGCTATGCCGCGCAGATCCGCAGGATCGAGGTCACGGAGGCCGCCCAGGATGCCAAACTCCGCAGCTTCTGACCGCAGCATTCCCATTGCGGTCCACTTCTGTACAATCCACATCTGTACAGTCCACGGAGCGTATTTGGAGTATTGACTTTTCCTATAAAAGTACCTATCATAGAGAAAGTCGCACTTTATCACGTAGACGCGTAACACTTTAACTTGCTAAAGTGTATGTCATAAATTATGTCATTCATATTATTACTACACAGGAGGTTTTCTGATCATGGTGATCACAGATTTTCTTGAGAGAAACGCGCGTGAATATCCCGATGATATTGCGCTTGTCGAGCTCAACCCCGAGATCCGGGTGCCCAGGCTTACGACGTGGAAAGAATATGAGCTGATCCAGCCCCTCAGTGAGGTTCCCTACCGCACGGAGATCACCTGGAGCGTTTTTGATGAAAAGGCCAACCGCGTGGCGAATTTCCTTCTGTCCCGCGGCATCGTCAAGGGCGACAAGGTTGCCATCCTCCTGATGAACTGCCTGGACTGGCTGCCCATCTATTTCGGTATCCTCAAGGCCGGCGCCATTGCCGTCCCGCTCAACTTCCGCTATTCCGCGGATGAGATCGAGTACTGCGTCAAGCTGGCCGAGGCGGACATCCTGATCTTCGGACCGGAATTCATCGGCCGTGTCGAGGAGATCGCCGACAACATCAGCAGTCACAGACTCCTCCTCTTCATCGGTTCCACCTGCCCCTCCTTTGCGGAGGATTTCGGCGCGCAGACCGCCAACCACTCCAGCAAGGCCCCCGATGTCACCATCGATGAGGACGATTACGGCGCCATCTATTTTTCCTCCGGAACGACCGGCTTCCCCAAGGCCATTCTGCACAAGCACCGCGGAATTGCCCATGCCGCCATTATGGAGCAGGCCCATCACGGCCAGAAGAAGGAGGACACCTTCCTCTGCATTCCGCCCCTCTACCACACGGGCGCCAAGATGCACTGGTTCGGCTCCCTGGTCTCGGGCGGAAGCGCGGTCCTGCTGCGCGGAACGACGCCGGAGATCATTCTGGACGCCATTTCCAAGGAGCACTGCACCGTCGTCTGGCTCCTCGTGCCCTGGGCGCAGGATATTCTGGACGCGATCGACAACGGCTCCGTCAAGCTGGAGGACTACCAGCTCGACCAGTGGCGCCTGATGCACATCGGCGCGCAGCCGGTTCCCCCGTCCATGATCAAGCACTGGATGGAGATCTTCCCGCATCACCAGTACGACACCAACTACGGCCTGTCCGAGTCCCTGGGACCCGGCTGTGTCCATCTGGGTGTGGAAAATGTGAACAAGGTCGGTGCGATCGGCATCCCCGGCTACAAATGGGAGTGCCGCATTGTGGATGAGCACCGCCAGCCCGTTCCGCAGGGCGAGGTCGGCGAGCTCGCCGTGCGCGGCCCCGGCGTCATGATCTGCTACTACAACAATCCGGAGGCCACCAAGGAGGTCCTCGACAGCGACCGCTGGCTCTACACCGGCGACATGGCCATGCAAGACGCGGACGGCTTCTACTATCTGGTCGACCGCAAAAAGGACGTCATCATCACGGGCGGTGAAAACCTCTATCCCGTCCAGATCGAGGATTTCCTGCACGCCTTCGAGCCGGTCAACGACGTCGCCGTCATCGGCCTGCCCGACAAGCGCCTGGGCGAGATCGCGGCCGCGATCATCCAGCTCAAGGAGGGCTACACCTGCACGGAGGAGGAAGTCAACGCCTACTGCAGAAAGCTTCCCCGCTACAAACGCCCCCGCAAGATCATCTTCGCAGAGGTCCCCCGCAATCCCACCGGCAAGATTGAGAAACCCAAGCTCCGTAAGCAGTACGGCGCCGCCTTCCTGGTCGCCGCCGAGAACGAGATGCCTCAGAATGCCTGATGACCCCTGTCAGGGGACATCCGGATCAATGAAAAATCCGCAGAGTGATCTGTTAATCGTCACTCTGCGGATTTTTTCTGTTTACTTCTGTATGATTCTTTTTTCTCAATGCTGTTTTTCTTGTTCCGGAACACGGCATATACCGGACTGAAGGACATCATGGAATATCAAAGCCCTCCTCGGAGAGGCGGACCAGCTTATTTTCCTTCGGGTCATAGGAGAAGAAATGCTCCTCCGTCGTGGTGATTTCTTCCTGTTCCCCGTTTTCTGTCACGGTCTCCAGTATCAGCTTCATATAGATTTCGCGGACATCGCCGTTTTCATCGAGCCGGAAACCCTGCATCTCCGTCGAGGTCAGCTCCCCGCGGATCCCGGACTCCTGTGCCAGCCGGCCGACCGCCAGACTCAGGTCGACGCCGGTCAGGCCCGTTTTTTCCAGTGCCTCCTTGCAGGTGATCGGGACTTCCTCCCTCATGTCCACTCCCAGTGTCACGAGATCATACAGGCGGGTCTCCTCCTCGGAGGTATACCAGACGACGGTTACCTGCGGGTAGTTTTTCTCCTCGTTCAGATAGCAGCGCATCTCCATATGCTTCCCCCTGCGCTGGGCCTTATCCACCATCTTCTGCAGGTTTTTGGTCTCCTTTTCCAGATCGCGGATATTCTTCTGTGTCTCCTCCCGGTCTGCCTTGAATTCAGGAATCTGGATTATCGTCCCGTCCTGCATCGTCTGTTCGGAGATCAGGATCCGGATGCCCGGCTCCCCTTCGTCCGAAGATTTGCATGAAATCAGAAATACAAGTCCGGCAATGACAGCCGCCGCGCAGATTACTGCTCTGATCAGTCTGTTCTTTTTCTTTCTTTTATTTGTTCTTTCCATACATCGATCATCCATTCCACAATGCCCTTCTGCGAAAGGCAGGCTGAAGCGTTTTTGCGCTGAGACACCCGGGACGGGATAGGATTTGTTTTGTCAATTTGATACAAGGAACCACCTGATTTCCGCGTCATATTTTCAAACAGGAATCCCTCAATCGATTATAACATAGCCGCTAAAATGTGGTACAATGAAATCCAATGCTCTAAAAACAGAAAATCCAGTATTAACAGACAGCAAGACTGCCGACAGTATTTATCTCAGTTCCATACAGACCTCGCTGCCGGCTATGACAGGAAGGAATATCACGATCTATGCGATTAAGAAATATACCCGGCGCCAGGGACGCGATTGCAGCCAGTCCCTGGGTCATGCAGAAACCTGAAGACCAGTGCGGATCCTGGAAGGAATTTTTTGGCAATGACAGGCCCCTCCATCTGGAGATCGGTACCGGCAAGGGCCGCTTCATCATGGAGCTGGCGCAGAGACATCCCGAGATCAATTATATCGGCATCGAAAAATACTCAAGTGTCCTCCTCCGCTGCCTGGAAAAGCAGGAGGAGCTGCAGCTACAGAACCTGATCTTTATCCGGGGCGACGCGGAGCTCCTCAATACCTATTTCGCGGAGGGAGAAATTGACAGGATCTACCTCAATTTTTCAGATCCCTGGCCCAAGGAGAGACACGCCAGGCGCCGCCTTCCCTCTTCGGAATACCTGCGCCGCTATGACCGGATCCTCAAGCCGGAGGGCGTGATCGAGTTCAAGACGGACAACCGCGGGCTGTTTGACTTCGCGGTCGATGAAGTGGCGCAGAGTGTCTTCGAGATCCGGCAGATCACCTATGATCTCCACAACGACCCGGTCATGAACGAGGGAAACATCATGACCGAATACGAAGAGAAGTTCTCCAAAAAGGGAAATAAGATCTACAAGTACATTCTTGCCAGAAAAAACGACGTCATTGAAGTGAAGAACGATAGAGAGACGATTGAATGATGATAAAACGCAATCTTTTTCCGGGTATTTTTTCCGGAAAAAAAATGAGAAGGCTGCCGGGTGCTGCGGCCGCTCTTCTGTTGTCCATTGCTCTGGCCGCCACGCCCCTTACGGTCATGGCGGAATCCGATTATAAAATACTGACAACGGCGGACGGACTCGAAGATTACTACGGGGAAATGCTCTATAACCAGGAGCAGACGATTCAGACCAACGAAGTTGCCTCCTGGCCCAAGGGACCTGCCATCAGCGCGGCGGCCGCCGTCGTGATGGACGCGGACAGCGGCGTGATCCTGTACAGCAAAAATCAGGACATGCGCCTCTATCCCGCCAGCATCACCAAGGTCCTGACCGCCCTGCTGGCCTATGAAAACCTGCGCCTGTCCGACAAGATCACCTTTTCGGAGGAGGCGATTTTCGGGATCGAATCGGGATCTTCCAACATCGGCATGGATGTCGGCGAAGCCATTACGGTGGACGAGGCCCTCTACGGCCTTCTGGTCGCCTCCGCCAACGAAGTGGCGAACGCGCTCGGCGAAAAAGTTTCCGGCAGTGAATCCGCCTTCGTCGATCTTATGAACAAAAGAGCTGTGGAGCTGGGCTGCACCAACAGCCATTTTGTCACGACCAACGGCCTGCACGACAAGGAACACTATTCCACCGCCCACGACATGGCCATGATCGCCAGGGAGGTCTACAGCCACCCGAAGCTGGTGGACTATTTCTGCCAGTCCAACTATGAGTTCAAGGCGACGGACACCCAACCCGATGATTTCTGGCTGGGCAATACCAACGATTTTCTCAATGGTGCCATCCCCTGCGAGGATGTCCTCGGCGGCAAGACCGGCTACACGGACGAAGCGCGGGAAACGCTGGTCACCTTTGCCGAGCGGGACGGCCGGCACCTGATCTGCGTCATCATGCGGGACGAGCCTCCCTACCAGTACTACGACACCATCGACCTGCTGGACTACGGCTTTAAGAACTTTAAAAATATCAAGGTCGCGGAAAAGGAAGACCGCTTCACCATGAAACCGGCGGATTTCCTGTCCTCCGGCAACGATATCTTCGGCAGAAGCGAACCTTTTTACACAATTCCGGATAAGACACTCCTGACTATTCCCAAAAAGGCTTCCTTCCGGGACCTGACGGCCCGGATCGAACCCGCCACAGCAGCCGCTGCGGAAGGGGAAAAACCCTCCGGGACAGCTGCTGCCGGTACTGACGCAAAAGATGCTGCGGACAGCGAGGAAACTGCATCAGAAGCCTCTACTGCGTCTGCGGCGCCGGATTCCGTTTCCGATGCATCCGGACAGGAATCACAGGCATCCGGCGGGAGTGAAAACCGAATCCTGGGCAGTATCCATTACGCCTTCAATAATTATGAACTCAGAACCGTCGATGTCCTGTTTACGCCGGACATTGCAGACGCCGGCGTCGCTGCCACAGAAACCGCCTCCGCAGGAGGAACGGGGACTGTTGCGTCCGACCTTACGCCCGGCGAAAGCGGCAGAACAGCCCGCGGCCAGGCTGTTCCCGAAGAGGTCCACGGCATCCGCGCCTTCCTCTTCCATTTTGTCCACACGGGAGCACACGGATCGATCTATCTGAACATCCTTCTCCTGATCCCGATCCTGCTGGCGGTGTCCTTCCTGCTCTGTGTCTTTTTCTTCGCCTCCAGCTATTTTGACGAGATGGACAGGCAGCGCAGGCTCAAAACACGCCGGGCCAAGCAGGCGGCGCGCTACGGCATAACGGAGGACGACAGCACCCTGTCCGGTCCCGGTGATAAACAGGGCCCGGGGACCCGCCGCCGCACGAGAAGATCCGTTGATTCGAATCGTCCGGATGAAGGCAGGACTGCCGGAAGGCGCAGATCCTCCAAAGGCAGAAAAGCTGATAGCGGAAATTCTGAAGACAGGATGCGGAGACCCGGCAGAAGAAAGACTGTGAACAGATCCGGCAGCCGCAACAGGAACAGAAGTATCTGAATAAGTATTTGAAAAAATATTTAAAAAAAATATCTGAATAAGTATCTGAAATAGTATCTGAAAAAGAGGACCGGAACCTGATGGTTCCGATCCTCTTTTGATTGTCATTAATTCTCCCGATTTCCGCCGGGCCCCGCCGGAGCAGGGATCAGCAGATCATCCCGGCCATCCGCAGACGGCCGGAACATCAGGAATTACGGATTCAGTCTGTCAGCCGGCTGATCAGTCAAGAGCCTTGACGATCATGGAGCAGCCCATGCCGCCGCCGATGCAGAGGGTTGCAAGACCGGTCTTGGCACCCAGGGTGACGAAGATACGGCAGCCGGAAGCGCCTACGGGATGTCCGAGAGCGATTGCACCGCCGGTGATGTTGAGCTTCTCAGCAGGGAAGTTCAGTTCCTTGGCAACTGCCACGGACTGAGCTGCGAATGCCTCGTTGGCCTCGATGAGATCGATATCATCGATGGTCATGTCCAGTCTCTTGAAGAGCTTCTTGGTAGCAGCAACGGGGCCGACACCCATGATGCGGGGATCTACGCCGCCGAGGCAGCCGCCGATCCACTCAACCTGTGCCTTGACGCCGAGCTCTTTTGCCTTCTCTTCGCTCATCACGACGACTGCTGCAGCACCGTCGTTGATACCGGAAGCGTTACCTGCAGTGACAACGCCGTCCTTGTTGATGGGGCGGAGGCCTGCCAGGGACTCAGCAGTTGTGCCGGGGCGAGGGCCTTCATCCTTGTCAAAGATCACAGTTTTCTTTTTCTGCTTGACTTCGACGGGAACGATCTGGCTGTCGAAATAGCCCTTCTCCTGTGCCTCGACTGCCTTCTGCTGGCTGCTGGCTGCGAACTCATCGAGCTCTTCGCGGGTCAGATGCCACTCCTCAGCTACGTTGTCAGCTGTGCGGATCATGTGGTAGTTATTGAATGCATCCCACAGAGCATCCTTGATCATGGTATCAACCAGGACACCATTGTTCATACGATAACCAAAGCGGCCTTTCTCGAGTGCGAAGGGAGCCATGGACATGTTCTCGGTACCACCTGCGACAACGATGTCAGCATCGCCGGACTTGATCATCTCTGCAGCCATGTTGATGGCGTTCAGACCGGAACCGCAGACAACATTGATTGTGACAGCGGGAACCTCTACAGGAATACCAGCCTTGATGGAGCACTGGCGTGCAACGTTCTGTCCCTGAGAAGCCTGGATAACGCAGCCCATGATGACTTCGTCTACCTGATCAGCGGGTACATTTGCGCGCTTCAGAGCTTCTTTGACAACGATTGCGCCGAGCTCTGTAGCAGGCGTCGTGGAAAGGCCGCCGCCCATTTTGCCGATCGCCGTACGGCATGCACCCGCAATAACAACTTTCTTAGACATACGTAAATCCTCCTTTGATTTTGATACTTTCATCCCGGCGCTCGCTGTCGGCCGGCCTGAAAATGACTGTTATCCCCATTAACAGCATCTGTAATCATTATTTTATGCAATAATAAACAAAGAGGCAAGTTGTAATTTCCCTCTTTTTGTACATTTTTTGCAACGATATTACAGTCCACGCCCATAAGGGCGTGAACTGTAACCAACCTTTCGCAAACAGTCACACGAAAGGATAATCAAGATGCACATCCCTTAAATAGTTAGTATGCTAACTATTTGTTTTATTATAAACACAATCACCTTTTTAAGTCAATAAACAATATGAATATTTCCATAAGTTATATTATTAACAAAATCTTTAGGCAGGACTCGGCTGTGGAAGCCGTAGAGCTGTGGAATCTTCCTGCGCGATCATCAAAAATCAAAAAGCCGGGCGGCCTGCAGCCACCCGGCATGGTTCTCAAAATTTTCAATCACAACATAAAACAGCACCCGGAACGGTTCTCACGGTTTAATAAAATATACCGTTGAGATACGTCCCGGGTGGTGTTGTGTTCGCTTATAGAAGCGGGGGTCTTGCCCCACTGAGATAAAACTTTTCAAAAAAAGGTCTGTTCAAAAAGAACCACGGAGAACCGTCCCAGGCGGTTTATTCCTCAGAATCCAGATCCGTCAGGTCCTCCATTTCCATGTTTTCCACATCGGGATCGCAGGTATCCTCCGCGTTGTCGTCATTTCCGTTATCATCGACGCTTCCGCGCACCTTGGCGATCTGTACGACCTTGACGCCCTCGTCGAGGTTCATCATCTTGACGCCCTGGGTGATGCGGCCGATGGGGTTGAAGTCGCTGGCGCGCAGCTGGATGATGATGCCGGCCGTGTTGATCATCATGACTTCGTGTTCATCCGTGACGGCCTTGACGCCGATGAGGTTTCCTGTCCTCTTTGTGATGTGATAGCACTTGAGGCCCTTGCCGCCGCGGTTCTGGACATGGAATTCCGACATATTGGTCCGCTTGCCCATGCCGTTTTCCGTCGCGAAGAGGAGGGAATCACCCTGGGTGTCGATCTGCATGCCGACGATCTCATCGCCCTCTGCCAGGTCGATGCCCCGCACGCCGGCGGCGCTGCGGCCCATGGACCGGACATCGGATTCCCGGAAGCGGATGCACATGCCTTTTTGGGTCACCAGGAAGATTTCGTTGTCCGCATTGGTCTGCTTGACATCGATCAGTTCATCGCCCTCTTTGAGGCTGATGGCGATGATGCCCATGCTGCGGATATTGGCGAAGGCGGAGAGAGGCGTCTTTTTGACAGTTCCGTTCCTGGTCGCCATGAAGAGATTGTTTCTGTTCTCATTCTCATCCATGATGGGGATGACGGCTGATATCTTTTCACCCGGCATGAGGTTGAGGAGGTTGACGATGGCGGTGCCGCGGGAGTTTCTTCCCGCCTCCGGGATCTTGTAGGCCTTGAGGATATAGGCGCGGCCCAGACTGGTGAAGAACATGATGTTGTCGTGGGTCCTCGTCATCAGAAGATCCTCGATATAGTCATTGTCCAGGGTCTGGATGCCCCTGATGCCTCTGCCGCCCCTGCCCTGTACGCGGAAGTTGTCCTCCGTCATGCGCTTGATGTAGCCCAGGGAGGTTCTGGCAATGACGACATTTTCATTCTTGATCAGGTCCTCGACCTCGAAGTCCGCGGCGTCCGCCTCGATCCGGCTGCGGCGCTCATCGCCGAATTTGTCGGCGATCACGTTGATTTCCTCTCTGATCACAGCGAGGAGCTTCTTGGGGTCGGCGAGGATCTCCTTGAGCTCGGCGATCCTGGCCATGAGCTCCTGATGTTCTTTTTCGAGTTTTTCGCGTTCCAGACCTGTCAGGGCGCGCAGGCGCATGTCCACGATGGCCTGGGCCTGGGGGTCGTCGAGGCCGAAGCGCTCGATCAGGGTCGCCTTGGCGGCCTGGACGTTGGGGCTGCTGCGGATGATGTTGACAACTTCATCGATATTGTCGAGCGCAATGAGCAGTCCCTGCAGGATGTGATCGCGCTCCTCCGCCTTGTTGAGGTCGTACCGGGTCCTGCGGGTGACCACGTCCTCCTGGTGGCGCAGGTAGTGCATGAGCATATCCAGGAGGTTCATGACCTTGGGCTCGTTGTTGACCAGGGCCAGCATGGTGATGCCGAAGGTATCCTGCATCTGGGTGTGCTTGAACAGGCGGTTGAGGACGATATTGGGATTGGCGTCGTGGCGCAGTTCGATAACGATCCGCATGCCCTCTCGGTCGGATTCGTCGCGCAGGTCCGTGATGCCGTCGATCCGCTTGGTCTTGACCAGCTCTGCGATCTTCTGGATCAGGTTGGCCTTGTTGACCAGATAGGGGAGCTCCGTGACGACGATCCGGTGCTTGCCGCCCTGCATGGCTTCGATGTCCGTCACGGCGCGGGTGATGACCTTGCCCCTGCCGGTCCGGTAGGCCTGCACGGCCCCGGAGGTTCCCATGATGATGCCGCCGGTCGGAAAATCAGGTGCCTTGATGATGGGCAGGAGCTCGGCGATATCTGTCTCCCTGTCCTCTTCGATCTGATTGTCGATGATCTTGGTGACACCTGCCACGACCTCCCGCATGTTGTGGGGAGGGATATTGGTCGCCATACCGACCGCGATGCCGGTCGTGCCGTTGACCAGGAGATTGGGGAAACGGCTGGGCAGGACGGACGGCTCCTTCTCTGTCTCGTCAAAGTTGGGGACAAAGGTGACCGTATCCTTGTTGATATCGGCCAGCATCTCCATGGAGATTTTGGTCAGACGGGCCTCTGTGTAACGCATGGCCGCCGCGCCGTCTCCATCCACACTGCCGAAGTTTCCGTGGCCGTCCACCAGGGTGTAGCGCATGGACCAGGGCTGGGCCATGTTGACCAGGGACCCGTAGATGGAGCTGTCTCCGTGGGGGTGGTATTTACCCATGGTATCGCCGACGATACGGGCGCATTTTCTGTGCGGCTTGTCGGGTCCGTTATTGAGCTCGCTCATGGCGTACAGGATCCGGCGCTGGACAGGCTTGAGTCCGTCTCTCACGTCCGGGAGCGCGCGCTGCGCGATGACACTCATCGCGTAGTCGATGTAGGAGCTCTCCATTGTCTTCTTCAGGTCTACTTCCTGTATGCGGTCAAAAATAGTATCGTCCATGCTCTTCCTTTCGGTCCGCCTGACTCGCTGTTTTTACACGTCCAGGTTCTTGACGAATCTGGCGTTCTTTTCAATAAATTCCCTTCTGGGCTCCACCTTGTCGCCCATGAGGATGGTGAAGGTGAGGTCGATCTCGGACTCGGTCTCCTCGTTGAACTGGACCCTCTTGAGAACTCTGCGCTCGGGATCCATGGTGGTCTCCCAGAGCTGCTCGGGATCCATCTCGCCCAGTCCCTTGTAGCGCTGGATGCGGTTGTTCTGGTCCCTGCCGACCTCGTCGAGGATCTTTGCCAGCTCCTCGTCGCTGTAAGCGTACCAGACCTTCTTGTTCTTCTCCAGCTTGTAGAGGGGCGGCATGGCCAGATAGACGTGGCCCTGGCGGATCAGCTCCGGCATGAACCTGTACAAAAAGGTCAGCATCAGGGTATCGATATGGGCGCCGTCGACATCGGCATCGGTCATGATGATGATCTTGTCGTAGCGGAGCTTGCTGATATCAAAGTCGTTGTGGATGCCGGTTCCGAAGGCCGTGATCATGGCCTTGATCTCTTCGTTGGCATAGATCCGGTCCTCGCGGGCCTTCTCCACGTTGAGGATCTTGCCGCGCAGGGGCAGGATGGCCTGGGTCGCGCGGCTCCTGGCGGATTTGGCACTGCCGCCTGCGGAATCGCCCTCGACCAGGAATATCTCGCAGTTTTTGGGATTCTTGTCAGAGCAGTCCGCCAGCTTGCCGGGCAGGCTCAGGGAGTCCAGAGCTGTCTTGCGGCGGGAGAGGTCCCTGGCCTTTCTGGCTGCCTCTCTGGCCCGCTGTGACAGAATGGACTTCTCGCAGATTTTCTTTGCGATGGCGGGATTCTGCTCCAGGAACCAGGTCAGCTGCTCGGACACGATGCTGTCCGTGGCGCCGCGGGCCTCTGCATTGCCCAGCTTCTGCTTGGTCTGGCCCTCAAACTGGGGATCCTCGATCTTAACGCTGATGATCGCCGTGATTCCTTCGCGGATATCCTCGCCGGTCAGGTTCTGGTCGCTGTCCTTGAGGATCTTGTTTTTGCGGGCGTATTCGTTGAAGGTCTTGGTCACCGCGTTGCGGAAACCGACCAGGTGCATGCCGCCCTCGGGTGTGTTGATGTTGTTGACGAAGCTGTATTCGCTGTCGGTGTAGGAGTCGTTGTGCTGCATGGCGACTTCCACATAGACATTGTTTTTGGTGCCCTCGAAATACATGACCGTATCGTAGAGGGGTTTTTTGTGGTGGTTGAGGTAGGTGACGAACTCGCGAATCCCGCCCTCATAGTAGAAGGACTGGTCCTGGGGGCTGTGGACATCGTCCTCGCGCTCGTCCCGCAGGGTGATGCGCAGGCCCCGGGTCAGGAAGGCCATCTCCCGCATCCTCTGGCGCAGGACGTCATATTCAAAAACGGTCGTCTCTGTGAACATGAGGGGATCCGGCAGGAAGGAGACCGTCGTTCCCGTCTCTTCCGCGGGGCAGGTCCCGATCTCTTCGAGCGGCACGGTCGTATTGCCCCTGGAAAAGCGCTCGTGATAGATCTTTCCGCCCTGGCGGATCTCCACATCCAGCCATTCGGAAAGGGCATTGACGACCGAGGCGCCGACACCGTGCAGGCCGCCGGACACCTTGTATCCGCCGCCGCCGAATTTTCCGCCTGCGTGGAGCTCGGTAAAGACCAGGTCCACCGCGTTGCGTCCGGTCTTGTGGTTGATGCCGACCGGGATCCCGCGCCCGTTGTCCGAGACCGTGATGGAATTGTCCGGATGGATGGTCACCGTGATCTCCGTGCAGAAGCCGGCCAGGGCCTCATCGACCGCGTTGTCCACGATCTCATAGACCAGGTGGTGGAGTCCTCTGGAGGATGTGGTCCCGATATACATGCCGGGACGCTTGCGGACAGCCTCGAGTCCCTCGAGCACCTGGATATCGTCGGGCGTGTACTCGCCGACCTCGGTCGTATCCTTGACATTGTCGTCCGGATACTCCCTGTCATTTTCCTGATACTCCATGGTATAGGAACCTTCATCGTCATCCTCAGCGCTTCCCGACAGCAGGTCGGAGGCAAGCTTCACCTGGTCCTCATCCGCGCTCAGAACGATCTTTTTTTCTTCATTTTCCTGCTGTTTTGCCATAGCTGTCTCTCTGTTCTCTCTCTCTGCTCTATCGGGCATAAACTCCTCTTTATGATACTGGTATACTTTCCAGGTTTATCTCAGTGGGGGAAGCCCCCCGCTTCTATAAGCGGTGGGAAAAGACTCGCAAGCGAGTCTTGAACTTCTGCCACGATCATGTGTTTTGATCCACTTTGTTATCCGCATCGGCTCCGCCGTCTGACTCGACGTTGGTTTCCACGCAGGCCCCGTCTTCGATCCTGAATACCCGGTCGATCTGAAAGCGGTTGTTCACAAATTCATCCAGGCCCGTGCAGGTGATGAAGGTCTGGATCCCGCCGATCGTCCCCAGCAGGTAATTCTGCCTGCCGCTGTCCAGCTCGGAGAGGACGTCGTCCATCATCAGGACCGGCCTGTGGCCAATGATCCTCTTCACCAGGTCGATCTCGGACAGCTTGAGGGACAGGGCGCAGGTCCTCTGCTGGCCCTGCGAACCATATCTCCTGAGGTCCGTCTCTTTGTCCATAAAGGAAAAGTCGTCTCTGTGCGGACCCGTCGAGGTCATCTTCATGCGGATATCCCGTTCGCGGTTCCGCAGCAGCTTCTCCTCGAGCTCATCCGCCTCCGCATTTGGTTCGTACTGAATCACCAAATGCTCCCGGTTTCCCGAGAGTTTTCCATGGATTTCACCGACGATATGATTCAGGTCTTCGATAAAGCGCCGCCGGCTCTCGATGATCCTCCTGCCGTAGCTGACAAGCTGCGCGTCCCACACACCCAATGTGTCCTGCAGATCCGGGAACTGGTACATATCCCGCAGCAGGCGGTTCCGGTTCTCCACCGTCTTGTTGTACTGGTTGAGGTCGTGCAGGTAGGCGGCGTCCAGCTGACACAGCTCCATGTCCATGAAGCGTCTGCGCTCCGCCGGCCCGTTTTTGACGATGCCCAGGTCCTCCGGTGAAAAAAACACGATGTGCAGAAGGCCGATCAGCTCGGAGGCCTTGCGGATCCTCTGCCCGTCAATGGCAATTCCCTTGGACTTGTTTTTGCGAAGGTGCATGTCAATGCGGTGGTCCAGTCCGCCCTTCATGATCTGGCTGCGTATATGCGCCTCCTCGACGCCGAACCGGATCATATCCCTGTCGCGCACGCCCCGGTGCGATTTGGTGGTGGAGAGCATATACATGGATTCCAGGATATTGGTCTTGCCCTGTGCATTCTCTCCATACAGGATATTGGTTCCCTGTGAAAATTCCATGTGCAGGGAGGCAATGTTCCTGAAATCGGCCAATTCTAAACTGCTGATATACATAAATGATTCCGCTCGACAAATTTACCGGGGCTGAGAATCCGCGTGAACGGTAAAGCTTCCTCCTGCCGACTCGACCCTGTCCCCGTCGTGGAGCTTTCTGCCCCTGCGGGTCTCGGTCTCACCGTTGACACGCACTTCGCCGGAGGTGATCATGATCTTTGCCTCAATACCGGTCTGCGCGGCTCCGGCCAGCTTCATGGCCTGGCCGAGCCTGATAAACTCATCTCTGATTCTGATTTCTTTATCCATTGATCGAATGTATTCTTCTCCGTGTTCCAGTCTGTTTACGCCGCGTCAGTCGATGGTGATAAAGTTGACCGGCAGCACCAGGTAGCAGTACATGTCCTCCGCGTCCCTGATAAAGCAGGGAGCCTTGGGGCTGACCATGTACATTGTGATCTCCTCCTCATCCACTGCGCGGAGGGCATCGATCAGGAACCTGGGATTGAAGCCGATATTGAGATCCTCGCCCTCCCTGCGGATCGGGAGGACCTCATCCATGCTGCCGATGGCCGTATTGATCCGCAGTTCCATCTCGTCCTCGCGGATCATGATGATGACGGGCTTCTTGTCCTCCTCCTTGACCAGGAGCGTCGCCCTGTCCAGGCAGTCCAGCAGTTCTTTTCTGCGGCAGGTCACACGGGTCCTGTAACTGCTCGACAGCATCTTGTCGATCTTGTAGTACTCTCCCTCGATCAGGCGGGAGACGACGATCGTGTCGTCAAATGTAAACAGGACGTGTTTGTCGGTAAAGAAGATATCCACATCCTTTTCGGTGTCGCCGCCCAGGATCCTGCTGATCTCCAGGAGGGTCTTGCCGGGGATGATGATCTTCTGGTCATCAAAGGCTTCTCTGAGCTGTGACCTGCGCATGGCGATCCTGTGTCCATCGAGGGCGACCATGCGGATGAACTGGTCCCTGATTTCCATCAGTTCGCCGGTCATCATGCCGTTGCTCTCATTGCCGGAAATGGAGAAGATCGTGCGGGTGATCATTTCGCGCAGGGTGTACTGGGACACACGGATGCCGACGGACCGGTCGATCTCGGGAAGGAAAGTGAAATCGCTTCCGTCCCTGCCCAGGATGGCAAACTTGGCGTTTTCACAGCGGATCATGACCCGCTCTCCCTCGGTTTCAATGGATACGTCGCTGTCTGGCAGCTTGCGGATGATATTGGAGAAAATCTGCGCGTCGACGGCGATCATGCCGCGCTCCAGGATAATACCCTGCGCCACGGTCTGAATGCCGAGCTCTGTGTCATTGGCAATCAGAGCGATCTCCGTTCCGGATGCATTGATCATAATGCACTGCAGAATGGACATGGTCGTTTTGCTCGGGACAGCCCTTGAAACGATCTGGATCGCCTTGAGAAGATTATCTTTTGCAATTCTGATTTTCATATCGTTGTGTGCTTCCTCGCTTTGAAAAAATGTGATCCGGTCATGCGTAAAGAAAAATAAAAAAGCGATGCGATCGATATCTGTGTGTCAAATCGTAATCGTATTATATAGGGGATGTGAAAATGTGCATAACCTACATCATTATACCTTTTTATACCCTGAAAAACAATCAGGTCCCGGGGAAAACCCCCTTTGTCAACATTCCCGCGCCGGATGCTGCCGGACAGGCCGCATCCGCGAAAAATCAGCTTTCGGGCCGGGGCGGCTGATCGGAATGCAGCCGGCCGGTTGTGGAAAACCTCCTGTTTTTTCCACAAAGAGAGGCGGTGGCGGAGGGATGCGGGAAAACCGGGGGAAAACGACGTGGATAATGATTTTTTTATCCACAAACAGCCCGGTTTATCCGCATGGCCTGTGGCCGGACCATGGTGAGGCGGGGTGATCCGCCCATCCTGCGGACGCATCGGACCAGGTCCGAAACGGTGCAGGGTATCATTTTCCGGAACAGGAAGGGCACCGTCTACTGGGTGATGTTGAGTTTTTTGAGGATCACATCCACATTGCCCCGCAGTTCACTGTTGGTGGAGATCTCCGTCTTGATCCTCTTGACGCCGTGCATGACGGTGGAGTGGTCCCGCTTGCCCAGGAGTTTTGCAATCTGCTCCAGGGTCGCGTCCGTGTATTCCCTGCAGATGTACATGATGACCTGACGGGGAACGACCAGGGTCGCGTTTTTCTTTTTGGACTGGATATTGGACGACCGGACATCGTAGTGTTCGCATACCACGCGGAGGATCATCTCAGGTGTGATGATATTCTGTCTGTCCGGATCGATGATGTCCTTGAGGGCCTCCCTGGCATTGGTCAGGTTGGCATCCACATTGTTGAGGCCGGAGTAGGCGAAGATCTTGTTGAGTGCCCCCTCAAGCTCACGGATGTTGGATTTGATATTGGTGGCGACATACTCCAGGATCTCGTCGTCCAGGTGACGGCCGGTGAGCTCACAGTTTTTGCGCAGGATGGCCATCCGGGTCTCATAGTCCGGCGGCTGGATATCCGCGATGAGTCCCCACTCGAACCGGGAGCGGAAACGCTCATCCAGGGTCTCCATTTCGCGGGGAGGCCGGTCCGAGGACAGGACGATCTGTTTGCCCGCCTGGTGGAGCTCATTGAAGGTGTGGAAAAACTCCTCCTGGGTCGACTCTTTTCCTATTATAAATTGTATGTCGTCGATCAGCAGGACATCCACAGTCCTGTACTTGTCCCGGAGTCTGGCCATGGACGTCGCGTTACCGCTTCGGATGGACTCGATGACCTCGTTGGTGAACTGTTCGCTGGTGACATACAGGACCCTCTTGGAGGGATTCATTTCCAGAATGTAATGTCCGATCGAATGCATGAGGTGGGTCTTGCCCAGACCGGCGCCCCCGTACAGGAACAGGGGGTTGTAGTTATTGCCGGGGGATTCGGCGACCGCGACACAGGCGGACTGGGCAAAATTGTTGTTCCTGCCGACGACGAAGGTGTCAAACCGGTATCTGGGAATGAGGTTTGAACTGTCAGCCTGGACCTGGGCCTGAGGACTGCTCATGACGGGCACTTCCTCCGCGGCAGATTCTTTTTTGATCTCAGCATTGGGGAAAAGAAATTCCACACGGTAGTCTTCATTGACCAGCTCTGTGATCGTGACCTCGAAACACATCTTGTAATTGTTGGTGATATAGTCCAGCATGATCTGTTTGTTGGCCGGAATAAAGACATAGACCACATGGTCGCGGATATCAGCGATCCTGAGGTTCTGGATCCATGTTGAATAGGAGACATTGGAAAGACGGTACTCCGTGCGGATATGTTCCTTGATCCATTCCCATCTCTCTCTGATTAATTCCTGGCTCATATATGTTCCTCATTGTGGAAAACCGGATCCGGATTTCAGATTTCATGCGCAGCCCTCCCGAACATCCTTCTGATCTCGGGGTGTGGGAAGAGAAAATCCGTGCAAAAACCCGGTCGAAAAGTAAAAGTGGCGGCAAGCCGCCACTTTTTTATCAAGTAACAAGCGAATACAAATATATAATAAAAAGAAGAAAACTTCAAACGAATCAGGATTTCCACAATTTGTGGATAAGTATGTTCATAAATATTATGAGTAAAATAATCACGCCAATCCACAATGATTTGAGGATAAGATATCAACATTGTAAACAGGCTTATAATCAGGGAAAACGCACGAAAAATGTGGATTTATCCCCTACTTATCCACAAGTTATGCACAATTTGTGGATAAGTGAAAACATTGAATAAGTGAAATTGTGGAATTGTGGATAACTTTGGGGATACAACATGTTCCTGAAAAAAATTTTAAAAATCCACATTTTGTGTCGAATATTTGTGCGGAAAAAATATGAATTAAGTTTATCCACATTTTTCAGTGGAAATCTTGTGGATAAATATTTCTTGACGCCAAAACAGCTTTTATATATAATTTTGCTGTTAGCGACTTTACGGGAAAAGTATGCCCTGGACAGCAACCGTATCCGCATCGCAGGAAGCGTCGGAGCAGCCGGCGCGGTTATTTCCGGATGCAGCGAGGGATATGAGACTCCACGTATGCCGCAGCCGCACGCGGCGGGGTAAAGCCGCAGGATCATAATCATCATGATGAGGATCTGTCCTCAATGAGCGTATAGAGTTTCCATATTCCGCAGGAGTACGGAAGGACGCGTTGGCCGTGGACAGAACCTTACTTTTATCTTAAGGAGGAAACGAGAGATGGCAAAAATGACATATCAGCCTAAGAAGAGGCAGCGCGCAAAGGTACATGGCTTCAGATCCAGAATGAGCACCAAGGGCGGCAGAAAGGTCCTGTCCGCACGCAGGCGCAAAGGCAGAAAGCAGATTGCAGTCTGATCAGAGAATGCAGAAGAGTCATGCTGAATTCAGCATGGCTCTTTGTGTACGATAAGAGATTTTAATTTAACTGTTCAGCACAACAATATCGGGGATGCTGAACAGTGGTTATACCCGCATCCTTCGAAAGAAGTTGTGAGATATATCATTCTGACTGCAGCATGCCGGCAGGGCATGCACAGACCCGGAGACGGGTCTTCAATTATTTCAATACATATGGAATCTCTGAAGAAAAATACAGATTTTAAAAATTGTTACGAGTGTGGTACTTCCTTTGTCAACCGTTACCTGGTCCTGTATATGTGCGGCAATGGTCTGGGAATCGACAGGGTGGGAATTACCGTCAGCAAAAAAGTGGGAAACAGTGTGGTCCGTCATCGAACGACGCGGCTGATCCGGGAAGCCTGGCGGCTTCATGAAGGGGAATTTCAGACCGGGGACGGCGGGACGGATTTTGTTTTTGTCGCGAGGGTGCGCGCAAAGGGCATCCCTTACCGGCAGATGGAATATTCTCTCTTACAGCTGATGAAAAAAGCCGGATGTATTGAAATGGTAAGAAAATGAAAAAAGTAATGATTCGATCGATCAGAATGTATCAGAAATACATTTCCCCCCTGAAGCACACGAAATGTCCCTATATACCGACCTGTTCGCAATACGGTCTGGAGGCAGTGGAAAAATACGGTGCCGTCAAGGGAGGCGCGATGGCTGCCTGGAGGATCCTGCGCTGCAATCCGCTCTCGAGCGGGGGATATGATCCTGTCCCGTGATGATCCCGCAGGAATTCTGCATTTTTTCTGCACATTTTCTGCATATTATATGCAGAGCAGGCAGGAACATGACCGTGTGACTGCGCATCGACCGGCTGCACCGGCCGGAACCGGATGTGTGCTGTGAAGATCGACAGACATTCTGATTGAGGAGGAGGAATAATTGGTTCCCATGTTTTTGACCAAAAGTACGACTTTCATTATCGGTCCGGTAGCCGAACTCATCGGCTATATCATGAACCTGATTTTTTATCTTCTGGGGAATATCGGACTGCCGAATATCGGACTTTCCATCATTATTATGACGATCCTGATCTATATGGCCATGCTGCCGCTCACGATCCGTCAGCAGAAGTTTTCCAAGCTGCAGCGCAAAATGCAGCCTGAGATCAACAAGATCCAGAAAAAATACCAGGGCAGGAAGGACAATGACTCTGTCGCGGCCCAGCAGGAGGAAATCAGGCAGGTCTACGACAAGTACGGCGTCTCCGCGACAGGCAGCTGTGTCCAGCTCATCATCCAGATGCCAATCCTGTTCGCCCTGTACCGCGTTTTCTACAACATTCCCGCCTACCTTCCCCTGGTCAAGGACGCCTTTTTCCCGCTGGTGGACAAGCTCTATGAGCTGGATCCCGCAGCCGAGGTGATCCTGTCCCAGGACGCGGACGGCAAGTACCTGTTTTCCAGCGCCGCCCAGTTTGCCAAGCAGCTGACGACCAATATTGAGGCCGGCAGCACGGACGCGATCAAGAACAACTTCATCGATATCCTGAACAAGTTCCAGAGCGCGGACTGGACCAGCCTGAGCGGGAAGCTGTCTTCGCTCGGCGACAATATCGCCACGACGACCACAAAGCTGAACCAGTACAACAATTTCCTGGGACTCAACATCGCTGAGTCTCCTTCCAACATTATGCGCCGGGGCGGGATCATGATCGTTGTCGCGCTCATCATCCCCTTCCTTGCTGCATTCACACAGTGGCTCAATGTCAAGCTGATGCCCCAGGCATCCTCCGACCCCAATGACCAGACTGCGCAGACCATGAAGACCATGAACCTCATGATGCCCGCCATGTCTGCCGTCTTCTGCTTCTCTCTGCCCAGCGGCATGGGCCTGTACTGGATCGTCGGTGCAGTCGTCCGCATCGTGCAGCAGATCTTCATCAACAAGCACATCGACAAGATGGACATTGATGAGATGATCGAGAAGAACAGCGAGAAGGCCAAGGCCAAGGCTGAGAAGAGAAAAGAAAAGGCGGAGTCCAGAGGCGAGATCGCCGCGATGTCCTCCTCCCGCTCGGATGCAGGCGCGACCAGAAGGACCGGGACCAACCGGGATAACCGCCTGATCACCAAGCTCAGCCTGGAGGAAGAGAACCGGATCGAAGCGATGAACAACGACAGGAAGAGCAAGAAGTTCAAAGAGGGCTCTCTCTCCTATCACGCGGATATGGTCAGACGGTTCAACGAGTTCGGAAAAGATAATTAATGGTGATCATTCAGCACTGTAGGGAATCAGAGAATAAGCGGGAAAAATACCTGCATGATTGAAAAAAATGATTTCACACAGAGAAACCGTCTTCGCGGATTTCTCCACGCACATTTGCAAAGCAGGTGCGTTGGCAGGAGTGTTGAACAGTCACATCGAATGATATGGAGTAAATATGTCTCAGGAATATATTGAAATTACGGAAAGGACCGTTTCCGAGGCCATCACGGCGGCATGCCAGAAGCTGGCTGTCCCCAGTGAGAGGCTGGAATATGAGGTCATCGATCCCGGTAAAGCTGGATTTCTGGGAATCGGTTCCAGAGCGGCGAAGATCCGCGCCCGCGTGAAGCAGGGCATGGAGGACAGCGAGGAATTTGATACAAGCGCGATCATCAGCGATGTCCTCAAGGGAAAGGACGAGAAGAAAAAGCCTCAGGACCGCTCCAGGAAGAATGCTTCCGCAGAAGAGAAAAAAGAGCACAAAAAGAATGCGGGAAATAAAGCTGCCGGTGCCAGGAGGGATGAGGAAAAGGCGGAAAGCAGAATGACTGCTGCCGAAACCGCCGGATCTGCCCCCCGGGAGGAGGCTCCCGCAGAGGCAGCAGATACGGCTGCAGCGGAAAAGAAAGATGAAATACCTGCTTCCAGGGAGCGCACAGGAAGGTTTTCCGAGAGAGCGCCCAGAGAGAGGTCCAGAAGCCACCGCAGGTCCCGCCGTTTTGACAGAGAGGACAGGGACAGAAGAGACGAGCAGGTCCGTGCGGCCGCTCCCGTTCAGAAAAAGAAAAGTGCAGTTCCCGTTCTGACAGATGAACAGATCGAGGAAGTGAAGAACCGCGCGGATACCTTCCTGGCGGATGTCTTCCAGGCCATGGATATGGATGCAGAGATCAGCAGCAAGTATGATAAAGAGACAGGCATGCTCACCATCGATATGAAGGGTGAGAACATGGGCATGCTGATCGGCAAGAGGGGGCAGACCCTGGATTCCCTCCAGTACCTGGTCTCCCTCGTGGTCAACAAGGGTGTGGACGGCTATATCCACGTCAAGGCTGACACCGAGAATTACCGCGAACGCCGCAAAAAGACACTTGAAAATCTGGCAAAGAACATTGCCTCCAAGGTCAAGCGCAACCGCGCCAGTGTTGCCCTGGAGCCCATGAACCCCTATGAGAGAAGGATCATTCACTCCGCTCTGCAGGGTGACCGCTATGTGACGACCTACAGCGAGGGTGAAGAACCCTACAGAAAAGTCATCGTGACGCTGAAGGAAGAAAGGTAAGCGGCGGTCCGGACACCGGAACAGACCAAACGGCTGCCACGGGGTCTTTTCGCATTTGATTTTTTCGGTCCGTGTACTCACGATGTGGGTATGTGCGAAGAAAGCAATGATTTGTCATAGTACTGCCGCCTCAGCCTGACCTGAAGCGGCAGTTTTCATGTTTATCTCAGGTTATTGGAGGCGATGATGAACCAACTCTATCCAGACAATATCAGGGTCGACAGGGCACAGAACGATACGATCGCTGCCATTGCCACCGCCTCCGCGGCGGCCGGGATCGGGATCGTCCGGGTCAGCGGACCGGACGCCATCGGAATCTGTGAGAAATTCTATGAAAACGCAAGGGGTATCCATGACCTGAAGGAACATGCCTCCAACACCATTTCCTACGGTTTTATCGCCGATGAGGACGGGAATCGCATGGATGAGGTGATGGTGAGCCTGTTCCGGGCCCCGCACAGCTATACGACGGAGGATACGGTCGAGATCAATTCCCATGGCGGAAGATACCTGCTGGACAGGATCCTGGAGCTGGTCCTGCGGGGCGGCGCCCGTCTCGCGGAGCCAGGAGAATTCACAAAGCGGGCTTTCCTTGGGGGCAGGATCGACCTGTCCCGGGCGGAAGCGGTCATGGACCTGATCTCGTCGCAGAACGATTTTGCCCACAAAACAGCCCTGGCCCAGCTGAGCGGCCGCGTGTCGGAAAAAGTCAGGGATCTCAGGTCCTCCATTCTCTATGAAATGGCTTTTATTGAATCCGCCATCGACGATCCCGACACCTATGCATCCGACCTCGAGGGATATCCGGACAAGCTGGACGGAATCTGTGGACAGCTGCTCGACGAGATGGAATCTCTGCTGGAGATCGGGGAGAAGGGAGCTGTCCTCAAGGAGGGAATCAGGACCGCCATCATCGGCAGGCCCAACGCGGGAAAATCCTCCCTGCTCAACTACCTGGCGGGAAACGAGCGCGCCATCGTGACGGAGATCGCCGGCACGACCCGCGACACGCTGGAGGAGAGCGTCCGGATCGGCAGTGTCCAGCTCTGTCTGACGGATACAGCCGGGATCCGGGACACAGAGGACCGCGTGGAAAAAATCGGCATCGAGCGCGCCAGAGCCGCGGTGAACCAGTCGGAACTGGTCCTCTACCTGATCGACGCCTCCGAGGGGATCACCCGGGAGGACCGGGACATCGCCCTCTTCCTGAAACAGTGGAAAAAAGATATCCCTTCTGTCCGCAGATGTATTATTCTGTTAAACAAGAGTGATTTGCCGCCGGTGACGGACACGGATTCCGTTCATTCCTTCTTCACGGATGCCGACGCTGTCCTCTCCTGTTCCCTGCGGACCGGCGAGGGAGCGGACGAGCTCGGAAGGAAAATTGAGGAGATGTACAGGGCAGGTGAGCTGCAGCAGCAGAATGAGGTGATGCTGACCAGCGCCCGCCATCGCGAGGCAGTCCGGGAGGCCTGCGGGTCCCTGTCACTTGTCAGGCAGAGCATTGCCCTGGGTATGAGCGAGGACTTTTTCGCCATCGACCTGATGAATGCCTATGCCAGCCTGGGCCGGATCACAGGAGAGGCCGTGGAGGATGACCTCGTGGAGGAAATCTTCTCAAAGTTTTGTATGGGAAAGTGAAGAAATGACTTATTCAATTGAAACAGATGTCTGTGTGATCGGCGCCGGCCACGCCGGCTGTGAGGCAGCCCTCGCCTGCAGCCGCCTGGGCTTTCGCACGGTCATTTTTACCATGAACGTGGACAGCATCGCCATGATGCCCTGCAATCCGCATATAGGCGGGTCGTCCAAGGGACATCTGGTGCGCGAGATCGACGCCCTCGGCGGCGAGATGGCCAAAAACATCGACAAAACCTTTATCCAGTCCAAGATGCTCAATGTCTCCAAGGGACCCGCCGTGCATTCTCTGCGGACCCAGGCGGACAAGGCGGAGTACTCAAAATCCATGCGGCAGATCCTGGAAAATCAGGAGAATCTGATCATCCGGCAGGCGGAGGTCACAGACCTGCTGACCCAGTTTGACCTGGAGGATGATGGTCCGGCGGAAAAAGAAGCTTCGGGAAAGGCCGCAGCGGAAAAACCCAGGATCGTGGGCGTCCGGATCAATACGGGGACTGTCTACAGGTGCAGGGCTGTCATCATCTGCACGGGGACCTACCTCAACGCGAGGTGCCTGGTCGGGGAATCCATTACCGAGACGGGCCCCGGCGGCATGCAGCGGTCCACCTGGCTCAAGGATGCCATGAACCGGCTGGGAATCCCGCTCCGCCGCTTCAAGACAGGGACACCGGCCAGAATGGACGGCAGGACCCTGGATTATTCCAAAATGAAGATCCAGCCCGGAGACCCGGTCGTCGTGCCTTTTTCTTATTCCACCGATCCCGCGGATGTGCAGATCGAGCAGGTTCCCTGCTGGCTCACCTACACCAATGAGGAGACCCATGAGATCATCCGCCGGAACCTGGACCGGTCTCCCATCTATGCCGGGATCATCGAGGGAACGGGTCCCAGATACTGCCCCTCCATCGAGGACAAGGTCGTCAAATTCAGTGAAAAGAACAGGCACCACGTCTTCATCGAGCCCGAGGGACGCTATACGAATGAGGTCTATATCGATGGAATGTCCTCCTCCATGCCGGACGATGTCCAGCAGCAGATGTACAGGACAGTCCCCGGTCTGGAAAACTGTGTGATCGTCAAGAACGCCTACGCGATCGAGTACGACTGCATCAATGCCAATCAGCTCAAACTCTCCCTGGAGACAAAGGCTGTGGACGGCCTCTTCTGCGCCGGCCAGTTCAACGGCAGCAGCGGTTACGAGGAGGCGGCCGCCCAAGGTCTGATCGCGGGCATCAATGCCGCCAATATGCTCCGCGGCAGAGACCCCCTGATCCTGAAGCGGTCGGAGGCCTACATCGGCGTCCTGATCGATGACCTGGTGACAAAGGACAACCGGGAGCCCTACCGGATGATGACCTCCCGCGCCGAGTACCGGCTCCTGCTCCGCCAGGACAACGCAGACCTGCGTCTGCGCAAATACGGCTATGAGGCAGGCCTGATCACACAAAAGCAGTACGAATATGTCTGTGAAAAGGAGGAGAAGATCCGGGAGGAAATCAACCGGCTGAAAAAGGTCCGCATCGGCGCGGCGGCAGCCAATCAGGAAATCCTCCAGTCCCTGGGTTCCGCACCGCTCAAGACGGCCTGCTCCATCGCGGAGCTGATCTGCCGGCCGGAGCTATCCTATGAGAAGACGGCTCTCCTGGATCCGGACAGACCCTCCCTGTCCCGGGACGTGGCGGAACAGGTGGAGATCAATATCCGCTATGAAGGATATATCGACCGGCAGAAAAAGCAGGTGGACCAGTTTGAAAAACTGGAGCACAGGAGAATCCCTGACTGGATCGACTACGATGATGTGGGGAGCCTCAGAAATGAGGCCAGGCAGAAGCTGAAACAGTTCATGCCCTCCTCCATCGGCCAGGCCTCCAGAATTTCCGGCGTGACCCCCGCGGATGTCACCGTCCTCCTCATCTATCTGGAAAAAAAGAGGGGAAGGGGTTAAATTATTGACACCGGTAAAATGTTTCACGCAGATGTTTCACGTGAAACATTTACCGGTGTTTTTTGCTATAATGATTGTGCAGGAAAAAGCAAGGAACTGAAACAGAATGAACTGGACAGATGATTTCGCTGCAGTACCTGAGCAAGGCAAAATACTGTGCATCCTCGTGACTTGCCTGGAAGCAGATTTCAAATGAGAAACAATGATGTGAAACAAGGATGTCCTGTCACAGGGCATGTACAGGCCCCATACAAGGCACATACTTTTACAAAATGAAAAAAGAAAAACTGCTTGCACTGATCAAGAGGTCGGTCGAAATCTATATAAAACATGAGATGGGCGTTTATTCCGGATACACGACTTTTTATCTGATGGTATCCTTTGTCCCGCTGATGATGATGGCCATTGCTGTGATCAATGTACTTCCCTGGTTTTCCGTTGTGGATTTCAGCAATCTGATTCTGCGAATCCTGCCGGAAATCCCCCAGCTCAGGAATGCGGTCCTGTCTGTCATTTTCAATCTGAACAGGCAGTCCGGCGCACTCGTCATCTATGTATTCGCCTTCACATGTCTGTGGACCGGGTCGCATGGGATCCTGGCGCTTATGTCGGGGCTGGAAAAGATCAATCAGACCCAGCGGACATACTTTTTTGATAAGATCAAATCCATCTTTTTTGCAGCCATGTTCTCCCTCCTGATTCCGTCCATGCTTTTCTTCCAGATGCTCAGAGGGACGCTGGCCATCATTATTTTCAATCTCTTTGACAGGATATCCCACCCGGAGATCGGCAGACAGATCAACCATGTCCTGCGCTACAGCGGTGTGGTCACGCTTGTGGCTATGATCGTGATCATCGTTCTGACATTCACTTATCTTCCATCCGGAAAAAGAAAAATACGGAATCAGCTCCCGGGAGCGGTCTTTTCTTCGCTCATGTGGATCATTTTTACGAAACTGTTTGGATTCTGGATCAGCAAGTTCTGGAGCCTGTCCTCTGTCTACGGAACCCTGGCAGCTGTATTTCTCGCGGCCATGTGGCTGAAATTCATCATTAATTTTCTGTTCTATGGCGCAGCTTTGAACCGGGCCATACAGGTGCCGGTGTCGCGAAAGTTTTCGACGTGATGAAGACAGCGGGTCGTTTTCATCACAGGTCTATGAAATCAGGAGGTCATAAGCACAAATATGAGAGTGAATGAGAACTGCGCCGCCTGTCTGTATGACAAGCAGAGGCAGGTGACGGATGATCCTGCCTATCTGGACGAGGTGAAGCGGATCATTGAGAACCGGAGCGAGAATGATACGGCCCCCTATCTTGTCTATCTCTTCGGCCGGGAATATGAGAGGCGGTACGGAAAAAGAGCTTCGTACAGGGACATTAAGAAAAGATTCAACCGGCTGGTTCTCTCCATGGAGGATAGAATCAGAAAGCTGATCGAGGCCGATGAGGATCCGCTCACTGCGGCAATGGCCTATGCCAGGATCGGTAATTATATTGACTACGGTGCCCTGGATCATGTCGATGAAGAGACATTCCTGTCACTCTTACAGACCAAGACCATGCCGGAGCAGGAAGTGCGCAGGCATGGCCAACGAAAGATTCGCGGAGGCGATTATTCGTTGGCATCACAGGATACCTGTGCTCCGTCACAAGCATCCGGAGTAAATAAAACGCTATCGAGCGTTTATTCCACGCTTCATAATGCTGCAGTCTGTGAACAGGATAAGGAGGCGATGGATTCCATGATCCGCCAGTGCGCGGAGGCGGAGCATTTCCTCCTGATCGCGGACAACTGCGGTGAAATTGTTCTGGACAAGCTGTTTCTGGAACAGTTGAAAAAAAGATTTCCTCACCTTAAGATCACTGTCCTGGTGCGCGGCGGGGAAGTGCTCAACGACGCCACCGTGGAGGATGCCCGCGAAGCGGGCATCGATCAGCTTGCCGACATTGTCTCAAACGGCACGACGGTTGCCGGCACGGTCTATGAGATGATTTCCCGGGAGGCAAAAGAGGCTATGGACAGGGCGGATGTCATTCTGGCCAAGGGCCAGGGCAATTATGAGTCTCTCTGCAGACAGGGAAGACATATCTTTTATTCTTTTCTTTGCAAATGTGATCTGTTTACCGGAAGATTTCAGGTGCCGAAGCTGACCGGGATCCTGGTGGAGGAAAGGTAAATGCAGCAGGAATGCGTCGGGGAAGATGCTGCCTCTGCAGGCAGCGCGAAATCCACCATGGCGACAATTTCTTTGTCGGTGAAACAATGCTGCCCTCTGCAGGCAGCGCGAAATCGTCAATATGTCCTACGGGCATGCGCAAGACCCGCAGGCACGTCTTGTGTGAATAACAGCCGGCACATTCTCCTGCCGGTCAAGTGAGTCTTTACGCGGGCGATGAGATATTCATAAAAAGTCAGAAAGGAAACCAGATGCGTTTATTATTCATACGTCATGCAGAGCCGGATTACAGCATTGATTCCCTGACCGAAAAGGGACGCCGTGAGGCCTCTCTGCTCGCAAAAGCGGCGCCTTATCTTGAAATAGATCATTGTTATGTATCGCCGCTGGGACGGGCTCAGGTTACCGCGGACTATTGTCTGAAGGCAATCGGGAAGACCGCACAGACCATGGAATGGCTGGAAGAGTTTGAAGGTCCGGTGGACCTCAATCAGTCACCGGAGCTGGCACATGCTTATCCGGGTGTTCATCCTGAGGATCCTGATGAAATTCTGAGAGGAGGACACAGGCTTCCGGCCTCGATTTCCTACACAGGTGCCTCCCCCTTTAAAAAAGATGGAAAACCTGTATCCGGGTCAGAATCAGGAAATGAAAAAGTCTACCGCCTCCGCAGGCCCTGGGATATCGGGCAGAGATATTACGCGGCGCATCCGGAGCTGGCAGATCCGGTCCGGTGGAGAGAATCTGAAATATACCTCCATTCGGAGATGCCGCGGCGGTATGACGAGGTTGCAGCTGCTTTCAATAAACTGCTGGCGTCCTACGGTTACAGGCATGAGAATGGTATCTACCGGGTAGAGCGGGAAAATACAGAGACGCTTGCCTTTTTCTGTCACTTCGGGATCACCTGCGTACTTCTCTCTGTTCTCTGGAATATGAGTCCTTTTTTCCTCTGGCAGAATCTGGTCATGCTCCCTTCCACAGTTACAGAGCTGATCAGTGAGGAGCGGGAAGAGGGCTGGGCCCTCTTCCGCGCCCAGAGGATCGGCGACCAGTCCCATTTGTTTGCGGGTGGAGAAAGGCCTTCCTTCGCCGCAAGATACTGCGAGGTCTACAGTGATTTTTCGGAAGAAACCGGGAGACACTGAACACGATGAGAATATTTGAAATATTACTGAGAAATATTATTGAGAAGAAGCAAGGGCCAATGTTTCACGTGAAACATTGGCCCTTGCTTGTGCTGTTAACCATAATCAGTTCATCCGCGACCATGGATTCCTGTTCCGGTGCAGGCATTGACAGAAACCTGAACAGCTGCTTGAACAGGTACTTGATGAATCATGATCAGTTCATCCGCGATCATTCAGCATGTGGTGGCGGAAATAGTATCAGGTGTTTTACCGTAAGTAATAACGCTTTGCTCTGCCTGCAATCTCATAACGGATTCTGTCCCGTTTCAGGAGATAGTCCAGGTGAGAAAGGCATTCTCCGACTGCGAACCATTTCTGGACGACAGGAAATGAATCCCAGTCGGCAGCCCGGATTTTCCACTTCATACAGCCTGCAATTTCGTAGGCGCTCATGCCGGGATGCTGTTCAATGATCTGCAGGGCATCATTGATCCTGCGGCGGTGGTGGTCCAGGATGCTGTCGATCCTTGCCCGGTAGTCACCGGTCTTGCGGTGACCGGGAAGAGCCAGGCGGACAGGAATATCTCTCACCCGTCGAAGCTGGTCGAGATAACTGCCCAGGGAGTCCTCAAAGCCCTGCCAGTGTGTGATGTTGGGCGTGATGTCAAACAGAATGTGGTCGCCGGTAAACATGATCTGCTGGTCCCGCAGATAGAACATAGTATTGCCTGGGGTGTGCCCGGGGACCAGGAGGGTTTCCAGCCTGTAGTCCCCGACCTGGAGGATATCTCCATCCTGAAGACCGCAGAGACGGCCGTCCATTCCGGGCATCTTCTCCGTCATGGCCGGATTGGTTCGGAAAACCTCCAGGAGGACCTCCCTGGGAAAGCCCTCCTCCAGAAACCGGCTGTGGCGGTAGAAGGGATCCTTCTCTTCATTGAAGCGGTTCAAAAGAGCAATATCCACGGCGCTCATATAGATACAGCGGTCCGGCCCCGTGAACAGGTCGGCCATGCCGCTGTGATCGGAGTGGAGGTGGGTTGCCAGAACATCCCGGCGCGCCGGGTCGGATTCCAGTTCCCGGAGGCCCTGTTCAAGCGCCTCCCGGCAGACCGGTCTGCGGAAGCCCGTATCGATCAGCAGATCGGAATCCTTTCCACGGATAAAATAGCTGTTCAGTTCTTTCAGAGGATTTCCAGGGAGGACGACCCCGATCCTGTAAATATTCTTATATACTTCTTCTATCATTTTCTGCCTCTGCTGTTTTGTTTGTTTTTTAATAGCGGTAAAAACATTAGTCTGACATCACATAAGGTATACCTTACCAGAAAAACAGAACATGTAGAAGTGAAAAAAATGTAACCCGAATAACAGGATGTCGTGACAGCAATGCAAAGCATTGCTCCGGCCCTCGACAGGGCGTGAACATGTAGGAGGATGTCGACGGTAAAAGTCCTGGAACTGCAACAGGTTTGACCCATATCCATGTGATGAATCTCAGCATGCCTGCGCAGGGTTCCGGAGGGGATGAACCGCATGGCATACAGTTTTATTATTTACGCAAATTTTTTGTTGTGATACGATAAGAAGGCAGTCTCAGGGCTGTTGAAAGGAACTATCTGACCGGCATATAGTAATATTGAAATCATTTCATATTATTCTGTGGAACTGAGTGATCAGCATAGAAATATAGAATAGAATGTTTCACGTGAAACATTTATTATTTGTTATGATTAATATTTGTTACGAGGTGACATAAGTGATGGGAATGAATATACAGGACGCGGAGAGAACATTCAGTGATCAGCTGACGATGATCGGACTTTCTCTTTCACAGAGGCAGATGGATCAGTTTCGCCTTTACTGTGAAAATCTTCTGAAATGGAATGAAGTGATGAATCTGACAGCCATCACGGATATCGATGAGATTTACAGCAAGCATTTTCTTGACAGCCTGACCCTGATTGCGATGATCGATCCGCAGAGCCTGTCCGGGATGAGTCTGCTCGATATCGGGACGGGCGCAGGATTTCCGGGACTGCCGCTGGCCATCGCCTTCCCGGAGTTGAAGGTGACACTGGTGGATTCCCTGCAGAAGCGGATTGGTTTTCTGGATGATACGATCCGGCTCCTGGGTCTGGAAAATGTCCGTACCTGCCATGCCCGCGCGGAGGAGTTCGGACGGGTCGAGTCCGAGCGGGAACATTATGATATTGTGTGTTCCAGGGCGGTCGCCAGACTCAATGTTCTGGCAGAATACTGCATTCCTTTTGCAAAAAAGGGAGGATACTTCATCGCTTATAAAGCAGACCGTGTCAATGAAGAGATGGAGGAAGGCAAGAAGGCAGTCAGGATTCTCGGCGGCCGGGTCGACCAGGTCATCTCCTTCCAGCTTCCCGGAACCGATTACAACAGGACTCTGGTGCAGGTCATCAAGGAAGAGCACACCTCCGGGAAATATCCGCGCAGGGCGGGCACACCGGGAAAGGATCCCCTGCACTGAAAACGCGCTTATGATCGTTTTGTGATGTATGTGCTGCCGCTCTGGCGAGCGGCATGGTAGGAAAGAGAGATAAAAAATGGGAAAAATCATTGCAGTTGCAAATCAGAAGGGAGGCGTCGGAAAGACGACGACAACGATCAATCTGGCCGCATCTCTTGCTGAACTGGATAAAAAGATCCTGGTGATCGATGTGGATCCGCAGGGCAATACGACGAGCGGATTCGGAGTGGATAAGAATGGGCAGGAAAATACGATCTATGAGCTGCTGCTCGATGACTGCTCGGTCAATGAGACGATCATCCAGAATGTTGTTCCGAATCTGGATCTGATCGCGGCCAATGTCAATCTGGCTGCCGCGGAGATCGAACTGATCGGTATCGAGAGAAAGGAATATATTCTGCGGGATGCCCTCGATTTCATCAGGGATGACTACGACTATATTTTCCTGGATTGCCCGCCGTCCCTGAGTGTTCTGACGGTCAATGCCATGACGGCCTCCGACACGGTGCTGGTGCCGATCCAGTGTGAATATTACGCGCTCGAGGGTCTCAGCCAGCTCATCCACACCATCAATCTGGTGCGGGAGCGCCTGAATCCAAATCTGGACATTGAGGGAATCGTCTTTACCATGTACGACGCCCGAACCAACCTGTCCGCGCAGGTTGTGGAAAATGTCCGCACACATGTAGAGCAGCATATCTATGACACACTGATCCCGAGAAATATCCGTCTGGCGGAGGCGCCCAGCTATGGAGAGCCCATCACGGTTTACGAGCCCCGATCCGCCGGTGCGGAGGCATATAAAAAGCTGGCGAAGGAAATGGTTGCGCGCTCATAAGAAAAAGGGCGTCGATGACGACAAACCGAAGCAGACCGCAGAGATGGAAGCGCGCATAGGAAAAGATGGCTGCGCGCTCATAAAAAAGAAGACAGCGCGCATAAGAAAAGAGAAAAGGCTGCATAAAAAAGGCAAAGCCTGAAGGCAGAAATCGGATGGATTTGTGCTCAGAAAGAATAAGAAATACAGCATAAAAGCAGAATCAGGAAACCGGATGTGACAGACGGAAGAGGAAGGAACACAGGAGAAGCAGATGGCGAGAAGAAGACATGGAGGTCTGGGGAGAGGGCTGGATGCCCTGATCCCGCAGGCGCGGCCCGGTCAGGCGCCGCAGCAGGAAAATACAGAGCAAAAAGGGCAGGCATCCGCATCTGATCAGGAGCCGGAGAGAAAAGAACAGGCCGCGGCGCCTGGTCAGGAAAACGGAAAAGAAAACACGGATGGAATCCGGGTTATTTCCGGGACAGAAAAGAATACGGAAGCAGTGGAAGCTTCCGGTCATTCGGAAACCGCCGGTCATTCAGAAGCTGTCGGCCTTTCAGAAACAGCCGGTCTGCCGGAGACTTTGAACCGGCCGGAGGATGCTGACCGCCAGGAAGCTGCCGGCAGCATCCGCATGTTGAGGCTGGCCCAGGTCGACCCCAACAGGAGCCAGCCCCGCCAGATTTTTGAGGACGAGGCCCTGGAGGAGCTGGCGGAGTCCATCCGTCAGTTCGGAGTCCTGCAGCCCATCCTTGTACAGAAGAAGGGCAGCCGCTACGAGATCATCGCGGGTGAGCGGCGCTGGCGCGCCTCCCGCAAGGCGGGGCTCAAGGAGATTCCCGCCATCGTCAAAGACTATTCGGACCAGGAGACCCTGGAGCTGTCGCTGATCGAGAACATCCAGCGCCAGGACCTCAATCCGATCGAGGAGGCCAAGGCCTTCCGCAGACTGCTGGACGAGTTTGGCCTGCGCCAGGAGGACCTGGCTGTGCGTGTCTCAAAATCCAGGACGGCCATCACCAATGCGGTCCGCCTCCTCAAGCTGGACGAGAGGGTGCAGGACCTGCTGATCCGGGATCAGATTTCCATGGGCCATGCCCGGGCTCTGCTGCCGGTTGAGATCCCCGATGAACAGTTCCTGCTCGCACAGCAGGTTGCGGACAAGCACCTGAGCGTCCGCGAGGTGGAAAAGCTGGTCAAGACCAGGCTGGCCGGGAAAGCGGCCAGGAAGGCGAAGGACGGGAAAAAGGATATGGAGAAGGATCCCGCCCTGGAACTGGCCTACCGCACGATCGAGGAGCAGCTCAAGCAGTCCCTGGGGACCCGGGCGGTGATCCGCGGCGGCGGAGACGGAACAGGCAGGATCGAGATCGATTTTTACAGCAATGAGGACCTGGAAAAAATCGTCGACCTGCTGACGTGACGGGGAAAGCGTGCTATAATAACTGGTCACATTCATTCACGGTGTGCCTTTTTTACACAGGATATCCGGACTGTCCGTGGTCTGCAGAGACAGCTGCAGACAAGTGCAGGGAGCGGTATGTCCGCCGGGCATGCATATGACCCGCGCGCAGGTAAGGCAGGTAAGCGCTGAAGGCGGGTCCTGAACACAAAGAGTAACAGGCCGTATTTCGGTCAGTTATCACATCAATAAAGAGAGGGACGAAAGAAAATGATCGATGTAAAATTTCTCAGAGAAAATCCGGACGCAGTCAGAGAGAATATCAAAAAGAAATTCCAGGACGCCAAGCTTCCGCTCGTAGATGAAGTCATTGAATATGACGCCAAGAGCCGCGCCGCCCAGCAGGAGGCGGACCAGATCCGCGCGGAGAAGAAAAAGATCTCCAAGCAGATCGGCGGACTGATGAAGCAGGGCAAAAAGGAAGAGGCCGAGGAGATCAAGAGAAAGGTCGCGGACAACAGCCGTCTCGAGGAGCTGGACGCCATCAAGAAGGAAGCGGATGAGATCGTCAGAAAAGACATGATGGTGATCCCGCAGATGATTGATCCTTCTGTTCCGATCGGCCCCGATGACACCCACAATGTGGAGATCGAAAAATTCGGCGAGCCCCTGGTCCCGGACTTCGAGGTCCCCTATCACACGGATATCATGAAGCGCTTCAACGGCATCGACCTGGATGCGGCCGGCGACGTGGCGGGCAACGGCTTCTATTATCTGATGGGCAATATCGCAAGGCTTCATTCCGCCGTGATCTCCTATGCGAGAGATTTCATGATCAACAAGGGCTTCACCTACTGTGTGCCGCCCTTCATGATCCGCAGCCGCGTCGTGACCGGCGTCATGAGCTTTGCGGAGATGGATGCCATGATGTACAAGATCGAGGGCGAGGACCTCTACCTGATCGGCACTTCCGAGCACTCCATGATCGGCAAGTTCATCGACCAGATCATCCCCGAGGAGAAGCTTCCCCAGACCCTGACCAGCTATTCCCCCTGCTTCCGCAAGGAGAAGGGCGCGCACGGCATCGAGGAGCGCGGTGTCTACAGGATCCACCAGTTCGAGAAGCAGGAGATGATCGTCGTCTGCAAGCCCGAGGAGTCCATGGACTGGTACAACAAGATGTGGTCCTACACCGTCGAGCTCTTCCGCAGCCTGGACATCCCCGTCCGCACGCTCGAGTGCTGCTCCGGCGACCTGGCCGACCTCAAGGTCAAGTCCTGTGATGTCGAGGCATGGTCCCCCCGCCAGAAGAAGTATTTTGAGGTGGGCAGCTGCTCCAACCTCGGCGACGCCCAGGCGCGCCGCCTGCAGATCCGTGTCAACGGAAAGGACGGCAAAAAGTATCTGGCCCACACCCTCAACAACACGGTCGTGGCACCGCCCAGGATGCTCATCGCTTTCCTCGAGAACAACCTGCGCGAGGACGGCTCCGTCGCCATTCCGGAAGTCCTGCGTCCCTACATGGGCGGCATGACAGAGCTGGTTCCCGAGAACTAAAGGAAAGATATTATCTGCGCAGGGAGGCTGTTTTCATAACAGATACGGGTCCTTGGGGGCACATGTACATGTAAACTGTATTCTGCGGAGGGCAGCTTCGCTTTTACGCGGATTAGGAGAACCTGTTTTTGCATAAATATTTACGGGCAGTCGGATTTTCAGAGCGCATGAATTCCATGGACCGGCTGAACCTGATCGATGATATCAAAACAAAATCCTCATATAAAAAGCAGGCGCCGGGCTATGAAAACGACGGAGAGATCCTGACGGAATACCGGATGGACCTCGCCGGCGGCTGCGGTCTGACCATGACGGGGATCTTCGAGGATGACAATGACCTTCTGACCGGGGAGATCGAGCCCTATCTGATGCCGGAGTCGGTCACCTCGATGGAGGAGGTCTTTGTGGAGCAGAGGATCGACAACCGGTCCTTCGCCGGCATCTGCGACGATATGCGGATCGGGACGACCCTGATCTTCCGCCTGCTCAACCCGGTGGACTATCTCCGTTTCAGCTCCTTTGAGGACCTGCCCTGTCCGGGGACCAGCGTCTGTCTCTCCGCGCTCTCCGTGGAGGGCACGGTCGTCCTGCCCCTGCACAAAAACGCCTATGAACAGCAGGTCATCCTGCGCAGGGCGGACCGGCGCAGAAAGCTCCTGGAGGCAGCCAGGGACGGGAACGAGCAGGCCATGCAGACCATCACCATGGAGGACATGGACACCTACAGCGACCTGCTGAACAGGGTCCAGGAGGAGGACATCCTGACCCTGGTGGATTCCTTTTTCATGCCGACCGGGGCGGAGTGCGACATCTACTATATTCTGGGAGAGATCCTCTCCTGCAGGCAGGTGCGCAACCTCTACACCCTGGACAAGATCCACATCCTGACGATCCGCTGCAGCGGCATTGAATTCACGGTCGCCATCAACCACAAGGACCTGTACGGCCATCCCGAGCCCGGCCGGCGCTTCAAGGGCGTCATCTGGCTGCAGGGCACGATCCTGTACCCGGGAGCAGTCGGCTGAGCAACAGGCTGAGCCGCTGAAAAGAAAAATCGATCCACACCTGATCACAAGGGTCCCTCGCCGGAAAAATGGAATCCGGCGAGGGGCTTTTTTGATGCGCGAACCTGTTTTCTCATCGTCCGGACTACCATCATCCAGACTATCACCATAATCTCCATTCCGGAGCGCCATTTCCAGTGGCAGCAGCCGGCACGATCGTTTCTATGGAATAACTTCTGCGGAAAATAATACAAAACGCCTATTGCTTTTACTATAAGTATCTTTTATTAGAAGCAAGTTAGTTATTACAAATTAAGGTTGACACAACTAACTTAGTCGTGTTAAACTCTGTCTGATTTTCAGTGGAAGGTGGAAAAATATCCGTTTATCCATTGATCAACAGCACACATGAGACAGCATTGGAAGGAGGCTGAAATGATGCCATTGAGTCTGGCAGATCCCGGAAAGGAACAGACAATTGTAAAAGTCGGGGGAAATGCGGAGGTGCGCCAGCATCTCGAAAATCTGGGATTTGTCGTCGGAGGAACCGTCACTGTACTTTCTATTCTCAATGGAAACGCGATCGTAAAGGTGAAAGAATCACGGATCGCTATCAATGAAGAACTCGCCAGAAAGATCATGGTGTAAATACAGACAGGGAGGAGATACATGAAAACACTGAGAGATGTAAAGATCGGTGAGACCGCTAAGGTGAAAAAGCTCCACGGTGAAGGCGCCGTCAAACGGCGCATCATGGATATGGGCATCACCAAGGGCGTGGACGTATATGTCCGCAAGGTTGCGCCCCTGGGAGATCCCGTTGAAGTGACCGTGCGGAATTATGAGCTCTCCCTCCGCAAGGAGGATGCGGCCATGGTGGAAGTCGAATGATATGAGAAATGCGCAGGGTCCTCAGGTGAATCCCGGCGGCAGATTACCTTATCATAAATTCCCGTTTCAGATAAAGAGCATTGAAACAGAGGAAGCTGCGCAGCGGAAGACAGATCCGTGCAGAAGAAGCTTCCGGACAGGAGGAGTAGGAAAATGGCAGTAAGAATTGCTCTTGCCGGCAACCCCAACAGCGGCAAGACAACATTGTTTAACGCGCTGACCGGTTCCAACCAGTTCGTCGGAAACTGGCCGGGCGTCACAGTTGAGAAAAAAGAGGGTAAGCTGAAAAAGCATGACGGCGTCGTGATCACCGATCTTCCGGGCATCTATTCGCTGTCCCCCTATACCCTCGAGGAAGTCGTCGCGAGAAACTATCTGATCGAGGAGAGGCCCGACGCCATCCTCAACATCATCGACGGCACCAACCTGGAGAGAAACCTCTACCTGACCACCCAGCTGGTGGAGCTCGGCATTCCGGTCGTGGTCGCGGTCAACATGTGTGACCTGGTCGAGAAGAACGGCGACAAGATCGATACCGACAAGCTGTCCGAGCACCTGGGATGCAGGATCGTCAGGATTTCCGCGCTCAAGGGAACGGGCGTCATGGATGCGGCGGAGGCCGCCATCCAGGCCGCGCAGGCGGACAAGACTGTCCCCCAGCACACCTTCTCCGGCCCCGTGGAGCACGCCATCGCCCACATCGAGGAGGCCATCGTCCACGATCTGCCCGAGGAGCAGCAGCGCTGGTATGCCATCAAGGTGTTCGAGCGCGACGAGAAGGTCCTGGAGCTGCTCAAGGTGGACCAGGAGACCCTGGCCCATGTCGAGCAGGACATCGTGGCGGCGGAGACCGAGCTGGACGACGATGCCGAGAGCATCATCACCAACGAGCGCTACAACTATATCGCAGAGATCATCCAGTCCTGCTATGAGAAGAAGGGCGTCGGCCAGCTGACGACCTCCGACAAGATCGACCGCATCGTGACCAACCGCTGGCTGGGTCTTCCCATCTTCGCGGCCGTCATGTTCTTTGTCTACTGGATCGCCATGGTCGGTGTCGGCGCATCTGCGACCGACTGGGCCAACGACGGACTCTTCGGAGACGGCTGGCACCTCTTCGGAAACGGGACCGCAGCCTATGAGGCGGACGCGGAGGAGTACGGCGATGCCTTCAATGTCGTAGACGCCTTCGTCGGTGTCGACAACTTTGCCAATGAAGAGGGCGAAGTGGATGTGGCTGCCGTCAGGGCTGCTGTCGACGCGGTCGCGGCAGGCTCCACAGCGGACTACACCCTCGAGGACGAGGAGACCCTCGCGACCGAGGATGTCACCTATACAACAGATGAACTGGCGGAGGCAATCACCGTCTTTGAAAAATACGAGGGTGCGGAGCCCGATCCCGCCGCTTACGGCACATGGGTCCCCGGTGTCCCCGTCATCATCGAGGGACTGCTTGACAGCCTTCATGTCTCCGGCGTGCTCAAGGCCCTGATCCTCGACGGCATCGTCGCCGGTGTCGGCGCGGTCCTCGGTTTCGTCCCCCAGATGCTGGTCCTCTTCCTGATGCTGGCCTTCCTGGAGGCCTGTGGCTACATGGCCCGTATCGCCTTTGTTCTGGACCGAATCTTCCGCAAGTTCGGCCTCTCCGGCAAGTCCTTCATCCCCATGCTGGTCGGCACGGGCTGCGGCATCCCCGGTGTCATGGCCTCCAGAACCATCGAGAACGAGCGTGACCGCCGCATGACGATCATGACCACCACCTTCATCCCCTGCGGCGCCAAGGTCCCCTTCATCGCCATGATCGCGGGCGCCATCTTCAACGGTTCCGCATGGGTCGCGACTTCGGCCTACTTTATCGGCATGGCCGCCATCATCATCTCCGGCATCATGCTCAAGAAGACACAGATGTTCGCGGGCGATCCCGCTCCCTTCGTCATGGAGCTGCCCGCCTACCATATGCCTACGATCACCAACGTGCTCCGGTCCATGTGGGAGCGCGGCTGGTCCTTCATCAAGAAGGCCGGCACCATCATCCTCCTGTCCACCATCGTGATCTGGTTCCTGAGCAACTTCGGCTTCGTGGAAGGTGCCTTCGGAATGCTGGAGGAGGATCAGCTGGATATGTCCATCCTGGCCGGTGTCGGCAACGCCATCGCCTGGATCTTCATGCCTCTGGGCTGGGGCAACTGGCAGGCAGCTGTCGCTTCCATCACCGGCCTGGTCGCCAAGGAGAACATCGTCGGTACCATGGGTGTCCTGTACGGCGGCGGTGAGGAAACCGTCTACCAGACCCTGGCAGCGGCCTTCACGCCTGTGACCGCCTACTCCTTCCTGGTGTTCAACCTGCTCTGCGCACCCTGCTTTGCAGCCATCGGCGCCATCCGCCGTGAGATGAACAACATGAAGTGGACCTGGTTCGCCATCGGCTACCAGTGCGGATTTGCCTATGTGATCGCCCTGATCATCAACCAGATCGGCGGCGCCGTGACCGGCAATCTCAATGTGATCGGCCTCATCGCGGCCCTCGCCTGCCTGGCCGGTATCATTTACATGCTGTTCTTCAAGAAGTATCAGGAGGCAGTCAAGCTCACAAGGGCCGTCAAGGTCAGCTGAGCAGAGAAAGCAGGATCGTATGTTTACATGGTTCAGTGCCAATATGGGAAATATCATTGTCGTGCTCTTATTATGCACTGTGGTCTTTCTGATCATCCGGTCGATCGTGCGCGACAGGCGGCAGGGAAAATCCAGCTGCGGCAGTCACTGCGGCAGCTGCCCTATGAGCGGGTCCTGCCACAGCCACGCCGGGAAAAAGAGATTGCGTGAAAGCAGATTCAGAAGGGTATAACAGGGCAGGAGTCCCCATGGCCCAAACAGCGCACAACTCTGTTCATACATGTTTCTAAACAGGAGGTCATGATACAGGTATGTATAAGATCGTATTGAACATCGACGGGATGTCCTGCGGCATGTGCGAGGCACATATGAATGACACGATCCGCAGCAGATATACCGTGAAAAAACTCAAGTCCTCCCACAAGGCGGGGACAACGGAATTCCTGTCCGAGGAGAAAATCCCCGAGGCGGAGCTCAAAAGCCTGATCGACCCTACAGGCTATAAGCTCGTGGGCTACCACGCGGAGACCGCGCAAAAGAAGGGCCTGTTCTGGTAAGAAACCGTATCTGTGCAGGTATGAAAAACCCACATGCAGGTTTTGTGCTCTGCGTGCAGAATGTCCGTAAGGGCATCATTTTCAGACCACATAAGAACTGCACAGAAAAATAAAAAAGAAAGCCGGCAGCAGCTTGTGACTTTGGACGTCCTGAGCTGCTGCCGGTTTTTTATAAACTTCTCTATTTTATGGGCTGCGCTTTGTCGCGACTGAGAGAAGGAATCTGCCTGTCTGTTGTTTATTCTTTACTGTTCTTTTGTGATTAATATCTACTTCACTTCATGGAGAAGGTCTCCATGGCGCGGCGCATGAGCGCCGGGGTCGTCTCATCTCCGCGGTTCCAGAGGCCGTACCAGACGAATACGCGGCCGTCCACGGGCATGCAGTATTCCCGCGCCTCAATCGTGCGGTCGCCCTCGACAGTGGAGTAGGAGTACTCGAGGCCCGCGAACTTCCGGTCGCCGATCGAGAAAGTGACGACCTCGGGTTCGCCGGTCAGTCGGTTCTGAAGCATGGAAATGGTATTGTTTTTGGCATCGACGACGTATTCGCCGATGGAATCGAAGGGAATGTCGTCGGATTCGTCGTCCACCTGGAAGAGAGGCATCTCCATGCCGCTGCCGGTATAGACCATGGTCAGGTCTTCGTCGGCCAGGACCAGGTATTTGCTGTCATCGATCTCGAAGGTGTAATCGCCCTCGAAGACGGCAGAGCTGCCGTAGTTGACGGCCGGGTAGCCGGATCCGCCGGAAAATTCCATTTCCTCCCTCGCGGATTCCATTTCCTTGACGGAAGACTTCTCTCCCGCGGAATCTCCGGGCGCCCCGGAAGGGAGCGGGGAATTGTCGGAGCCGATGGTACCTTCCCGGGCACTGCTCTCCCCGTAGGCATCGGCGGACAGCTGCAGGGTCAGGACGGCCTTTTCCAGGGCATTCTGGCCGGCCCAGTAGTCCTGATCGTCGCGGTAGATTTCCGTGCTGTAGAAGATATACTTTCCGTCCCGGACCTCGACATAATAGGTGGCGTCGACGGTCTCGCCCTGCCGGTCGCTGTAGCAGAAGATGTAGCCCTCCAGGGTGTGTCCCTTGACGGTAATTTCATTTTCGGCGGGAGGCTGGACGATGGCCTGCTGGTATTTCTGAGTCTCGTCGAACATGCTCTCCTCCAGGATCTGGGAGACCTCGGGCATATTCTCATCATCGACGACCGAGACGAAGAGGCCGACCAGGGATTCGTCCCCGTTGACCGCGATCTGCGCCGCGCCGGTATCTGTGATGTAGGCGGTGTGCGCGGCGTCATAGAGGAAGGAAAAGCCCATTTCCTCGCTGGCAAAGACCTTGTCCCCGCCGCCGGCAGCAGCCTCATCGCCTTCAGCAGCTGCGCTGTCGTCCTCGTAGGCGACACTTTTCATTCCGACAGCAGCGCCCGCCGCAGTGGTATCCGTGGCGGCGGTTTCTGACGTGGCGGCTGCATCTGACAGAGCGTCACCTTCTGATGCCGGTGCAGCCTGATCCCCGGCTTTTTCCCCGGTAGTACCCGCAGCAGCAGTCCCGGAGGAGGTCTTCGCGGCAGAGGGGTCGGAAGCGGATTCGGACGGGGTTGTCTGTCCGCTGCCGCCGCAGGCGGTCAGGGACAGGACAAGTGCCAGGATGAGGGCTGCCGGAATGGCAGCTGTCTTCGGCGTTCTGAAAAACAGTCTCATAGCGGTCACCTTCTTTCTTTTTCAAATCGACAGTTGTGCGTACATAACAATAATATAGATGATATATTACGATAAAACAATCATGGAGACAGCTGTATCGGTGGCAGTATTCAGTGCATCGACGAAGAAACATCATGCGCTTACGTGAATCTCACCTTAAATCGATAGATTGCGCCGGTATTTTTTCAATCTCCAAAGTGTGGTATGCTAAGTGTATCCTGTGACTGGAGGTGACCGGAATGGGAACATATCTGAATCCGGGCAACAGTGCGTTTACCGGAATAAGAAACGATATTTATATTGATAAGAGCGGACTGATCGAGCTCATGAATCAGACCATTGAAACACCGCGCAGGCTGGTCTGTATCAGTCGTCCGCGCCGGTTTGGCAAGTCGTTTGCAGCGCAGATGCTGTGTGCCTATTACGATAAATCCTGCAATTCATTGAATCTGTTTCAGGACCTTGAGATTGCCGGAAAAAAAGACTTCATGACGCATCTCAACAGGTATGACGTAATCTACCTGAATATGACGGATGTGTTGGGGGAAACGAGCGCAAAAGATTTTATCGGATTCATCAAGCGAAATATTGTGAGGGAACTGGCAGAGGCATATCCGTCCCTGATTGTTGTAGAAGGGTTTGGCGCAACGCTGGTCAATGCTGTCCAGGCAGCCGGCAATAAGTTTATAATGATTATCGATGAATGGGACGCCCCGATTCGTGAGACGCCGGAAATACAACGCGAATACCTGGAGTTTTTGCGCACGCTCTTTAAAAGTAGTGCAACAACGGCCAAAACCTTTGCGGCAGTCTACATGACAGGTATTTTGCCAATCAAAAAAGACGGATCACAGTCAGCAGTTTCCGATTTTCAGGAATTCACCATGTTGAAGCCGGCAAAATTTGCACCCTATGTCGGGTTCACGGAGAAAGAGGTTCAGAAACTGTGCGAACAGAGTGGCACAGACTTTTCAGAAATGAAGAGGTGGTATGATGGATACAGCCTGCGCGGCACGGGTTCGATCTATAACCCGAATTCCGTGATCAAGGCAATCCTCTACAGCGATTTTGACTCGTATTGGACGGAATCTTCGGCAGCAAACAGTCTGCTGCAGTATATCAGTGCAGATGTGAACGGCCTCAGAAAAACCATCGCGGAACTGATCGGCGGGGTGGAGGTTTCTGTCGATACCAAAGGTTTTTCTAATGATCTGATCACCTTCAGAGGGCGGGACGACATACTGACGTTGCTCATTCATCTGGGCTATCTGGCTTATGATGAGGTGACCAGAAAGGCGCGTATTCCCAATGAGGAGGTGCGGCTGGAATTTATGCGGTCGATCAGGGAGGACAGGAGTCCTGAGACGATAAAGCGTGTGCAGGAGAGCAGTCAGCTCATCATGGATACGATTCATATGAATGAGACAGCTGTGGCGGCACAGATTGAGAAAGTGCACATTGAAGCGACCAATCCCTTAAACGCAAACAATGAAAATTCCCTTCGCGCGGTCATCCAGCTGGCATATTTCAGTTACAAAGACTATTACATGAAGATGGAGGAATTACCTGCCGGACACGGGTACGCAGACATTGTTTACCTGCCCAGGCAGGGAGAGACAGTTCCGGCACTGGTCATCGAACTGAAATGGAATAAAACCGCGGACACTGCTGTTGAGCAGATCAGGCGGAATCAGTATCCGGAAGCACTTCGGGGCTTCAGCAGCGATATTCTGCTGGTTGGGATCAATTATGACAAAGACTTGCCGGCAGGGCAGCGCAGGTATACGTGTAAAATTGAAAAAGTGAACAGAGGATAACATGATGAAAATGATCGATCACACCGTTACATCTTTTACAGAGATCCTGGCGTCATCAGCGCCGGTGCCGGGCGGAGGCGGAGCGAGTTCCCTGGTGGGGGCCATCGGCATCGGGCTCGGGGACATGGTCGGCGAGCTCACGGTCGGGAAGAAGAAATACGCGGACGTGGAGGAGGACGTGAAGGCACTGATGGTCCGCGCCCAGGCCCTTCGCGAGAAGCTCCTGGATTTGGTCGACGGCGACGCGGAGGCCTTTGCGCCGCTGGCCAGGGCCTATGGGATCCCCAAGGATGACCCGGACCGGGCCCGGATCATGGAGGAGGCCCTGCGGACGGCCTGCGGGGTTCCGCTGGAGATCATGCGCGCCTGCGGGGAGGCCATCGATATCATCGCGGAGTTTGCCCAAAAAGGCTCCCGTCTGGCCGTGTCCGACGCGGGCTGCGGCGCCATTCTCTGCAAGGCCGCCATGCAGGCCGCTTCACTCAATATTTATATCAACACCAGGTCCATGCAGGACCGGGAGACGGCAAAGGCGCTGGAAGACGAGGCGGATGCCCTGCTGAAAAAATACACGGCGGCGGCTGATGAGATCTTCGCGGGCGTGATGACGTCGATCCGGGGCTGAGCTTATGCGGGATTAAAAAAGGGGAGGTCTTTCCATGGCAAGGATACTGAAGGGAAAAGAAGTGGCGGATGCGCTCACAGCGAGGATGCAGCAGGATGTGGAGGAGCTGAAGGCGCAGGGCGTCACACCGACCCTGTGCATTTTCCGGGTCGGGGAGCGGCCCGACGACCTGGCCTATGAGCGGGGCGCGACGAAGCGCGCCCAGGCAGCGGGCGTCAAGGTGAAAAATCTCATCCTGCCCGCGGACGTTCCGCAGGATGTGTTTGACCGGGAGCTCAACAGAGTGAATAAGGATGACACCATCCACGGGATCCTGCTCTTCATGCCCCTGCCTAAACATCTGGACACGGAGCGGGCCAGGCAGATGCTCAATCCCGCCAAGGACGTCGATGGTTGCACGGACCTGTCCCTGGCCGGCGTCTTCACCAATACGAAGACGGGATTTCCGCCCTGCACGGCCCAGGCGGCTATGGAGATCCTCCATCATTTTGACATCCCCGTCAGCGGGAAAAAGGCAGCGGTCATCGGCCGCTCCCTGGTCATCGGCCGCCCTGTCGGCATGATGCTCATGCATGAGAATGCGACCGTGGTCAACTGTCACACCCGCACGATCGACGTGCCCTCGATCACCCGCGAGGCGGACATCCTGATCGCGGCGGCGGGCAGGCTCCACAGCGTCACGCGGGACTTCACCAATCCGGACCAGGTCGTGATCGACGTCGGCATCAACTGGGACGAGGAAAAGGGCGGCATCTCCGGCGATGTCGCGTTTGAGGATGTCGAGCCGCATGTGCAGGCCATCACACCGGTGCCGGGCGGTGTCGGAAGCGTCACCTCCAGTGTCCTGATCGGGCATGTGATCGAGGCCGCGAAGCGGACGCAGAGCGCAGGGATCGCAGGCAGGGTTTGATTCACGGATTCTCCTCGTTCCAGGCCTGGAGCTGCCTGCGGAAGTCGGAGGGGGACATGCCGGTCTGCTTGTGGAAGAGCCGGCTGAAATAGAGGGGGTTGTCGTAGCCGACCAGCTCGGAGATCTCCGAGACGTTGTGGTCCGAGGTCTCCAGCAGGCTCTGGGCGGCGGAGATCCTAAGGGAGATCAGGTACTGGGCAGGGGAGGAGCCGGTGTACTCCCGGAAGCTCCTGGTGAACCAGCTGACACTCAGGCCCAGGCTCTGGGCGTAATCGCCGATGGAGATGGGCTCGCTGTAGTGCTCATGAAAATAGTTGACGGCCGTATTCATCTGGCCCGCCATGTGGGGAGACCTGCGGCGGGTCTTTTTTTCGTCCAGACGGCTGAGCAGGATGAAGAGGAGGTGGAGGCGGTAGATGCAGGACTCCTCGTAGTGGGGCCGGCAGGCGCGCAGCTCCTCGATGATCTGGCGGAAAATATGGCTGTATTCCAGCGAGGTGCCGGTGTGGATGACGTGTTCGCCGTCCCGGAAGCCGTATCTGCGCAGGATGTTGGTGACATTGCTGCCCGTGAAGTGGACCCAGTACACCTCTGTGTGGTCCGCCCCGTAATAATAATAGCGCTGCTCCTCCCGGGGCCGGTAGAGGACCATGTTGCCGGCCGGGACGATGTGTTCCTTCCCGTTGAAATAAAAGTGGCCCTTGCCGGCGGTGACATAGAGCAGCTGAAAGTCCACCCTGCCGCGGGGGCGGTGGGTCGGCAGCTTGGTTGTTGTCATCAGCCGGTAGGTGCCGCAACTCCCCACAAACAGCGGGTGTTTCCTGTCCTTGAAATCAATTCTGGAATTGTGCCAGTAGGCGCTGTCTACAAACATCTATTTTCCCTGTTCTTTTCCTCTTATTTCCTGTTCTTTCCCCTGTTCTCTTCCTTATTCTTTTCCTGTCCTTTTCCCTTTTCTTTTTCCGTTCCTTGCATGCCCGGAACACGAAGTGCCCTGCTCTTGTGACCGGCGGCGCGGCAGCCGGATCCGCATTCTCCTGACAGTCGGTTTACAGAAGCAGAGGGTCCCTATTACTGTAGCTTTAGAGCAGAGACATCCGTGTGAGCCGAAATCAGGGTTGTCTCTGCCACAGTCTTATATGTTCGGTCTTTTGCGTCGTTTTTATTTAAATAGTGTACCATTTTGTGCATGTTCTGTCTATCACAGTTTATGTTCAAAGGATACCGGCTGTCGTATCATTACTGCAGGAGCAACGCCAAAGACCGAATTATCACATAATACGCGCGTATAACCGTTAAATAGATGAAATATGACGCGCGTGAAGCAGAAACCGCACAGGAACGGAGCGGGAAAACAAAAGGGGTCTGAGGGAGTCTTTTTGTTCAAAAAAATGCATGGAACATGAACAATCGTGCTCTCAATAATCGATTCGGGACAGGGACGCCGTTTTTGTGCATGTCGGGATATAAGGATCTGTTCATAAATAATCTTTCAATCTGACTTGCCCGAATCAGTATATCCTGCGTTGTCGTCAGTCGCCGCAGCCCGCTGCGACTCCTTCCTCCGCCTTGACTATGCTGATTCGTTCTTCGTCAGAATTAAAAGCAATTTGTGAACAGCTCCTAAATTAAGTTTGAAGAGACAGACCAGGAGGGAAAAAAGTGATCATACCGAAACACTATGAAAATCTGTCTGTGCTGCACGAGGGGACGATGCCGGACCGGGCCTATTATGTGCCGGCGGGGAGCCGCCTGGAGGATCCGGTAGAGTGCCGGGAGTCGTCCGACCGCATCCGGATGCTGAACGGAACGTGGAAATTCAGGTATTACGACAGCATATATGACCTGCAGGAGCCCTTTTACCTGCCGGAGGAGGGTCAGGAGGCCGGGGACATGCCGGAGTGGGAGGAGATCCCCGTCCCGGGCGTGTGGCAGAACTATGGATATGACTGCCACCAGTACACCAATATCCGCTATCCCTTCCCGGCGGACCCGCCCTATGTGCCCCATGAGAATCCCTGCGGGACCTATCTGCATCGCTTCCAGTTTGAGAGATCGGAGGCGGCACCCAGGACCTTTCTGGAGTTTGAGGGTGTGGATTCCTGTTTAAATATATGGCTGAACGGGATCTATGTCGGCTACAGCCAGGTGTCGCACGCCCTGGCCGAGTTCGAGGTGACGGATTTCCTGAAGGAGGGTGAAAACCTCCTGGCAGTCCTGGTCCTCAAATGGTGTGACGGCAGCTATCTGGAGGACCAGGACAAGTTCCGCATGTCGGGTATTTTCCGGGATGTCTATCTGATGCGCCGGCCGCAGCAGTGCCTGTTTGACTATTTTATCAACACGGAGATCACGTGGAAAACAGAGGAGGGAGAGCAGCCCGGGGGCCGAAAAGCCGCCGCGGCAGAAGACAGTGTGAGGAAAAATGCGCCGGATGGCGGGGAAGGGAAAAACATGAGCGCGAGAACCGCGGGAGGTGTTCCCGAAGCCCTCCGGGCGGAGGTCTCCATCCGGGCGCAGTACCTGGGCGGGGAGACGCCGGTCACGGCGACCCTCCTGGATGCGGATGGAACAGAAGTGGCGAAGACCCTGCTCCGGCAGGAAACGGTGATCACCGTGGAGGCGCCGCATCTGTGGACCAGCGAGGATCCCTGTCTCTACACCCTGTATCTGGAGACAGAGGATGAAGTCATCACCGAGCAGGTCGGGATCAGGGAGGTCCGCGTGGCGGGAAATGTCCTGCAGATCAACCGGGTCCCGGTCAAGTTCCGGGGCGTCAACCGGCACGACTCCGACCCGGTCACGGGCCCCGTGGTGGATGTCGCGCACATGCGCAGAGACCTGGAGATGATGAAGCGGCACAACTTCAATGCCATCCGGACCAGCCACTATCCCAATGCCCCCATGTTCTATCAGATGTGCGACCGCTACGGCTTTTTTGTCATCGACGAGGCGGACAACGAGAGCCACGGACCCTGGATGCTCTATTACAAAAATGACACGGACAAGGAGCGGGCGGAGCGCTGGAATGAGATGATCTCGGACAATCCGGCCTTCGACGAGGCGACCCTGGACCGGACCAGGAAGCTGGTCCACAGGGACAAGAACCGCCCCTGCGTTGTGATCTGGTCCATGGGCAATGAGTGCGGCTACGGCTGCACCTTTGAAAAGGCCCTGCGCTGGACGAAGGAGTACGACCCCTCCCGCCTGACCCACTACGAGAGCGCCTATTACCGGGGGCGGGCGCGGAAATATGACTATTCGGACATCGATCTCTACAGCCGCATGTATCCGGCCTTCGAGGATGTCATCCGCTATGCGGAGACCGGCTCGGAGAAAGTCCGCGCCGGCGGGACAGCCGAATCAGCCGGATCCATCGGGACTGCCGGAGACGGCGGGAAGACAGACTCCGGTGCGGCCGCTGAAAACGCCGCCGCGGTCCCCGACAAGCCCTACATCCTCTGCGAGTACGCCCATTCCATGGGGAACGGCGCCGGGGACTACGAGGACTATTTTGAGCTGATCGACCGCTATGACTGCATCTGCGGGGCCTTTGTCTGGGAGTGGTGCGACCACGCCGTCTACAAGGGGACCGCACAGGACGGCCGGGCCATCTACTACTACGGCGGCGACCACGGGGAGTATCCCCACGACGGCAATTTCTGTATGGACGGCCTGGTCTACCCGGACCGGACGCCGCACACCGGCCTCCTGGAATACAAAAATGTCCACAGGCCGGCCCGCGTGGTCTCCTTCGTGCAGGGCTCTTCCATGCAGGATATCCTCTCAGGGGCGTCGGGGCAGAAAAAGGAAGATCCCCCTGCGCGGAGAGACAGACGCGACGAGTCGGTCTCCTGTATCCTCACCCTGAAAAATGAAATGAACTACGTGGACCTGCGGGATTATATAAGCCTCGAATACGAGGTGACCTGCGATGATACAAGGATCGCGGGCGGTATCGTCTCCGCACCGCAGATCCCTTCCATCCTGCCCGGCCAGACGGGCAAGGTCTACATGACCCTGCCGGTTCTGCCGGACGCCGGCCGGCTCTATCTCAAGGTCTCCTACCTGCTCCGCAAGGCGGATGCCTTCCGGGAGGAAGGACTGCTGTTGGGATTTGATGAGATCCCGCTCGGCACAGACAATACCGGCGCAGCGGCGGGTGTGAACGGGTATGCCCACCAGTTTGTGCAGCAGCTGGCGGCGGATGCCGCAGCGCATGCGCACAGGATGGAGCCGGTGCAGGTGGAGGAGGACGACCGGTACCTGATCCTGCAGGGAGAATATTTTATCTATACCTACAGTAAGCTGACGGGGACCTTTGAAAGGATGACATTTGCCCGGCGCGAGCTTCTGGACCGGCCCATGGAGGTCAATATCTGGCGGGCGCCGACGGACAACGACATGTACATCCGGAAGGAGTGGGAGAAGGCCATGTACGACCGGGCATATTCCCGGGCCTACACGACAGAGTACAGGATCGAGGAGGACGCGGTCGAGATCCGCAGCCGGATAGCGGTCCTGGGCGTCACGGTGCAGAGGATGATGACCATCGACGTGGTCTGGACGGTCTCGGCCCGCGGCCAGGTCAGCGTGCATATGGATGCCGTGCGCGACATGGATTTCCCGGAGCTGCCCAGGTTCGGCCTGCGGCTCTTCCTGCCGGAGACCATGCAGAATGCGGTCTATTACGGCATGGGTCCGCTCGAGAGCTATGCGGACAAGCACAGGGCCTCCTGGCACGGCCTCTTCGCAGCCCCCGTGCGGGACCTGCACGAGGATTACATCCGGCCGCAGGAGAACGGCAGCCACTGTGACTGTGACTATGTCAGGCTGTTCGACAACGGCTTTTCCGTCACGGCCTACAGCGCCAGGCCTTTTTCCTTCAATGCATCGGTCTACACCCAGGAGGAGCTGACCCGCAAGGCCCACAACTATGAGCTGGAGCCCTGCGGCAGCACGGTCCTGTGCCTGGACGCCCGCCAGACCGGGATCGGATCCAACAGCTGCGGGCCCCGTCCGCAGGAGAAATACCGCTTCGACGACGAGCGGTTCAGTTATGACATGACCATCCTGCCGGCGCGGGAGGCCGCGGAGTAAGGAAATTTCCACGCACGCGGGGAATCCGGCGGCCGCATTGCAGTTTGCCGGGTATTTGGGTCGGGATTTCCACGCACGCCGGAGGTAGATCCCTGCTGATCGCATCGGAGAACTACAGCCGGGGATTTACCGCCATACACATGAAGAGCAAGTGCTGCTGCTCTGGTGAGCGGCACAAATTGAATGATTGGAAGCAGTAAAACCGGGAAAGGAGAACATATGGAAGAGAAGAGATATCTGAAATGGTACAACAAGGTCGGTTACGGTTCGGGAGATATCGCGGGCAATGTAGTCTACGCCCTGCTGAGCGCCTTTGTCATGATCTTCCTGACCGACACGGTGGGCATGAACGCCGGCGTCGTGGGAACCCTGATCGCGGTCTCCAAGCTTTTTGACGGTGTCAGCGACATCTTTTTCGGGTCCCTGATCGACAAGACGCACAGCAAAATGGGCAAGGCCCGCCCCTGGATGCTGTACGGGTATTTCGGCTGCGCCGTCTGCCTGGTCGCCATCTTCTGCATCCCGGCGGGGGTGAGCGCCACGGCCCAGTACGCCTGGTTTTTCATCGCCTACACCCTGCTGAACGCGGGCTTCTACACGGCCAACAACATCGCCTATTCGGCCCTTACGGCCCTGGTCACCAAAAACAACCAGGAGCGCGTCCAGATGGGATCGATCCGCTTCATGTTCGCCTTCGGCACCAGCATGCTGATCCAGACCATCACGGTGGGTCTGGTTGCCCGCTTCGGCGGCGGGGCGGCGGCCTGGCGGACGGTCGCCATCATCTACGCCATCGTCGGCGTGATCTCCAACACCCTCTCCGTCCTGTCTGTCCGGGAGCTGTCCCCGGAGGAGCTGGCGGACGAGGAGGAGGCAAAGGCAGCGGCGCAGGCGGAGGAAAAATATACCCTCATCGATGCCTTCGGCCTTCTGATCCGCAACAAATACTATCTCATGATCTGCGGTTCCTATATCCTGATGCAGATCTATACGGCGACCCTCAACATGGGCATCTACTACATGACCTATATCCTGCACAATGCCAGCCTGCTGGGCGTCTTTTCCTGGGCCATCAACATTCCCATGATCATCGGCCTCCTGTTCACGCCGACCCTGGTCGCCCGTTTTAAGGGCATGTATAAGCTGAACCTGTTCGGCTACACCCTGGGTACGATCGGCCGTCTGGGCGTCGTCCTGGCCGGCTACATGGGCAGCATTCCGCTCATGCTGGCCTGCACGGCCGTCGCCGCCATCGGCATGAGCCCTCTGCAGGGCGATATGAACGCCCTGATCGCCACCTGTTCTGAGTACACATATCTGCAGACCGGCAAGCGGGTCGATGGAACCATGTACTCCTGTACCTCGCTGGGCACCAAGCTCGGCGGCGGGATCGGCACTGCGCTGGCCGGCTGGCTTCTCGCATTCTCCGGCTATGTCGGCGGCGCGGCCGTGCAGACGGCGTCCTGCCTGACCATGCTGCATGTCATGTACCTGTGGATCCCCATGGGCATCAACCTGGTCATCACCATCGTCCTGTCCCGGCTCAATGTCGAGCAGGCCGTGGAGGAGCGCCGGGCGGCCAATCACGCGGCGCACAGGCAGGAAGCAGATGTCTGACACTGGTAATCAGCACGCGGCCTGCAGCTGTCAATGTGTCCCCGGACAAGCGCAGGACACATTGACAGAACAAGGAATGTAAAAAACGAAACAAAGGGTCTTTCGGGAGAATCCTCCTGTTATGAATCCGCCGGTTATTCCCGCATTTCCCCATGCCGGAGTAACCGGTGTTTTCGTAAATGTGCTGTGGAAACGTTTCCTATTTTTGTACACTTTTACCCTTGTTGAAGGGTTTGGACGGTACTACAATATAAGCGCTTCAGGAAAAGTTGTGTCCTGCACACAGCTTTTTCATTTTTGCGCGCACTTTCTCAGGAGTGCCTGCCGAACAGGACAGGATCAGTGCAGGCGGGATCATCCCGCCCGGGGGGAATCTTCACATGATCCGCATCCTGTATAGAGAAGACCGCCTGTCTAAGCTCCACGCACAGGACCTGTCCGGCCCCGCCGGACTGCTGAAAGGAGGAGTTTGTATGATCAGCTTTATAATCTGTCTGTTATTGATCGTTCTCGGCTATTTTACCTATGGCAAGGTCGTCGAGAGCACCTTTGCCCCGGATGACCGGGAGACGCCCGCCGTGGCAATCAACGACGGAGTCGACTTCGTCGTCATGCCCCAGTGGAAGCTGTTCCTGATCCAGCTGCTGAACATTGCCGGACTTGGACCTATCTTCGGCGCCATGCAGGGTGCCCTGTGGGGCCCGGTCGTGTTCCTGTGGATCACCTTCGGCACCATCTTTGCCGGCGGTGTGCACGACTATTTTTCCGGTATGCTGTCCGAGCGTAACCGCGGCGCCTCGATCTCGGAGGTCACCGGCATCTATCTGGGCTCCGCAATGAAAAACGTCATGCGTGTCTTCTCCGTGATCCTTCTGGTCATGGTCGGCACGGTCTTTGCGGTCGGCCCCGCCGGCCTCCTGGTCAAGCTTCTGACCGAAAAGGGTGTGACCGGCCCGCTGGCCTCCACGACAGTCTGGCTGACCATCATCCTGATCTATTATTTCATCGCAACCTTTATTTCCATCGACAAGATCATCGGAAAGATCTATCCCCTGTTCGGCATCTGCCTGATCCTCATGGCGATCGGTGTGGCAATCGGCCTTCCCATGCACGGCTATCACATTCCGGAGCTGTTCTCCAATTTCCGCAGCATGCACCCCGCGGGAACACCGGTGTGGAGCTTCATGTTCATCACGGTCGCCTGCGGCGCGATCTCCGGTTTCCATGCGACCCAGTCCCCTCTGATGGCCCGGTGCCTCAAGAGTGAGAAACAGGGCAGGTTCGTTTTCTACGGCGCCATGGCGTCCGAGGGTGTCATCGCCCTGATCTGGGCAGCGGCCGGCTGCGCCATTTATGAGAAGACCGGCGGTCTGAGCACCGGCCTGCAGGAGATCCTGGCGGGCGGTCAGTCCGCGGCCATCTACGATGTCTGTGTGAGGACCATGGGATCCGTCGGCGTCATCCTGGCCATGCTGGGCGTCGTCGCCTGCCCCATCACCTCCGGCGATACGGCCTTCCGTTCCGCCCGTCTGACCCTGGCTGACTGGATGAAGCTGGACCAGGGCACCTGGCAGAACCGCCTGAAACTCTGCATCCCCGTCCTGGGCATCGGTGCTTTCCTGGGCTACGGCAACACGCTGGGCCTTCTGAGCTATCAGGTCATCTGGAGATATTTCAGCTGGTCCAACCAGACCCTGGCCATGATCGTCCTCTGGGCAGGTGCGACCTACCTGGCAAAGGAGAGAAAGAACTACTGGATCGGTGCCGTGCCGGCTACCTTCATGAGCGCGGTCTCTTCGACCTATTTCGTGATGGCGCCCGAGTGCCTGGGTCTGATCCCCTTCTTTAAGAACAATGTCGCGGTGGCCTATCCCTTCGGGATCATCTTTGCCGTCGCCATGCTGGCCATCTTCATCGTGAAGACCAGAAAATATGCGGACAGCAATGCATCCGCAGTGCATAATGCGCATGCATAATGCAATTGAAAAAATACCGGCGTATTCTCGTGACGTAAGACGTGAGTCAGCCGGACACTATTAAATGAGCGTTTTGGCGTGCAATTGAGAGGGGCCCCGCGGAGGTGTGTATCCCGGGGCTCCAACGGAGCGCATCTTGCGCTTGTGTAAGTGGAAGGAGCCGCCGCGGAGACGGCGGAGGAAGGAAATGATGTTTGCACCGGCTGCGATCGCGGAACATAAAATGACAGCGGAGGACCTGCGCAGGGACAGCAGAAACTGCGTGAGGACAGGACCCTGCGGAATCGGGGAGAAGGCGGTCTATCTGAACAGCTTTTTTGTCGACCGCAGATATTATGTGATGTGGCAGGACATCGGCCGCGTCTTCAAGCGTGTGGCCATGTCCAGAGGCGGCTTCACCGGGAAAGGGGTCTTCGGATCCATTCCCTACCTGGTGGTCCTGCTCAAGGATGGGACGGAGCGCCAGTGCAATTTCAAGTATGAGGACGAGGTGGACCTCTTTCTTTCCCTTGTCCGCAGCCGCCATCCGGAGATCCCGACGATGAGCGAGAAGGCCCAGGCCCGAATGGAGGAGGAGCGTGCCAGAGAGGAGGCCCGCTATGTGAAGGACCTGACGCCGCAGGCGCAGGCGAGCATGGAGGAGCTCCGCCGGGCCAGGGCATATCTGGACCGGGAACCGGAGATTCCGGCTTTTCTCTCCGTCACGGCGAAGGAGAAGCGTATCACGGACCGGATGAATCCCTGGTACCGGTACGCTGCGCTCGCGATCTTTCTGCTGGCGGTCGGTTCTGTCCTGTTCGGAATCTATGCGGTCATCCGGCAGGAGGGATATGCAGTGTATTTCGTCCTCTTTGGCATGGCGTTTATTTTCTATACCATGTCTGCGCAGGTTCTGCCCACAGGCCGCAATAACCGCCGCTATGCGGACGGCCGCTGGCAGAAGGCCCTGCGGCAGAGCGGGGAATATATCAGCAGATACGGGGATACCGGAGCCGCGCCTTCAGCTGTTTCCGGCAGTCCTGCCGCTCCGGTGTCAGGAACAGGCGGCCGGCCGGATTCAGCCGCTGCGGGGGCTGTTTCCGCCTTCCCCCTTCCCGCCCAGTACGCACATCCCGCGACGATCGACCGCATGATCCGGGTGATCCGCGAGGGACGGGCGCAGACGGTCGAGGAGGCCTATGAGGTCATGAAAAAGGACCTGCGGGCCATCAATTCGGATGTGACGGTCTCACAGGTTGAGTACGATGAAATCACGGCCATCAAGCCCATGTTCCTGCTCTGCGGCTACCGGGAGGAGCCGGTTTTCGCAGAATAAATATTTGATCCATGCCCTGTTCGCCCTGAGCCGCACGCAAGCGTACGGACAGGGGGACGAGAGCATTTTATACAGAAAAGAGTTCCTGTCGCTGCGAGGGGGATGCAGCGGCAGGAACTCTTTTTTGATTTTCCGCATCATGGGTGTGTTGATCGCGCCGGGGCAGATGCAATTGACATGGATGCCGTGTGCAGCCCCTTCAAGGGCGGCGCATTTGGAGAGACCGAGCACGGCGTGCTTGGAGGAAACATAGGGAGACATCCCGGCGGCCCCGACAAAGGAACCGTTGGAAGCGATGTTGACGATGGCACCCTTCTCCTGGGCGATCATCTGCTTCATGGCATATTTCATACCGAAAAAGGGCCCGAATACATTGATGTTGTAGACACCGATGAAGTTGTCATACGTCTGATCCGTGATTGCGGCGTTGGGGCCTTCATACCCGGCATTATTGACCTGCACATCGAGACGGCCGTAGTGGGCGATGGTCTTCTCGAACATATCCTTCACCTGGTCCTCTTTTGTGACGTCGACAACAAAAGAAAGAAGCCGGTGATCATGACAACTTTCCCTTTTAAACCGAGATCCATGGTATACCTCCTTACAGATACTGATAGTAATGGGTTAATGACAGCAAACAATATACATCGGCAGAAATAAATATGCACTATTGTGCATTATTTAACATAATGTTGTATAAAAATGCATATGCATCCAAGATGTCCGGTGCGGGAGGAAAAGAGGCCGCGGAAGAAATTGCCCTTATGGGCAACCCGCAACCGTCAACATGCTCTTCGGGCATGCACAAGACTCGTTTGCGAGTCTTGCACCTGTACCGGAGGGGCTTTTGGGCAATTTCAGCGTTTTGACGAAAAACACAAAACCTTTATCCACAAAAGCCGGATTTATCCGATGGTTATCTTTTTCCTGCCCGTCAAAAAACTGAGTTTTCCACAGACTTTTCCACATTCGTGAACAGTTTCTGCCGGTTGCGTTTTTTTTACGACAAATATAAGATGAACAGCAAGGAGACAGATAACCATTGTCTGCAAGGGCTGACACAGGTGAAGATGATCGGGAGAAGGTACTGAGAGGATTTGCGAGGGATCGGGAAAAGGGGACAGAATGGATTACAACAGGGTGAAAGACGAGAACGAGAGGAAGAGCCTCCGTGAGATGGTGAGGGAAGCCGCAGTGGACTGGGCTTTTCTGGAGGACCTGCCTGATATTGACGCCGACCCGGACAGGGTCTATACGATGGATGACATCCGGGCCTTGCCGGAGGAGATCCGGGCGGAGCTGGTCAACGGAAAAATTTTCATTATGCAGGCGCCGAAGACGACTCATCAGAGGATCGTCGGAAGATTGTATCTGGAGATCACAAATTATATACATGAAAGAGGAGGGGACTGTGAAGCCTTTCTCTCCCCTTTCGGAGTTTACCTCAAAAATGATGATTCGACCTATCTGCTGCCGGATCTGACGGTGATCTGCGACAGGGACAAGCTGGACGAGGACGGCTGCCACGGGGCACCGGACTGGGTCATCGAGGTGATCTCGCCGTCCACCTCCAAAAGGGATTATGGAAAGAAGCTGTTTCTGTACCGGGATGCCGGCGTGAGGGAATACTGGGTGATCGACCCGGCGCGCAGGATTATCATGGTCTATCTGTTCGGACAGGAAGAGGAGGCGGCAATCTGGAGGTTTGAGGATGAAGTGCCCTGCTCCATTTACCCGGACCTCACGATCAGGCTCGCGGACTTCCTTTAACGGTATCTGGTTTTCCAGTCCCGGATTTTCCAGGGTCGGATCCTCACCAGTCGCGGATCTCCAGGAGGGCGGGAACCAGCTCCCGGGCGCTGGTCTCGAGGATGATCCGGCCTTTTTCGGCAGTTGCGCCGCGCGGGTCGCCGCCGATGCCGATTGGCCTTCCGTCAGCGGTCTGCAGGTCCTCTCCCATCCAGGTGAGGGCGTGTTCCCCGCCGAAACGGATGACTTTTTTGCCCGCAAAGCCGCCGGCCTTGTAGCCGGTCTCGGAAAGGTCGAGCTTGACGGCCTCCGGCCGGATGGCCAGGACCATGGAGGTCTCCATCTCGCCGCCGTGGAAGTCCCAGGCGTTGCCTTCGGATATGGTGGCCTGCACATCCGGATGGAAGAAGGCCCCGGAGGCCAGCACGAAGGGCAGGACACCGAAATCGGCCCGCGCCTGCCGGGCCAGCATGTCCACGACCGGGCGGTTGCCCCCGTGGCAGATCAGGAAGACCAGCTTTTTGAAGCCATGGTGCGCCAGGCTGGCCGTGATGTCGTAGAGCATGTGGTAGTAGGTGTCCGGTTTGAAACTGATGGATCCGCAGAAGTTCAGGTGCTCGACCGAGAAGCCGACCGGGATCGCCGGGAAGATCAGCATGGGGTAGTCCGGGTCGACCTTCTCAAGCTCCGCCCGGATATATTCGGGCATGGCGCCCGCGATCATGGCGTCGGTTCCAAGAGGGGCCTGGCTGCCGTGCTGCTCGGTTGCCCCCAGCGGGATCATGACGATGGTCTTTTCTTTGTCGATCCTTTCCATTTCAAGGCGTGTCAGGTCACTGTAGTTCTGGATCATGATGGTGTACCTCCGGTAAAAATCTGAAAAGTGCGGCAGGTCAGTTTTCCTGCCGCACTTTGTGCCTTATAAGATTCACTTGAAAAACATTCGAAACATATGAAACATTCAGGAACGCCCCTGCATATCCGGGCCCGGATCTATTCTGCAGAATGTAGCTTATTCTGCGACCCCGCAGATCTCGCGGGATAACCCTTGTAAAAAGATGGCTCAGATATCCGCTCCGCGCAGGGCGGGCACAGCGGCGGCGACGCGGTAGAAGATGGCCGTCGCGATCACATAGTTGAGACCGATCTTGATGAAGTTGAAGGGGATGGTCGCCAGGATGATGAAGGTGTTGAGGTTCTGGATGGCCGGATTGGCGCTGGAGACCGCGCGCACCACATCGTCGATGGAGATTCCCATGGAAGCCGCGTACATGGGCAGGGTGATGAAGGCGTTGCAGAAGCAGGCCCAGGCGATGCGGATCACGCCGCTGACGGCCAGGGCGGTGAACATGCCCTTCTTGCTGTTTTCGGTTTTTTTGGAGATCAGCCAGATGGGCAGGATGAACATGAAGGCGCCGATCAGGTTGGAGAATTCACCGACATAATTGGAGTTGGTGCCGACCGTGATGAGCTTGATGAGGATCTTGATGATCTCAACGCACATGGCGGAGGCCGGTCCCATGGAGAAGAGGGCGATGACGGTGGGGACATCGCTGAAGTCGACCTTGTAGAAGACCGGCATGAAGGGGATCGAGAACTCCAGGCTCATCAGGACGCCGGCGACGGCGGCGAGCATGGCGGTGGTGACGAGTTTTTTGACAGACCATTTCATTGTTTTTTCCTCCTTGTACATGAAACAAACGGATGTGTCTGTTCCTGTCCGCAGCAGCCCTGCAGTCCGGTGCGTTTATCGCCGGGAATCTTGTCTTTGGACGGATGATTCCCTGAACCTCTGCCGCGGTGTCAGCGGCTGCCCTGCACGACCGTGTGCATGGAGGCGGACAGAAACCCTGTTCTCGAACAAGTTCTTTGGAAAAAACAAAAACCCGAAGCAGTCAAACCACTTCGGGGAAATGTCATTCTGAGCATATCAAAAATATGCCGAGCGAAAATGAAGGTGGAAACAAATCATTTTCGACGGGATATGTCCAGTTCTTCTCTCATCCAGACTATACTGTCGGTTTTGGAATTTCACCAAATCGGCCCGAAGGTTCGCGGACTATACCGCCGGTAGGGAATTACACCCTGCCCCGAAGAACTTATTCAATTGCAAGGCTCATTATAGCAGAGTAAAGCGGCAAAGCGCAAGGCCAAATGCCGATGTACGCGGATTGTACGATAATCCGTGCAAAGAAAACCACCGGGAAGTCTCCTTTTCCCGCTGATGCAAAAAGAACCGCCCAGAACCGTCCCTGGTGGTTCTCTCGGGGATTGTCCATGACATGGCAGGATGGCAATGCTATAATAAACAGAGCAATCACGCACATATAGAAGCGGGGGTCTTCCCCCACGGAGATCAACAGTCATGATCAGCCGGAACAGGCTGGTTATGCCCCAAAGATTTGTTGACTCGAGGAGAGTGCCATGGGCATCTATGTGAATCCTGGAAACGCAGGTTTTGCCGAATCCATTCATGACGAATACTATGTAGATAAGACCGGCCTGATCGGACATATGAATGCAGTATTAAATACGCGGAGAAAAGAAATCTGCTTTACCCGTCCCCGCAGGTTCGGAAAAACAACAGCTGCCAATATGCTGGCGGCTTATTATTCCTGCGGCTGTGATTCACGGGAATTGTTCCGCGGTCTGGAGATTGAGAGAGATCCTTCTTTCAGCAGACATTTAAACAGGTATCCGGTCATTTACTTTGGCCTCATTTCTTTTATGACGGACAGAACGATCGAGCAGGAGAACGTGGTCGGCAGTATCCAGGAGAAGCTTCTGCGGGAGTTGCGCGCGGAATACAGAGACTGCGGGATTCAGGGAGAGGATTCACTCCTGGACACTTTGTTGAAAATCTCTGAAGTCAGAGGACAGAAGTTTATCATCATTATTGATGAGTGGGACATGATTTTCCGTGAGCAGAAGGACAATACTGCCCTGCAGAGGGAATATATTGATTTTCTCCGCATGCTGTTCCGGGGCAATGAAGTGCCGCAGTATCTGGCCGGCGCTTATATGACGGGGATTCTTCCGATCATAAAATATGATACGCAGTCGGCCCTGTCGGATTTCAGGGAATACACGATGCTGGATGCAGGTGATCTCGGAGAATACGTCGGTTTTACTGAAAAGAATGTGCGGGAAATATGCAGTCATTTTCCTGCGGCCGATTTTGAAAAAATGCAAAGATGGTATGACGGCTACTGGCTGGAGGATGTCGGCCACATCTACTGCCCGGATTCCGTGATGCAGGCTGCGCCAAAGGGAAAATATGCCAGCTACTGGGCTTCATCATCGGCCTTTGAATCGCTGCGTCTGTACATTCAGATGAACGTCGATGGCATTAAGGATGCTGTTCTGGAGATGGTCAACGGGAGAGAAGTCCCCGTTTCCACCGGGAAGTTCGAAAATGATCTGAATAAGATCGACACGAGGGATGATGTGCTGACGACCCTGATTCATCTTGGATATCTCTCCTATGACGCGGTCAGGAGGACCGCGCGTATTCCGAATCTGGAAATCAGGGAGAACTTCCTGGTGACGATGTCCAAGGGGAGCAATCCTGAATTTATCCACAGGATCCGTCTGTGCAACCAGGTGCTCAATGCAACCTTAAACAGAGACGAGAGCGGCCTGGCAGCCCTGATCGGCCGGATACACGATGAGAGGCCCCCGAAGTATTACAGTGAGGAGAACGCCCTTCGCTATGTGATCCTGAATGCCTATAATTTCTCACCCGACAGCCCTTATGTGACGTTTGAGGAGCTGAGCAGCGGGAGAGGATACTGCGACGCTGCATTTTTGCCCTTCACCGGCAGCACAGCACCGCCCCTGCTCATCGAAATGAAATGGAACCACAGCGCAGAGGACGCCGTCGCGCAGATTCGGGAAAAGGACTATGCCGCGCATATCAGGAAAATGAATATGTATGAGAAAATCCTGCTGATCGGCGTCAATTATGATGTAAAGACGGCTGTTCACAGCTGCAGAATTGAAGAGTACCTTCTGTAAACAGTAAAAAACAGTAAGTAGTAAACAGAAAAAAAAGCGAACAGCATAAAAACCGTGCGGAAAAACCCGGGACAGAAAACGGAAAGGGATTTCGCCTCGGGTGTCTCAGCGCAGGAGCGCCTCGACATGTCGGAAAGAGTGAAAGCACTCCCGGAGGACCGGGTACTGGAAAAGTATAATGCCTACAAGCTTTCGTGGCTGCATGATTCGATCCATCTGATCGTACTCATTGTAGTCCTCTTTGTCGTGTTCCGCTTCATGATCGGGATCGCGGTCGTCGGCGGGGACTCGATGGACCCGCATTTGACGGACGGCGATCTGGTCGTCTACATGCGGCTGGCGAGGGACTACCAGCCCGGCGATGTCGTCTCCATCCGGGTGGCGTCCGGGGACTACTATGTCAAGCGGGTGGCGGCCACGGGCGGCGACGAGGTGATGGTCCGCGACGGCACTGTTTTCGTCAACGACGAGCCTGCGGAGGACATATGGGCGCAGGGGAAAACCCTGCGCGAGAGCGGAGCGGTCATCTATCCCTACCGTGTGCGGGAGGGGAATGTCTTTGTCCTGGGGGACAACCGCATGGCCTCGATGGACTCCCGCGCTTTCGGCGAGGTGAACCTGCGCCAGATCCGGGGCAGGATCTTTCTGCGGATCGGAAAGGGCGGCGCAGCATTTCTGTAAAAGCAGCACAGTGGGAAACGGCAGCGTCTTCTCATATACGCCGGGACGAAAAGCCTTATATAAAATTTCGCTTATATTTACTGACACAGCCATGGAGCACGGGCTATGAAACGATTTGAATGGATCAAGACCATACAGCTGGTCATATATTTTATACTGACGGTGGCGGCCCTGGTGACGATCTTCGGGGACGACAGTCTCTACCAGACCATCGCCTCCGACCCGCACGTGCGCCTGCTCTGCGGCATCCTGTGGCTGATGATGGGCCTGTCCTTTGTCTTCATGTTCCTGGATTTCGGGTCCTACACGGACCTCAAGCGGGAGAATCTGGAGCTGGACCACGCTATTTATTCGGACACCCTGACGGGCGTGGCCAACCGCTACAGCTGCGATGCCTACATCGCCCAGTACCTGCATAAAAAAATGCCCGCGGACATGGGCTGTGTCACGCTGGACCTGGTCAACCTGACCGAGATCAATCAGAAATTCGGGCACGAGGGCGGCGACGAGGCAATCCGGGAATTTTCCGGGATCCTCACCGAGGCGGCCCGGGCGGGGGGCGCGCCGGAGGGTACGTCCAACTGCTTCATCGGGCGCAACGGCGGCAACAAATTCCTCGCCATTTTCCGCAAGTGTTCCCATGAGATGATCTCCGACTTCCTGCTGGAGGTGGAGCGCCTGGAGGAGAAGCGGCTGACGGAGGGCAAGACACCCATTCTCTATTCCGTCGGCGTCGCCTTTGACGAGGACAGCAGCGTGAAGTCCCTGGTGGAGCTGGTCGCACTCTCCGACCACAGGGCGGAGAAGGACAGGCCGCACGGAGACGGGCAGCACGAAGATATGCCGCAGGGTGCCGGACAGCAGGAAGCTGACAACCCGGCAAAGGAAACAGGCGAAGGGTAATACTTAACCGGGACAGGCAGCAGAAAGTGCTTCACGTTTAATCGGGAGCAGACAGCAAAAAACGAAGAAGAGGTCGCCGTGGAAATACTGGATTATACATATCTGAATGATCTGGTCGTCAAGGCACAGCAGGGCAGCAGCAATGCCTTTGCTGAGCTTTATGCTGCGACCTATCAGCGCCAGTATAACTATTCCCTGCGCTATCTGCGGGATGTCCACCTGGCCCAGGACGCCCTGCAGGAGTCCTTTATCAGGGCCCTGCGCGGGATCGGGACCCTCCACAATCCGGAGCTCTTCATCGCCTGGCTGGGCCAGATCAATTTCCGGGTCTGCTACGATTTTAAACAGAAGCAGGAGCGGGAGATCAGCGCCGGGATGTCGGAAGACCTGGATCTGGCCGGCGCGCATGCCCGGCATGGACTGCCGGAGGAGGAGGCCCTGGCCGTTGACAACCGTCAGTATATCCTGCGCCAGGTGATGAACCTGCCGGTCGTGGAGTCCCAGGTGATCCTGATGAAATACTATCAGGAGATGACCCTGGACGAGATCGGCGACTGCCTCAACATCAGCCGGAGCACCGTCAAACGCTATCTGCGCGCGGGCAAAAAACACCTGCAGCAGATGATTTTCGAGTAAAAGCACCTGCGTAAAAAAGAGGTTTCTGCGCGATCATTCGATGAAAAAAACAGCGGGACGGGGTGCCCGCGAAAGAATGTGATCATAAGACCAGCGGGATGGGGTGCCCGCGGGGGAATGTGATAAAAAGACCAGGGGGACGAAGCGCCCGCGGGAGAATGTGATGAAAAAGAGAAACGAACAGGAGCAGACGCTGGATCTGCGGGAGGCATCGGATATTCTGGAAAATGTCTTCCGGGAGTGCGGCCGCAGGCCCAACAGCGTGCCCATGGAGGCCCTGGCCTCCTATGCAGTCTACAGGAAGGAGCGGTTCGAGCTGCAGCGGGGATTTCTGGCCACGCTGCTGGTCCTTTTTTTCCTGCTGCCCTTCCTCTTCATCGACTCGAAATATACCGTGCGCGTGGAGGCGGCGGGAGAACGTAAACTCCCTGTGTATGTCATCGAGGTGGACTCCCCCCTGCCGGTCTTCCGGGTGACAGCCAATGTCAGGGGGCAGGACCTGCCCGTCTACGAGGCGGGGGCAAAAACCTATACCGTGGAGCCCACGAGGAACGGACAGATGCGGATCGACGTGGCCCTGGTCAACCGCCAGAATACCACGGATACCGTGGAGGTGACAGGCGTCGACAACCACGGACCGGAACTGGTCTCCTCCCAGGTTGCGGGCGGGGAGGTCCGGCTCTACGTGCGCGACGACGGTGTGGGGATGGACCCCTCACAGGCCTACGGAGAGACACCGGACGGGAGCCGCATTGAGCCGCTCCGGGCGGATGAGGACCAGGGCCTGGTCGTCTTCGCCTATCCGTCGACAGACCTGGATGTCTACGTGCCGGATCACATCGGGAATGTCCTGCACCTGGCCATGAAACACAAATGAAAAAGCCGTCTGCCACAGAAACAGCTGTCTGTTGCAGAAACTGACAGCCGCAAGACTGTATCATGATTCGCAAAACAAAAGCCTCCGCCGCAGCGGGGGCTTTTTTGGTAAATCAGTGAAAAATAGTTGGAAAAGCGGTTGGAAAGAAGTCGAAAAAACAGTGTCATTCAGCATTCAGAAATCCAGCTCCTTGCGGGCAAAGACCAGCGTGGACAGGAGGAAGGCGATCAGCATGTAGATGGCGTTGGCCTTCGTGGTGCTGATGCCGATGGCGTCCAGGGGATCCCATTTTTTCCGGTTTCGAACATGGTATCCATAGATAAAAAGAACTGAGCGTATGCGTAGACACGTATGACGGCTTGTCTCGAGGTTTTCAACAGATTCAGAATGTTGTATGATTGTTATGGTATATTTTTGACCGCAACATCACTATGGTCGGGAAAGATGGTTCGCATATGTTGATTGAAAACGCTGGTTGGAAATATAAAAATCCGAATTGTAAAAGCTGAATTGGAAATGTCCGGAGGAAGGTAATCGATATCATAGAAGCTGTGAACAGAGAGGGAATACTTGTGATCAGGCTCTGCGACCGCATTGATTCGCTCAACGCGGACGATGTGAAGAAGGAACTGCAGGGGATCGTTGAAAAGGAAGCACAGGCCGGGGCGATCGTCCTGGATGCCGCGGATCTGTATTATATCTCGAGTGCCGGCCTCCGGGTCATCCTTCTGCTCTGTGAGACGGTGAAGTGCCCTGTCAGCATGATCCATGTGGCGGAGGAGATCTATGATATCCTCGAGCGGACAGGCCTTACCGCTGTTCTGAAGGTGGAGCGGGCGGACTGACTGAACAGGCGGAATGAAATTTCAATGCAGTTTCTCTGATGGGTGTCCCGGCGCAGGGCGCTTCGACATGAGGGGGGGGAAAAGATGACAGTTACATACGCGCTGACCGCCTCGCTGCTGTTCCTGGGACTGACCCTGATGCTGGTCGATGTCAGCCAGAAATTGAAAAAGAGTGAACACCTCGCGATCTCTCTGGTCCTGATCGGCACCAGCATGTTCTATGTCGCCATGGACTGCCTGTGGATCGTCGTCTATACCGGGGAGACCTTTCACCGCGGCCTCTTCATCCTGCTGAATTTTCTTTTTTACCTGGTCTATATCACCCTGCCCTACATCTGGTTCCTGTTCTCCAAACATTTCGCGGGGGGCAGGATGACCGGCAGGACGTGGAATCTCCTGTTCGCGGCCCCCTGGTTTTTCAACCTGGCCCTGGTCGTCCTGACCATGCTGGGGACAGGCTTTCTGTGGGAGATCGGCGACGCGGCCTCCCGCTACACGCGGGGACCCCTGTTCGGGATCTTTTCCAATCTCAATCTTGTCTATTATTTCATTCCCGTCATCGGGATCATCTCCCTGCTGATCACCGGAAAGGGGGCGGACCGGCGGACGCTGGTCACGACCCTGGGCTTCTCCGTGATCCCGGCGCTGGGCGTCTTCATCTACACCTACTGGATCTCGGTGGACGCCATCTACCCCTTCCAGCCCTGCTGCTTTTTCCTGGGCGTCATGTTCGCCTATATCCTCCTGCTCTCGCAGGTCCACAGACAGACACAGGAGGAGAACCTGCGCCTGACAGAGGAGGCCAGGGCGGCGGAGATCGAGCGGATCCGGCAGGCGGAGGCGGAGAGCCGCAGAAAGCAGGGAGAGTTGGAGGAAAAGCTGGCCCTGCAGGAAAAGCTCCTGCAGGAGGAGCGGCAGCGGGAGCAGCAGGACCGGATGATCACGGCCCTGTCCTCGGACTACTGGAGTGTCTACTATCTGGATCTGGATACGGACGAGGGTGTCTGCTACCGGTCCCATGAGGACCTGGACGGGACCGGCTTCAAGGTCGGCGAGCATTTCCCCTATCTGGCGTCCGTGACCCGGTACGGCAAACAGTATGTGACGGAGCCTTATCTGGAGGATTTCCTGCGCTTTATCCGGACAGAGGCGGTCCTGGACGGGCTCCGCCAGAGTCCGGTCATCTCCCACACCTATATGGTGAACCGGCACGGGACGGACTCCTACGAGACCGTGCGCTTTGCCGCCATGTGGAATCCGGAAGACCCGGAGGAAAAGACTGCCCACCATGTCAGCGCCTGCTTTGCCGACACGGACGCCGAGACCCGGCGGGCCATGGAGCAGAATGAGACCCTGGCGGAGGCGCTGACGGCGGCGGAGGAGGCCAACAAGGCCAAGACGACCTTCCTCTCCAACATGAGCCATGAGATGAGGACGCCGATGAACGCCATCATCGGCCTGGACAATATCGCCCTCAATGATCCGGCCCTCCCGGATACGACGAGAGTGCATCTGGAGAAGATCGGGACCTCCGCCCACCATCTGCTGGGCATCATCAACGATATCCTGGACATGAGCCGGATCGAGGCCGGCCGCATGGTCATCCGGACCGAGGAGTTCTCCTTCCCCCACATGCTGTCCCAGATCAACACGATCATCGGCGGCCAGTGCCGGGACAAGGGGCTCCACTATGACTGCCGGCTCCTGGGGGAGGTCAGCGACTACTACATCGGCGACGACATGAAGCTGCGTCAGGTGATGATCAACATCCTGGGCAACGCGGTCAAATTCACGCCGGAGGGCGGCAGTGTGACCTTCACGGTGGAGGAGACGGCCCGTTACGACGGCAAGTCGACCATGCGCTTTGTCATCAGCGACACCGGTATCGGCATGAGCGAGGACTATCTGCCGAAGATTTTTGACGCTTTTTCACAGGAGGATTCGTCCAGCACCAACAAGTACGGCAGTACGGGCCTGGGCCTTCCCATCACCCGCAGCATCGTGGAGCTCATGAACGGTCACATCGAGGTTGCGAGCGAAAAGGGGGTCGGCTCGACCTTTACCGTGACGGTCACCCTGGGGGATTCGGACCGCAGGACCGGCTCCGAAGCCGACAGCGCGGGGGACATCCGGCCCCATGACCTGTGCGTCCTGGTCATCGACGACGACCCCATCGCCTGTGAGCACGCCCAGGTTGTCCTGAGCCAGGTCGGCATCAACTGCGAGGAGGTCTCCTCCGGCGCCGAGGGCGTCCGGATGGTCAGCCTCCGCCACGCCAGAAGGGATCCCTACGACCTGATCCTGATCGACCTGCGGATGCCGGAGATGGACGGCGTGGAGACCGCCAGGCAGATCCGGGAGGCTGTCGGCGACGAGACGCCCGTGATCATCCTCACCTCCTATACCTGGGAGGACATCGAGGAGGAGGCCCGGGCCGCCGGCGTGGACGCCTTCCTGGCCAAGCCCCTCTTCGCGGGCCGGGTCATGGAGGAGTTCCGCGAGGCCTTTACCAGAAAGAACGAACAGCTGGCCAGGCGGACCGCCGACCTCAAGGGCAGGCGGGTCCTGCTGGCGGAGGACGTCGCGATCAACGCGGAGATCATGATGATGGTCCTGTCCATGCGCGAGATGGAGGTGGACCACGCCGAAAACGGCCGCGCCGCGGTCGAAAAATATATGGAACATGCGCCGGGCTATTACGACGTCATACTCATGGACATGCGGATGCCCGAGATGGACGGCCTGGAGGCCTCCAGGGCCATCCGCGCGGCGGGCAGGGAGGATTCCATGACCATCCCCATCATCGCCCTGACCGCCAACGCCTTTGACGAGGACGTGCAGCGGAGCATGCAGGCGGGACTCAACGCCCACCTCTCCAAGCCCGTGGAGCCGGAGACCCTCTACATGACCCTGGAGGAGCACCTGGCGGAATCTGCCGCAGAAAAGGAGGAAAAAGAATGAGAATACTGCCCGAAGAGACACAGTGCATGATCATCGACATGCAGGAGCGGCTGATGCCGGCCATGAACGGACGCAAGGCCTGTGAGGACCGCGCCCTGATGCTGATCCGGGGTCTGCGGGTCCTGGACATCCCCATGCTGATCACCCAGCAGTACACCAAAGGCCTGGGCGGCAGCATCCCGGAGGTCTATGAAGCCGCGGGGACGACGGACTACTATGACAAGCGGACCTTCAGCTGCACCAGGGACGAGGCCATCCTGGCCGCCCTGGAGGAAAAGCGGGCCGCCGGAAGGAAAAATGTCCTGGTCTGCGGGACCGAGGCCCATGTCTGCGTCTTCCAGACCTGTCTGGACCTCAAGGCCCTGGGCTTCCAGCCCGTCCTCGTGACGGACGCCATTGCCTCCCGCAAAAAGACGGACAAAAAGATCGCCCTGCAGAGGGCCGTGCAGGAGGGGATCCTCCTGACCACCGCCGAGGCGGTCCTGTTCGAGCTGACCGTCGACTCCCGCCACCCCAGATTCCGCGAGATCTCCGCATTAGTAAAATAAAGTGGGAGCGTGGAACACGCGAAGCAGCACGTAGTTTTCATCACAGAATTAGCCCAGCGGAGAAAAGCTGAGCGAATGCCGTGCCTGCACGGGCAAAAAAACTGCGGGTCAAATGCCATTCAAGTCAGATGGCACTTTGACACCGCAGTCTTTTTTTAGTTCGGAACCAGGGGGACGGTTCTATGGTCCCGGAATCGTCCGGCCGGCATTATAGGACGCCGTTGCCCTTTGTTCTGGTGAAAAAGGAGCCGGAGAACCGTCCCTGTGGTCCCTGACTTTCGTTCCGGTGAAAAGGGACCGGAGAACCGTCCCCGTGGTCCCTGTTCCGGTGAAAAGGGAGCCGGAGAACCGTCCCTGGTGGTTCTATCAGATCTCGAACAGGTCCGCGTAGGCCTTGAGGGCGCCGTCGGTCTCGTGGGCGAGGACGCGCTTGGCGAGGAGCTTGCCCAGCTGGACGCCTTCCTGGTCGAAGCTGTTGACGTTCCAGATGAAGCCCTGGAACATGACCTTGTTCTCGAAGTGGGCGAGCAGGGCGCCGAGGGACTCGGGATTGAGCTGGTCGCCGATGATGATGCTGGAGGGGCGGCCGCCTGCAAATGCCTTGTTGGGGTTCTCATCCTCCTTGCCGCAGGCGAAGGCCATGATCTGGGCGACGACGTTGGCGCAGAGCTTTTTCTGGCTGGTGCTGCCCTGGATGTCGACGTCCATGCCGATCTGGCTGTCCTTGTAGCCGACGAACTGCATGGGGATGATGTTGGTGCCCTGGTGCAGGAGCTGGTAGAAGGAGTGCTGGCCGTTGGTGCCGGGCTCACCGAAGATGGCGGGGCCGGTCACGTAGTCGACGGGTTCGCCGAAACGGTTGACGGACTTGCCGTTGGACTCCATGTCGAGCTGCTGCAGGTGGGCGGGGAAGCGGCTGAGCGCCTGGGAATAGGGCAGGACTGCCGTGCACAGATAACCCTCGACGTTGCGCTCGTAGGCGCCGATCAGGGCATCCAGGAGAGCCGCGTTCTGACGGATATCGGGATTGAGGGCGGTCTTGTCAGCTTCGTGTGCGCCGTTCATGATGCGGGCGAAGATATCGGGGCCGAAGGCCAGGGAGAGGATCACGCCGCCGACACAGGAGGACGAGGAGTAGCGTCCGCCGATGTAGTCATCCATGAAGAAGGCTTCCAGATAGTCGGTGCTGGAGGCGAGCGGAGAGGTCTCGCTGGTGACGGCCAGCATGTGTTTGGAGGGATCCACGCCTGCGTTGCGGAGAGCGTCGCGGACGAAGGACTCATTGGTCAGGGTCTCGAGGGTCGTGCCGGACTTGGAGACCACGATGAAGAGGGAGTGGGGGATGTCCACAGACTTGAGGACAGCCGCCGCGTCGTCGGGGTCGACGTTGCTGATGAAACGGGCCTGCATTTTCAGGGTGTCGTTGGTCTTCGCCCAGTTCTCGAGGGCCAGATAGATGGCGCGGGGGCCCAGGTCGGAGCCGCCGATACCGATCTGCACGACCGTGTTGAACTTCTCGCCGGCCGCATTGGTGATCTCGCCGGCGTGGACCTTGTTGGCGAACTCCGCCGCCTTCTGCTGCTGGGAGACATAGAAATCGCGCTTGTTGACGCCGTCCGCGATGACATCCTTGCCGAGCTGTCCGCGGCAGAGCTGATGGAGGACCAGACGCTTCTCGCCGGTGTTGATCACATCGCCGTCCAGCAGATCCTGATATTTCTCAACCAGCTGATGCTCATCCGCCAGCTCCTGCAGAACCGCGAGTGCATCATCGTCAACTGCCTTGGCCGCGAAATTGTACTTCATGCCGCAGGCCATGGGAACGCTGTATTCGGCCACGCGCTTTGCGCCGTTCTCGCCGGACATAGCCTCCACGAGATTGACCTTGCCCCTCAGTGCCATGAACTTCTTATAGACTGCAAGAGTGTCAAGATTTTTCCAGGAAATCATTGCCAAATAATCCTCCTTTGAAACGAGTGGTACAGTGAAAAAAGAGAAAACGGCCATATATGTATATGTGTAAAAAAAACATGTCTTAAAGCCTTGCCGTTTGTCGCAACAATTATATAGTATTTCCATGCGGATTTCCAGTTTTCGAGCCGGAATGTGTCCCTGAAAGCGTTCGGGAAGCTGCATAGGAACCACCAGGAACCACCAGGGACGGTTCTCAACGGTACAAAAAGTACCGGCGAGAACCGTCCCTGGTGGTTCACTGTCCCAGATCTCTCTGGTCGCGGCCATGGCGGCTATCAACAACATGATCCGCAAATACGGCGCCCTGGATCCGGTCTTCGGCCAGGTCCAGTACGCCCAGATCCCCATGGCGGTCGTCGGCATCGTCATGAAGTTCTTCCAGATCGTGATCTCCATCGTCGTCGGCATGGCGGCGGGCTGCATCCCGATCGTGGGCTTCAATATGGGCGCGGGCCTGAAGGGCCGTGTCCGCGAGCTGTTCACCAAGCTCCTGATGGCGGAGGCGGCGGTCGGTGCCGTCGCGCTCTGCATCGTGGAGCTCCTGCCCCTGCAGCTGATCGGCATTTTCGGCGCCGCCAACGAGAGCAGCTTCTATACCGAGTTTGCCGTGCGCGCCTTCCGCACCTACCTGTGCATGATCATTTTCGCCTGCGTCAACAAGGCCTGCTTTATCTTCCTGCAGTCCATCGGCAAGGCGGCGGAGTCGACGGCTCTGTCCATGATCCGCGAGATTGTCTTCGGCGTGGGCTTCGCCCTGGTTCTGCCCCTCTTCTTCGGGCTGAACGGCGTCCTCTACTCCATGCCCGTCTCGGACTTTTTGACCTTTGTCATCGCGGCGGTCCTGATCGTCCGCACCTACCGGGAGCTGGGGGCCGGCGAAGCAGAGGAATCTGCAGCGGCTCTGCAGAAAAGGTCCGCGGGCAGCGCGCAGATGATTTGAGGGATTTTCCTTGTAAACAAAGACTCCAGATGGTACAATCGTTAACGCTGTGCATGCGCTTGTGCGCAAGGCGAGAATGAGGACAGAGAAAGGACGATTGACTGTGATTTATCATAATATTCTGGAGGCAGTTGGAAATACACCCATGGTGGAGCTGCAGCGCATGCCCGAGCCCGGGAGCGCGCGGATCCTGGTCAAGGTGGAGGGCCTGAACGTCGGCGGCTCCATCAAGACGAGGACGGCCCTCAACATGATCGAGGAGGCCGAGAAGGCCGGCATCATCAAGGAGGACACGATCATCGTCGAGCCCACCAGCGGCAACCAGGGAATCGGCCTGGCTCTGGTCGGCGCCGTGAAGGGCTACCGGACCATCATCATCATGCCCGATTCGGTCAGCGAGGAGCGCGCCAAGCTCGTGCGCCACTACGGGGCGGAGGTCCGCCTGATCCACGATGCCGGCGACATCGGCGCCTGCATCGACGAGTGCCTGCAGACGGCCCTGCGCATGCAGAAAAAAGACCCCAAGGTCTTCGTGCCCCAGCAGTTCTCCAATCCCAACAACACCATGGCGCAGAGGAACTTCACTGCACAGGAGATCCTGCGGCAGGTGGACGGCCCGATCGACGGCTTCTGCAGCGGAATCGGCACCGGCGGCACCCTGACCGGCATCGGCGAAGTCCTCAAGGAGCACAATCCGAATATGGAGATCTGGGCGGTCGAGCCCGAGAACGCGGCCATCCTGGCCGGCGGCATGATCGGCACCCACATGCAGATGGGCATCGGCGACGGCATCATCCCCGATATCCTCAACCGGGACATCTACGACGACATCTGCATCACGACAGACCAGGAGGCGATCGAGACCTCCAAGCGCCTGGCCCGCGAAGAGGGCCTCATGGTCGGCATCTCCTCCGGCACCAACGTGGCGGCGGCCCTGAAGCTGGCCAAGAAGCTGGGTGAGGACAAGACCGTTGTGACGGTCCTGCCGGACACGGCCGAGCGCTACTTCTCGACACCTCTGTTCGGGGAATAAGTCCGCAGCAGGTTCCGGTTTTGGGGGTTATCCTGGATCGGGAATGCCGAGGCGCCGGAACCACCCAGAGCAGCGGTCTTTTGGTGAAAAACATAGCATCGGACAGTGGAAGGTACAGAATGTACATCTGTACAGCGCCGCTGTCCGATTTTTTTGTATGGAAGCGGCATCCTGTGATAAGATGGTGAAAGATTGATGTATCCGCGGCCTGCGGCTTCGCGGAGCAGCGGACCTGTCCGGGACACTTGTGCAGTTTGATGAACCGGACCCTGAAGAAAGGGAACTTTGGCTGGATTGGATAAGTGAACCGGAGGAGACACCATGGTGCGGAAAATCGTGATAACGGGCGGGCCCTGCGCGGGAAAGACGACGGGCATGACCTGGATCCAGAAATCTTTTGAAAAAATGGGCTACACAGTTCTGTTTATGTCCGAGCCCGCCACAGAGATGAAGACAGCGGGGATCACGCCCGCCCGGTGTACCTCATCCATGGCCTATCAGCTCTTCCAGATGAAGCTCCAGCTGGAAAAAGAAAAGGTTTTTGAAGCCGCGGCGCGGGACATCCTGAAAAAGATGGAGACGGAGCTGGTTTCCCCGGCTTCCCCTGAGGAGAAGGCGGAAAACGGCAGCCGGCCAAAGGTCCTCATCGTCTGCGACCGGGGCTTTTTTGACAACCGGGCCTACATGACGCAGGCGGAATTCGACGAGGCCCTGCGGCAGCTGGGCGTGGATGCGGACGAGAAGCTCCGCAGCTATGACGCGGTCTTTCACCTGGAGACGACGGCCAAGAACGCGGCTGTCTACTACGGGTCGCAGACCAACGCCATCCGCGATGAGTCGCCGGAGGAGGCCATCGCGCTGGATGACCGCGTGATCACTGCCTGGGAGAGACATCCCTATTTCCGGATCATCGAGAATCTGAACGGGTTTGAAGACAAGATGCGGCACCTGGTCGCCGAGATCGCCGCGGCCCTGGGAGAGCCCGTGCCCTTTGAGATCCGCCGCCGCTTCCTGATCGACTATCCGGATACCGCGGCGCTGGAGGCGCTGCCGGGCTGCCACAGAGAGGACCTCGAGCAGGTCTACCTGCGGTCCGAGGAGGATGAGGAGATCCGGATCCGGCGCAGCACGGGCGAGGACGGGGAAGTCTTCTACCTGACCCGCAGAAGGCTCCACGACGGCCAGCGGCGGCTGGAGGCGGAGGGACGACTGTCCGAGCGGGAGTACATGCAGTTCATGACCAACGCGGACCCGGAGCGGCGCCCCATCCGCAAGGTGCGCTACCGCCTCATCTGGAACAGCCAGCACTACGAGATCGACCTCTATCCCTTCTGGACGGACCAGGCGGTCCTGGAGGTCTCGCTGCGGTCGGAGGACGAGCGCGTCCGGATCCCTTCATTTCTGCGTGTTCAGAAGGAAGTGACCGGCAACGCCTATTACGAGGTCTCGTCGCTGGCCAGAATCGAACAGGGGAAACCGATCTGACGGACAGGCCGTTACTAAAGGGCATGTCATTTCTGTGAAGACGTCGGGGGATGCTCCACATCCGGAAAAACATATGCAGCAGGATGTCTGGGCGGCAGCCCGCAGGAAGGCACATATTTTTTAGAAGTAAGGGAGGACAAGATGGAATACAGGATCGAACATGATTCCATGGGAGAAGTGAAGGTACCGGCAGACAAGTACTGGGCGGCGCAGACGGAGCGCAGCCATGAGAATTTCCCGATCGGCGTCGGGATCGAGACCATGCCGGCCGAGATCATCCGGGCATTCGGAATCCTGAAAAAGGCGGCGGCCCGCGCCAACCACGCGCTGAAGCCGGAGAAGATGACGGACGAAAAGCTGGCGGCCATCTCTCAGGCGGCCGATGAGGTCATCGAGGGAAAGCTGATGGACCACTTCCCCCTGGTCGTCTGGCAGACGGGCTCCGGGACCCAGTCCAACATGAACGCCAACGAGGTCATCGCCAACCGGGCCAATGAGATCGCAGCGGCAGCAGCCGGCGCGGCAGACGGGCAGGCAGGCAATACCGGCGCCGGACAGAAAAGCAGCGCAGCGGCCGGACAGGCGGCCAGGCTCTGCCATCCCAACGACGACATCAACATGAGCCAGTCCTCCAACGACACCTTCCCGACGGCCATGCACATCTCGGCAGTGACGGCCCTGGAGGACCGCCTGATCCCCGCGGTGGACAAGCTGATCGCCGCCTTCCGGGTCCTGGAGGAGAAACATGAGGGGATCGTCAAGAGCGGCCGGACCCACCTGCAGGACGCCGTCCCGATCGCTTTTTCCCAGGAGATCAGCGGCTGGCGCAGCTCCCTGGAGCGGGACGTCGAGCTGGTCAGACTGGCCATGAAGCCCCTTTCCGAGCTGGCCCTGGGCGGCACCGCCGTCGGCACCGGCCTGAACGCACCGGAGGGCTTCTCCGAGAAGGTCGCGGAGGAGATCTCCGCCCTGACCGGCAAGCGCTTCGTGACGGCGCCCAACAAGTTCCACGCTCTGACCTCCAAGGATGAGATCGTCTTCGCCCACGGTGCGGTCAAGGCCATGGCCGCGGACATGATGAAGATCGCCAACGACGTCCGCTGGCTGGCCAGCGGTCCCCGCTGCGGCCTCGGCGAGATCCGAATCCCGGAGAACGAGCCCGGCAGCTCCATCATGCCCGGCAAGGTCAATCCCACCCAGTGCGAGCAGGTCACCATGGTGGCCGTCCAGGTCATGGGCAACGACGCCGCCATCGGCTTTGCCGCCTCCCAGGGCAATTTCGAGCTCAACGTCTTCATGCCCGTCATCGCCTACAACTTCCTCCAGTCCGTCCGGCTCCTGTCCGAGTCCATCGGTGCCTTCACGGACAACTGCGTCGTCGGGATCGAGGCGGACCGCGACAAAATGCACCACAACCTCTATAACTCCCTCATGCTGGTCACCGCCCTCAACCCCTACATCGGCTACGAGAACGCGGCCAAGACAGCCAAGCTGGCCTATAAGGAGAACATCTCCCTCAAGGAGGCCTGCGTCCGCCTCGGCTTCCTCACAGCGGACCGCTTCGACGAGGTCTTCCATCCCGAGGAGATGGTGTAAGGACCACGGGGACGGTTCTCCGGCCCCTTTTCATCGGACCGGGGACCGGCGGGCACAAAGGAAAGGGACCAAAGGGACGGTTCTATGGTCCCTTTGGTCCCTTCGGCTGGTTAACGAGTGGAATGAGCTGCGTCATCATCCAACAGGGGAGACAGGACCTTGGAGACAGCCAGGCGTTCCTTATCGTTCAAGTATACGGGATTCAGTGTTTTCTTGGTGTACCTGAGATAGGAGCCCTGGCTTTTTTCCACGAGGAGTGCGGTGAAAAACCGTTCCCAGCTGAAATAGAGGCTGCTCTCTATATAGTCCTCCGGAGACTCCAGGATCGCGTTGATATCGGAATCTTTGAGCAGACCGGAGCGCAGGATGATCCACTCAAACGATTCCGGCAGATAGAGCGCGATCGTATGCCCGGATTCAATGAGACGATGGATCCGCTCCATTTCAGGCCCGAAAGCCGCACCGTCGGCAATGACCAGGATACGCGTGCCGGCACTTTTTTGCAGAAGGGCATGAATATTGGACTTCCCGTTTGCGGAGACACAGGAAATCCCTTTTTTGTCATAGATATTCCGGAAGAAGGAATATCCGGAATTGGAATCTTCCGCTATAACGAGGGACGGATCCTGATAGACAAGGCTGTCACGGCTGCCGTAGATCCTGTAGAACTCATTATAGGTCTGTTTTAATCCACCGTATTTTCCTGAAGTCCGGATGCCGTAGATCTCGTCGACACTGTAGGGTAGATTGGCCAGCGGCTCCCGCGATACGATAATGTAGTAATTATCCGTGTTCCGGATCGCGGCAGCGAAATCTTCCGAAGCGGTAAACCGGGCAAGCTCATCCATAAAAACAAGGCTGTCATGGATCCCGGCCAGGCGGTTTTTCCAGTCCATGCCGGTCAGCACGGTACAATTCTTTTCACAGTTCACGGTTGTGCCGCTCTCTGCTCCTGCAGTCGCATATGCGGTGAGCATATCCAGCAGCGTGGTCTTGCCAGTGGCACTGTCGCCCCGTATCACCGTGATATTGCGGTGTATGGTGAAATCGTATCGGATCCGCTTGTCCTGAACGATGACGCGATATTTCCCTTTCATAGCTGTCTGTCCCTCAAATCAACATGATCCTCCGATCAACACGATTCTCAAAATCAACATGATCATCTGATCAACATGATTCTCAAAATCAACGTGATCCTCTGATCAACGCGATTCTCAAAAGCAATATAATCTTCAAATCAACATGACCGCAGCATCCACATACTCGCGGAAAGTATGCACGACCTGATCGGTATTCAGGATGTGGATCGCAAACGGCTCCTGATCGAACTTCATGATGTTGTGCAGGGTGATGGTCAGGTCCTTGTTTTCCGCAATTTTCAGGATCCATTTTGCACAGTTGTCACCACAGGCGGAGGCATTAAAAATGCTGCCGCTATTGTCGTGTGCCATCAGGATCAGGGTCTTTACGCCCCCTGACAGCTCCCGCGGTGAAATGGCCCCCAGCACCGGGCTGTCGATCAGCCGGGGGCCGACCACAGTGGACTTGTCCACATCCCGGATCATTTCCGCAGACAGACTGTCCGTGATCCATTCATCTTCGTACTGATGCAGGAAGTAGAGGGGGGGATTGTAGATCTCACCATCCAGGTTGCCAAAATGTATGTGCAGCATATCTTTCGCTCCGTTTTACGAATATCTGACAGCTCAAAAGGCGCCGTTTTCCGACCGCCCGACAGAAGACGACAGGACGACCGCAGCGCCCGGCTGCAGGCCTCATCTGTTTCCGACACTGCCTTTATCTTAACACATTCTGTACATCACCGGAAATCTCTAAAGAGACCACCTGGGACGGTTCTCCCGGTTCTTTTCCGTGGAACGCGGATCAGCGGGCACAAAGGAAAGGGACTCAGTCCCTGCGGCCCCAGATCCCATAACACCCGCGAACTGCGGGGACCACAGAACCGTCCCCGCGGCTCCCGGAGCGACTCCGCCAGTGCACCTGTATGGTCAAAACCGAAATATAGAACATTGACGCTTCGCCGGAATCTGTGCTACACTGCGTTAAACCGTTGAAGAAGAGTGAGTAAGCAATGACATCCCTTCTCTACAGAGAACTGCAGGTGCTGAGATTGCAGTGTGAAGCGTCTTGCCGAATGGACTTCTGAGGGCGACCTGAAATGCGGCCCGTGCACTATCCTCTCGCAGGGCACCGCACAGTATGGGAGACGGAGCCTTGAACCTCCGTAAACAAAGTTCAGCATATGTCGGTATGCAGCAGGCTCCACACATCGATCAGAAGATGCACGGAGAATATAATCAAGCAAGAAAGCGGCATCCGGACGTATGACAGAGTGGGCGCGAGAGCGTCAAGCCGGGTGGCACCGCAGGATGAATCGATTTGTTCAGCCTGTCCCAGCAGAAACACTGTATGGGACAGGCTTCTTTATTTTGAGCGAACGGAGTTCGCGAGTCTGTCGGCATGGCGAATTGCGGATCCGTCCCGCATGCGCAGGCAGGATGACACGCTCCCTTCCCCTGTCCCTCACAAGAAGAAAGAGGTGTAAAAATGGCAGACAAAAAAATCCCCTACAAGATCTATCTCACAGAAGACGAGATGCCCAACAGCTGGTACAATCTCCGCGCGGACATGAAGAATAAGCCCGCGCCCCTCCTCAATCCCGGCACGCTCGAGCCCCTCAAGGCCGAGGAGCTGGCGCCCATCTTCTGCGAAGAGCTGGTCGCCCAGGAGCTGGATGAGACCACCCCCTACATCGAGATCCCCCAGGAGATCCGTGATTTCTACAAGATGTACCGCCCCTCGCCCCTGGTCCGCGCCTACTGCCTGGAGGAGAAGCTCCAGACCCCCGCGAAGATCTACTACAAGTTCGAGGGCAACAACACCAGCGGCAGCCACAAGCTCAACTCCGCCATCGCCCAGGCCTACTACGCCAAAAAACAGGGCCTCAAGGGCGTGACGACCGAGACCGGTGCCGGCCAGTGGGGCACCGCCCTGTCCATGGCCTGCTCCTACTTCGACCTGGACTGCAAGGTCTTCATGGTCAAGGTCTCCTATGAGCAGAAGCCCTTCCGCCGCGAAGTCATGCGCACCTACGGCGCCTCCGTCGTGCCGTCTCCCTCCGAGACCACCGAGGTCGGCCGCAGGATCCTGGCCGAGCACCCCGGCACGACCGGGAGCCTGGGCTGCGCCATCTCCGAGGCCGTCGAGGTCGCGACCCGGAACCCCGGTTACCGCTACGTTCTGGGCAGCGTCCTCAACCAGGTCCTCCTCCACCAGTCCGTCATCGGCCTGGAGACCAAGGCTGCGCTCGACAAATACGGCATCAAGCCCGACATGATCATCGGCTGCGCCGGCGGCGGCTCCAACCTGGGCGGTCTGATCGCTCCCTTCATGGGCGAGAAACTCCGCGGCGAGGCAGACTACCGCATCATTGCCGTAGAGCCGGCCTCCTGCCCCAGCTTCACCCGCGGCACCTTCGCCTATGACTTCTGCGACACCGGCATGATCTGCCCGCTCGCCAAGATGTACACCCTGGGCAGCGGTTTCATCCCGTCTCCCAACCACGCGGGCGGCCTCCGCTTCCACGGCATGAGCACCACCCTGTCCCAGCTCTACCACGACGGCTACATGGAAGCCACCAGCGTCGAGCAGTCCAGCGTCTTCGAGGCCGCGGAAATGTTCGCCCGCGTCGAAGGCATCCTGCCCGCCCCCGAGAGCTCCCACGCCATCCGCGTCGCCATCGACGAGGCCCTCAAGTGCAAGGAGACCGGCGAGGAGAAGACCATCGTCTTCGGCCTGACCGGCACCGGCTACTTCGACCTGGTCGCCTACCAGAAGTACAACGACGGCGAGATGACCGATGAGATCCCCACCGACGAGCAGATCGCCGCATCCATCGCCAGAAGGTGGATAAGTAAACCAACCGGATCGGCTCCCGGAAAGAGCTGGCCTATGGGCAAGCTGCGGTGTAGAGAGGACCCCGGGACAAAGGCCGCAGAACATCATTTTTTGGAACAGGACGACAGAAAACCTGGAATCATGCAGTACCAGTGTGACAGCATTTTCGGGTTTTCTGTCGACTTTTTTTGTGTGTGTGGGTATAATATAGGCATCAAGCGTATAGAGCCGTATATGACCGTATATATTGCTTGAATCCGTATAAAGTCGTATAAAAACGTATAAAGGAGTATAACGCCAAAGAAACCGTATAAAGTCGTATATAGACCGGAGAGATGCAAGAACTGTGCAGTAATGCAGCAGACAGCCGCGAGGCGGTGGGAGGATAAGATGCAGGGAAATCCCTTTGATATATCGTTTGGGAAAAGTCCGAATGAGACAATAGAGAGAGTGAGGCAGAACCGGGAAATCCTGGAGGCTTTTACCACAGACCCGGTAGTACAGCAGATTTTCATGATCACCGGCGTAAGGGGATCGGGCAAAACAGTTCTGATGAATACGATCGCAAACTCTCTGGAAGCAGAAAAAGAATGGATCGTAATCCGATTGAACCCGGACAGAGACCTTCTACAATCGATGGGAGCAAAACTGTGCAGTACGAGGTCCAATGCTGAGTTGTTCCAAAACGCAAAATTGAATCTGTCACTTTTCGGCTTTGGCATTACCGTGGATGAAGCCCCACCGATTACGGACATAGAGTTTGCCATCGAAAAAATGATGAAGACGCTGAAAAAGCACCATAAAAAAGTATTGGTGACGATCGATGAAGTTACCAATAACGAGCATGTCAGAGTTTTTTGCAGTGCCTTTCAGATTCTGATCGGGCAGAATCTGCCGATTTATCTCCTGATGACGGGGCTCTATGAAAACATAGAATCTCTTCAGGATGAACAGAGTCTGACTTTTCTATACCGCGCCCCCAAAATACGGATGACGCCTCTCAATATCGGAATGGTTGCAGCCAGATACGCGGAAGTATTTTCCATTCCGCATGAAGAGGCAGTCCGAATGGCTGTCCTTACAAAGGGCTATTCCTTTGCGTTCCAGGCGCTGGGATATTCCCGCTGGAGAAACAGAGATTCCATGGACAGGTGTCTGGCGGAGTACCGGCTGCTGCTGGAGGAATATGTATACGAAAAAATCTGGTCGGAACTGTCTGCCAAAGACAAGCGGATCGCAGACGGTATCGCGCACTGTCCTGATGGAAAAATTGCCAGTATCAATCAATACCTTGGGCTGAAGCCGGACGAAATCAACCAGTATCGCCGGCGCCTGATCCGCAAGGGAATCGTAAGTGGGGAGGAATACGGAAGGCTGCAGTTCACACTGCCCATGTTTGAGGACTTCGTACGCGACCGAATGATAGAGTGAAAAAAAGCATCCCGCGGCAGCACATGTCTGCAGCGGGATGCTTTTTTATCGACGCCTTAGCTGATCTTCCACGAAACAGCCTGGCCTACGGACCAGGGACCAGTGTGACCGGCGACAACTCTTCACTGCCCGAACAAGACCTTCTTCAGGATCAGCGAGCTGATGACCGCCACCAGCACACCGGCGACGAGTGCCACGATCTCGGCCTTCTTCTCCTCCTCAAACTTGGGCTCGAGGATCTTGTCGATCAGGAACCAGGTCAGGAAGCCCAGGATGGTCGGAATAATGCCGCAGAAATTGTATCCCAGCAGCAGGAAAATACCATAGACGATGTTGGTCACATATGCATCAAAATTATTCATAAATCAATATCCTCAAAGTTTAGAACATAATCCTTTCCCGGGTGGTTTACCTGCTGTATTTGCCCTTGCGCTTTACGGTCTTCCTGCCGCCGAGGAAGGACGGCAGGGGGCGGCCCTGTTTGCGCCACTCAGCATATTCCGCGGTCGCCGCAAAGAGGACGTCGCCGGAGGAGTTGAGGGCGGTCTCGACGGAATCCTGGACCACGCCGATGATGAAGCCGACGCCGACGACCTGCATGGCGATGTCATTGGAGATGCCGAAGAGCGAGCAGGCCATGGGAATGAGCAGGAGGGAGCCGCCGGCCACGCCCGATGCGCCGCAGGCCGCCAGGGCGGAGACCACGGACAGGACGAAGGCGGTGGCAAAGCTCACATGGATGCCCATAGTGTTGGCGGCCGCCAGCGTCATGATGGTGATGGTGATCGCCGCACCGTCCATATTGATGGTCGCGCCCAGCGGGATGGAGACGGAGTAGACGTCCTTGTCCAGACCCAGACGCTCGCAGAGCTCCATGTTGACCGGAATGTTGGCCGCAGAGCTCCTGGTGAAGAAGGCCGTGAAGCCGCTCTCGCGCAGGCACTTGAAGACCAGGGGGTAGGGATTGGTACGCAGGATGATCCCCACGATGATGGGGTTGATGATCAGGGAGACGGTCAGCATGCAGCCCACCAGGAGAGCCAGGAGCCTGCCGTAGCCCATGAAGGTGCTGAAGCCGCTGCCCGTGACGGTTCCGAAGACCAGACCGCAGATACCGAAGGGAGCCAGGTTGATGATCCAGCGGACACCCTGGGAGACGGCGTCAGAGAGATCGGCGAGGAAGCGCTTGGTCGTGTCGGATGCCGTCTTTTTGAGGCCAGCGCCGAGGATCGCGGACCAGAAGAGGATGCCCATATAGTTGGCATTCATGGTCGCCTGGAGCGGGTTGACGATGATGTTCATCAGCAGGTTGTAGAGGACCTCGCCGAGCCCGCCGGGCGCCGCCTGCTCAACCCCCTCGGAGACCAGGACCAGGGTCTGGGGGAATGCGAAGCTGAAGAGCACCGCGATGAAAGCCGCCAGGAAGGTGGTCAGCATATAGAGAAAGATGACCATGCCGAAGCGGGAGTCCAGCTTGGAGGAGCCCTGGCAGAGAGAACTCATGACCAGGACCGCGACCAGGACCGGTGCGATCGCCTTGAGGGCGCCGACGAAGAGATCGCCGAAGATGCTGATGAAGGAGGCCTGCGGCACGGCGACGGCCAGGATGGCGCCGACGACGATGCCGATGGCGATCCGCAGGACCAGACCTGTTTCCGAGTATTTCTGTGCGATGGATTTGAGCGAATTCATAGATACGATCCCCTTTCATAAAAAACGCCAGCCGCGGTGCAGCTGACGACTGTGTACATTATAAAGGGCGGCGGCAGATGCGTCAATGCGGCAGGAATGGCCCGAAAAGAACCGAAAAGAACCGGCAGAACCGTCCCAAACGGCACCAAGTGGTACACCGGAGGCCGGAGGGCCAAAAGAGAATCGGCAGAACCGTCCCAGGCGGCACCAGGTGGTACACCGGAAGCCGGACGGCCCAAAAAAGAACCGGCGGTATCGTGCCAGGGTGATTCATTTTTGTTAACAGGTTCATCCCAGCAGGCAGGTGAAGGTGATAATGCCGTCCTTCCAGGTGGCGCGGATGCTGCCCTTGTACTGGTTGCAGATGCTCTCGGCGATGGAGAGGCCGATGCCGAATCCGCCGCGGTCCTCCCGGTTGGTGTTGTGGGAGGTGTCTTCGCGGTAGAAGCGCTCAAAGAAGCGGCTGTAGTCGACGTCCTTGCCGGCGGCATAGCTGTTGGAGACAGTCAGGCGCATCTGGCGGCCAATGCGGGTGCGGGAGAAGGCGACGGAGACGTCTCCCTTCTCATCGCAGTATTTGAAGGCATTGTCGACCAGTATGGCGGCCAGCTGGCGCAGGCGGCTCTCGTCGGCGGTCATGTGCAGGTCCGGGACCACGTCCAGGGACAGGGTCTTGCCCTCCTGGCGGGCCAGGGATTCGTAGGGACGGACGGTGTCGATGATGGCGGCGGAAGCGTCGACATCGGTCAGGGTGCCCGGGTCCTCCGCCTCCTGGGCGCGGGCGATCATGACCAGGTTCTGGATGAGCCCGTTCAGGCGGTCGACCTGGCGGAGGGTGGAGTGGGTCCACTCGGTCTCGCCGTTGATCAGTTCCTCCAGCTCCGTGTTGGCACGGATGACGGCGAGAGGGGTCTTGAGCTCGTGGCTGGCATTGGTGATGAACATCTTCTGGCGGCGGGCGTTCTCAATTTCCGGCTGGACGATCCGGCCGGACAGGGCCAGGACCGCCAGGAAGGTGATGATCAGGCCGACGCCGCAGATGATGAGGGTGGACCTGGTGACGCTCTGGTTGAGGTTGATCAGGGTCGAGGCGTCGATCATAACGACAATGGACCCGTCATGGGGCAGCTCGCCCTTTTTGTAATAATAGGAATCCCCGTATTCTCCGAAGGAGGCGCGCCGCTCCAGGACCTCTCTGGCAGCCTTGATGGCTTCGTCGCGGCTGACCGTGTGGATGTGGCTGAGCTTGACGTCGCTGATCACCCCGCTTCTGTTGTAGAGGACGGCAAAATAGCGGGTGGAGTAGCGGAGCTCCGGGGCGTAGTCCAGAAAGGGAAAGGTCTCGATCACGGAGTCGGCCCCGGATCCGGACTGGCCGGAGGCGGGAGAGTAGCTGCCGCCGGTCTCCTCATTGTAGAGATTGCCCTCCTGGGAGATGATGTAGTCCAGCATTGCGCGCATGTCACTGCGGATCTTCTGGTCGTTGGCGAGATTGATCAGACCGCCGGTGAAGAGCATGACCAGGATGAAGGAAAACATGGAGATCGATATGAAGTTCAGTCGCAGCTTGCGGATGGCTTCGGCGTTCATGGAGTGTCTTCCTTCAGTGTAAAGCTGCCGCCGGGAACGCCCTCGATGACGAGCTTGGCGGCAACGGCGACCAGCTTGTTGCGCAGGTAGGAGATGTAGAGCCAGACGGTGTCAGCGTTGGCGCTGGGGTCGCCCGGCCAGATCTGCTGCAGGATGTAGTCGGTTTCAAGCGGGCGGCCGTTGTTCTTGATCAGCAGCTGCATGAGCTCGAATTCCTTGATGGAGAGACGGACGGCATTCTCCGCCCGGAGCTCGAAGCGCTCGGCATTGAGCGTAATATTGCCCAGGTGGAGTTCACCGGAGCTGTACTGGGTGTGCCGGCGGGTCATGGACCGGATGCGGGCGAGGAGCTCCTTCATGGCGAAGGGCTTGGTCAGATAGTCGTCCGCCCCGGCGTCGAGGCCGGCCACGCGGTCGTCGACCTCCGCTTTGGCGGTCAGCAGCAGGACCGGGGAGGTGTTGCCGTCCGCGCGCATGGCGGTCAGGACCTGCAGACCGTCCATTTTGGGCATCATAATGTCCAGGATCACGGCGTCATAGGCGCCGGCGCGCAGATTTTCCAGTGCCTCCTCGCCGTCAAAGACGGGATCCACATCATAGCCCTCGTGCTGCAGGAGGGCGGTCAGGGCCCGGTTGAGGTCCTGTGTGTCTTCTGCGAGTAATATTTTGATCATGGCTGATGGTTCCTCTGATTTCTATATTGGAGATACAGGTGATACCGGGCTTCCGGCCAGTACTGACCGGTGTTGACAGTCCTTCACTGCCCCTGCCGGATCGGGTCTGAATCATTATTGCGCCTGGCGGAACAGGCAGGGTCCTCTATTACGCCTGCCGGATCATGTCGCGGAGGGTCTGCATGGAGACGTCGGTGGAGGCCAGTTCATCGGCGCAGCGCTTGAGCTCGCTGACCAGCAGGTCCGTATTGCCGGTGAGGTTTTTCTTGTATTTCATGTGGTGCTCCAGGGCGGCCCAGGTGTCCATGGAGATGGTCCGGAGCTGGATCTCGACATAATAGCGCCCCTCCACGCGGACGATCAGGTGCAGGCTCCGGTATCCGTTGGGCTTGGCGTGGCGGATGTAGTCCTTCTCCTGGATGAGCTCGATGTCGTCCGCCGCGAGGATATAGTCGCGAACCATGTAGACGTCGTTCAAAAAGGCGCACACGACGCGCACGCCGATGGCGTCATAGACATTGGTGAGGGCGGACTCCGTCGTCTCCGGAAAGCCCTGCAGGCGGAGTTTTTCCCGCATGCTCTCACCGTCCTTGATGCGGCCCAGGCAGTGCTCGATGGGGTCGATGTCCTGGGCGCGGAGTCTGGCGCGCAGATCCTCGATTCTTTCCATCAGTGTGCGCAGGATGCGCTGTAAGTTGTAGATCTCGGCACCGTAGATGTCTCCCTTGCCGTGTATCTGGCGCGCGGCCGCGTCGGCGGAGAACAGGGGGTGCAGGTCGGCAAGTTTCTGATATGTATTGTTCCGTGAATTATCCATCCGCATACCTCCATAGAGCCGGCCGGACGATCGGAGATAAACTGGCAATCGGTCTGCGCCGGCAGTTCGTGTGCGGACACAGCCCTTCCTGCGGGAGCAGGTCGGCTGGAGAGTCCGTTGAATAAGGATCTGTGTGCGGACACAGCCCTTCCCCGCATGAGCGGGTCGGCTGGAAAGTCCGTCGAAATAGAATTCGTGTGCGGACACAGCCCTTCCCCGCATGAGCGGGTCGGCTGGAAAAGTCCGTTCAACATGGATTCGTGATCCGGGATCACCGCCGCACATAAAGACAGTCTAGCAGGCGTTTCTTACGGAAATTTTTATATCCTCTAAAAAAAGAATAAAGTCTTTGCGGGCCATGCGGGCCTGCGGATTCAATCGTTTACATGTCGAGCTCCAGAACCAGGGTCTGATAGCCGCCCAGCGATACCTGCCTTTTACCGGGCTGGATCACGGGCTTGGTGCAGTTGTTCAGGAGGACCCGTCTGGCCGGCGCCGGCAGGGGCAGCACGCGTGGCTGCAGCTGGTAGTTGGAGATCACCAGGATGGTCTGGCTGGTCGGGACTTCGCTGCGGCGCAGGTAGGCGATGACATTGTGCTCGTCTTCGAGCCAGGGTTCAAAGCTTCCGCGGACAAGCGGATCCCGGTACTGCGGGTCTTTCCGCAGGGCGATCAGCTTTTTGTAGTGGTTATAGACCGAGTCGGGATCCGGCTGCTGCCGGTCCAGATTGATCTGGCTGTAATCCGGATTGACGCGCAGCCAGGGGCTTCCGGTCGTGAAGCCGGCATTTTCGGCGGCGCTCCACTGGAAGGGGGTGCGGGCGTTGTCGCGCCCGTTCCGCTCGATGGCCCGGAGGGCGTCCGCCTCCGAAACACCCAGCTCCCGCATGACATTCCAGGCATCGATGGAGGAGACGTCGTCCACCTCGTCGATGCTGTGCAGGGGGAGATTCTCCATGCCGATCTCCTGGCCCTGGTAGATCCAGGGGAGGCCTTTGGCGAGGAAATAGACGGTCGCCAGGGCCTTTTTTGCGGTGGTCAGCATGCGCTCGTCCATCTGTTTCCGGTCCGCGGCCGGAATGTAGCGGGTCGCGCCCCGGGGCTCATCGTGGTTTTCGATGATATTGGAAATAAAGCCGACCGCGTTGAACTTTTTCTGAGCGGAGAAGAGGCAGGACCGGTAGGCATCGGGTGTGATGCCCTGGTTGGCGTGCCAGCCCGCCGGGGAGGATCCCCAGATGGCCTCCGAGAAGTCAAACATGGTCGAAAAATATCCGTTTTTGCCGATGAAATCGGGCAGCTCCTCCTCCTTTTCCCCGAAGACCTCACCGACAGTGAAGGCGTTGTGGGGCGCAAAGGTCCGGTCGCGCATCTCACCCAGGAATTCGCCGACGCCGGAGGCCTCCCGGAGCATGGTGTGGATGCTGCAGAGGCCGTCCGCCCGGTCCGGGGCGTAGTTCCGGAAGGGCAGGGCCTTTTTGATATTGATGATGGCGTCGATCCGGAAGCCCGCGAGCCCCCGGTCCAGCCACCAGTTGATCATGGTGTAGATCTCCTCCCGGACCCTGGGATTCTCCCAGTTGAGGTCGGGCTGCTTTTTGTGGAAGACGTGGAGATAGTACCAGTCCTCGTGCCCCGGAAGCTTCTCCCAGACAGGTCCCCCGAAATAGGACCGCCAGTTGCAGGGGAGGACATAGCCGTCGGGGGAGGTGACCGCATACGCGGTGCCTTCGGGAGCCGCAGCTTTTTTCAGCCTTCTCAGATAAAAATACTGACCGTATTGGCCCTCGGGATCCTCGCAGGCCTTTTTGAACCACGCGTGCTCGTCGGAGCAGTGGTTGACCACCAGGTCCATCACGATGTACATGTCCCGCTTTTTGGCTTCCGCGAGGAGCCGGTCCATGTCCTCCATGGTCCCGAAGCGGGGATCAATGTTATAGTAGTCGGAGATGTCGTAGCCCTGATCGGCCAGCGGGGACCGGTAGACCGGTGAGAGCCAGACGATGTCGACGCCGAGGTCCTTGAGGTAGTCGAGCCTTGCGATGATGCCCGGGATGTCCCCGATGCCGTCTCCGTTGGAATCATAGAAGCTTTTTGGATAGATTTGATAGGCGACCTTGTCGTGCCACCACGTACTGTTCATAGGGATCACCCCCTCCTTATATTGCTTTAGGCTGCGCCGGTCAGATCAGGGTGGAAATCGATGTACATCGCACCTGTTTGACGCCCTTGAAAATCGATGTATGCCTGCGGACGCCTTCCGGCATGCCGGCGCGCAGGCTGTCTTGTAGTCTTAAAAGCACGAAAATCCGTCTCTGTCTACGGACTTCCGATAAGAAAAAATAACGGCAGTCGGACCGGTCTGCGGCCCTGCGACTTTAGCGCACTGCTCTACTAATATTATACCAGAAAACACGATAAACGACACAAACACATTCTTATATCTGTTCATCCGGGCATCATCTGCTTGACAGTTGAGCGAACGTGTGTTTACGTGTTATAATAAAAGTCCATCAAGCGGATGCAGCACGGATGTGCTTCCTGCAAGTACATCCGTGCAGACATTTGATGGACCCCCGTACATGAGACAAAAAGCCACGCGAAGGGAAGACTTTATACATGGATGTCTTTGACAGATACGCCCCCTTTATCCAGGATTACATATACCGCTCCGGCTGGCAGACCCTGCGCGGCGTGCAGAACGCCGCGGGCGACGCTATCTTCGGGACGGATGAAAATGTGCTGCTGACCGCCTCGACTGCCTCGGGCAAGACGGAGGCGGCCTTTTTTCCCATCCTGACCCTGCTGGAGGAGGAGCCGCCCCGCAGCGTGGGCGTCCTTTATATCGCCCCCCTCAAGGCCCTGATCAACGACCAGTTCGGGCGCCTCAACGAGCTCTGCGAGGAGGAGGGAATCCCGGTCTGGCGCTGGCACGGGGATGTCGCCCAGACCCGCAAGCGCAAGCTCCTCAAAAAACCCTCCGGCATCCTGCAGATCACGCCGGAATCCCTGGAGTCGCTCATGATCAACAAGCACATGGAGATCCCGTCCCTGTTCGGGGACCTGCGCTTCATCGTGATCGACGAGATCCACTCTCTCCTGCGCGGGGACCGCGGGATGCAGACCTTCTGCCTGATCGAGCGCCTCTGTAAGCTGGCGGGCTGCTCGCCGCGCCGGATCGGGCTGTCGGCTACCATCGGCAATCCGGAGGCGGCGGGCCGCTTTCTGGCCGCCGGCAGCGGGCGGGAGACCATTATTCCGCGGTTTGAGAGCGGGAAAGAAGTATGGCGCCTGTCCATGGAGCATTTCTACAACACGGACCCCCAGGCGGATGAGGGCCTGCAGCCGGGATTGGTCCAGGATGGAAAGGGAAGCGCGCAGGCGGACATTCCCGCCTTTTCCGCGCCGGAGGAAGCCACGGACGCTGTCCCGAAGGCGGCTGACCCCGGGATCGGCTATATTTTCGCGCACACGCGCGGGAAAAAATGTCTCGTTTTTACGAATTCACGAGAGGAGTGCGAGGCGGTCTGCCAGAGCCTGCGTCAGTACTGCGAGGCCATGCACGAGCCGGAGCGCTTCCTCATCCACCACGGCAATCTGTCCGCCTCCTACCGGGAGAGCGCAGAGGAGGAGATGAAGGACGACGACTCGCTCATGAGCGTCTGCGCGACCGCGACCCTGGAGCTGGGGATCGACATCGGCCGCCTGGAGCGGGCCTTCCAGATCGACGCCCCCTTCACGGTGTCGGGCTTTCTGCAGCGGATGGGACGGACCGGCAGACGGGGGGACCCGTCCGAGATGTGGTTCGTCATGCGGGAGGACCACCCGGAGCCGCGGGCCATGCTGCCGGAGATGATCCCCTGGTTCCTGATCCAGGGCATCGCCCTGATCCAGCTCTATATCGAGGACCGGTTTGTGGAGCCTCCCCGGACGGAGCGCCTGCCCTACAGCCTGCTCTACCACCAGACCATGAGCACCCTGGCCTCCTGCGGCGAGATGACCCCCGCCGAGCTGGCCTCCCGGGTCCTGCCCCTGTCCTGTTTTCACAGGATCTCACAGGACGACTATCGGATCCTCCTGCGCCACCTGCTGGAGATCGACCACATCAATCTCACGGAGGGCGGCGGCCTGATCGTGGGCCTGACCGGGGAGCGGATCGTCAACAACTACAAGTTCTACGCGGTCTTCCAGGAGAACATCGAGTACGCCGTCCGGGCTGGCTCCGAGGAGCTGGGCACCATCGTCAAGCCGCCGCCGGTCGGGGACAAGATCGCCATCGCCGGCAGGGTCTGGATCGTCGAGGAGGTCGACCACAAGAAACGGGAGGTCTACTGCACCCTCGTCAAGGGCAGGATCCCTGCCTACTTCGGCGACTGCGCGGGTGACATCCACACCCGGATCCTGGAGCGCATGTTCGGCGTCCTGAATGAGGAGAAGACCTATCCCTACCTCATGCGCCGCGCCGTCTGCCGCCTGCGGGACGCCCGGGAGAGCTTTGACAAGGCCGGCATGGCCTACCGCCCCCTCGTCCATCTGGGCGGCAAGATGTGGGCCCTCTTCCCCTGGCTGGGAAGCTACCCCTTCCTGGCCCTGGAGCGCTTCCTCAAGATCCGCTGCGGCCAGGCCCTGGGCCTCAAGGGCCTCAACCCCTCCCGGCCCTACTACCTGCAGTTCACCATGCAGGTCAGCGAGGAGGAATTCTACCGGATCGTCACGGAGGAGGCGGACAAGGACCTGGATCCCATGGAGCTCGTTTACCCCAAGGAGGTCCCCGTCTTTGAAAAATATGACGAATATGTCCCGGAGGACCTGGTCCGCAAGGGCTTTGCCCTGGGTGTCCTGGACGTCGAGACCATGAAAAAGCGGGTGCGCAGCTGGAAGAAAAAAGAAGTGCAGCTGTGAGTCACCGGGGACGTATCTTTTTGACTCATGCAAGCTTATTGTTCAGAGTCACCGGAGATGGTTCTTTTCGGAGCCCAAAGGAATGTACCAATAGGGACGGTTCTCCCCGGTACAATGAACCATGAGCCAAAAGGGACGGTTCTCCCGGTACAATGTACCAAAAGGGACGCTGCCCCCGTACGAGTGAGCCCAAAGGGACTGAGCCAGGAGGAACCAGAGCCAGGAGGGACGGTTCTCCCGGCACGGGCAGAGATTTTTTTACTATTCATAGGAATCGGGTGAAATTGGATAAAGCGAAGAAGAGGAGAGAAGTTGTTGGAGCTGTCGGAACTGTCGGCCTACGCCGGGCAAAAATACCATATAGAGGAACAGCACAAGTGGGCTGACTTTCCCGGCTTTTCAGTCCTGGCAGAGTCCGGCTCGGGCAAGTGGGCCGCGCTTCTCATGCGCCAGTGGGACGGGGAGAGCGGAATGGAGCTGCAGCGGGCGGACATCAAGTGCGGGCGCCAGTGCCTGTCGGAGATTCCTGTGCCCTGGCTGGCCCTTCCCTTTCGCATGAAAGGAAGCAACTGGGTGGGCGTTGTCTTCGGGCCGGACACGGATCCGGAGATCGTCTGCCGCCTCTTTGACCGGGCGGTCGCCTCCGTCGCCCAGCAGAACCGCCGCCAGGCACACCTGGTGGAGCCGGAGCCGCAGGCGGGGGGCGGCCTGCAGCGGAATGCCCGGCAGGGATACCTGGTGGAGCCGGAGCCTCCGGCCGGAGTCGGCCTGCAGCGGGATGCCCGGCGGGGATATCTGATCGAGCTGGAGCCCCTGCGGGGCAACTATCAGTGGCCGGATGAAGGGAATCAGGATACCCGGAATAAAGGTGCACAGGGCAAAAGTGACCGGAACACAGACGCACAGGGAAAAGCTGAACGCGATGGCACTGTGCCGGGCGCTGACGAAAAAAGCACAGGGTACATCGACGGCATTTACCACGACACAACGCTGCCGCCCCGCAGGGAGAGAAGACCTGATCGAAATCGGAGACGGGCATCTGCGGAAACTGCCTCCGGAACAGAGATACTTCCGGGCACTGGAACGCAGTCCGGGCACAGCTCTTTAGGGGATTATGATGCACGCCCCCTGCGCAGTGCGCAAGCCGCGGAAGCCTCCGCAGTCTCAGAAGCCTCTGAAGCAGAAGGGGATTCCCGTCTGCCGTCCGCGCATGGCTCTTCCATAGAGGACTTCGGCTTCGACGGGCTCCGGCGAACGCCGGCGGATTATCAGGGTTTTACGATCGACACGAGCGGCCTCCGGACAGGCGGCTATGCCTCCACGGCCATTCCGCAGGTTCCGCAGAAGATCCGGGAGATGATCCGCCTCTATGAGTACAGGGGCGAGTCCATCGAGGAGAAGTGTCGCAATTTTTACCGGCAGGGCAAGTTTATGGAGGACTACGAGGACGACGCCCCCTGGACGGGGGAGTACCGCCGCTACTTCACGACCTACCACGACCTGCACCTGCCCCAGCTGCGGGGATATTTTGCCTGGAGGACGGCCGTCCGCAGGGGCGAATTCCGCCCGATCGCCGCGTCCCTGGCCTACATGTATGTGTACGAGCTCCTCTGCGGGATTGGAGCATCCTCGCCGGAGGACAGCCTGCACAAGATGCAGGAATTTGAAAAAGGTTTCCTCGATTCAGGGATCGGGGATTCCTTCATGCGCAGAAATCTCCACCACTGGATGCTGGACTACGCAGTGATCCACAACGTTCCCCTGGAGACGGCGCAGCTGTCCGAGATTCCTGCTGTCGCGCAGAGGGACCGGCAGATGGCGGTCCTCCGCGAGCCGGAACGGCACACGGACGAAGAAATCTTTTTGGCCCTGTGTGCATTCGGCGGGAAAAAGACCGAACAGTCCCCCGTCGTCACGGGAAATAAGGAAAAGGGACAGCACCTGTTCGCAGCGCTCTGGCGTTACCTGACAGAGCATTATCGCACAGGGACAACTGACCGGACAGCTGAACAGACGACCGCACAAGGTCCGGAACATGACCCGGAAATCTTTACCGCCTGCTTCGGGGCGCGGCAGTCCCATTCCTGGACGCCCCTCACCAATGCCATTCACTGGGAGGAGGACAAGCCGCAGGAGGCAGAGTACGTGCTGAATCCCTGCCGGCGCTACCGCTGCCACGAAGGGGAGTGGACCGAGGAACGCTACGAGAATCCCTATTTTGCCCGCGACAGGCTGCAGGGGCTCCTGCACGCCGCCGACAAGGGCTTCCGCAGATACCTCAAGACTGGCCACTACCTGCGAGCAAAAAAAGAAGAGGAGTGGGCAGAGCCCTGGATCGAGGCGGTCATCGCCGCCGACAGGGAGGCCGAAGAGAGGGCCCGGATCGAGGCTGAAAAAGAGGCCGCGATGGCGAAGATCACCATCGACCTGTCCGGCCTGGACAAGATCCGGCGCGACGCCCTGGTGACCAGAGACAGCCTCCTGACCGAGAGTGAGATGGCGGACATGGAGGAGACCGGGGTCGGGCCGAGTCTGTCGGCTGTTTTTCCAGCGCAGTCTCAGGCTGCTTTACCGTCGCAGCAGCAGGATTCTTTGCCGTCGCCGGCGCAGGATGACGGGACAGCGCAGCAGGCGGAGAGTGGACCGGCGCAGGATGACGGGACAGGGCTGCCGGCGGAGAGTAGGCAGACACCCCTCATCGAAGGTCTGGACAGCCTGCACACACAGATCCTCTGCGCGCTGGTCCGCGGTGAGTCTGTGGCGGCATTGATCAGAGAGAACCGCCTGATGCCCTCCATGGTGGCAGACACGATCAACGAGGCTTTATATGACGAGATCGGAGACATCGTGCTCGAGTGCGACGGAGACAGCCTGACCATTGTGGAGGACTACCTGGAGGATCTCGAGGAGGTGACCGGGACAGGGCGCTGACATGACAGGGAATTCAGAGATGCTTTCAAAGATGATATATTCGCAGAAACCGGATACGCAGGAGAATGACAGAACTAGTATGGAGGTCACAAGGAAGCAGGCCATTGCTGAAGAAATTGCCTTCAGGCATCAGCCTCTGGAGGAACGTACAGAGGCATTTGGCGGCAGCCTTGGGCCATACACAGAATTTGACTGGGGAGAACCAGAGGGCCGGGAAGTATTGCGATGACAATATTGCAGCAGGAAAGCTTTTTGCACTCTATCTGGTAAAAGCATTGCTTAAGACAAAACAGGAGTAGACATTTGATGGCAGACAGAAACAAAAAGGTACCGAAGCGGATCGCGCAGACGGTACTCAATTCACTCAAGGGCGGCGTGGTCCCCAGAATCGGCCTGCCCTATATCACGGTAGGGCGCAAAAGTGAGATCGAGGCCCTGCTTCACGACGTGGACATCATCTCGGAGGGCGGCGCGTCCTTTCGATTTATTGTGGGCCGCTACGGGTCCGGCAAGAGCTTCCTGATCCAGACCGTCCGCAACTATGTGATGGACCGGGGCTTTATCGTGGCGGACGCGGACCTGTCGCCGGAGCGGCGGCTGCAGGGGACGCGGGGCCAGGGACTGGCGACCT
>CACZIO010000006.1 GCA_902781215.1 uncultured Lachnospiraceae bacterium
CATCTGGAAAATCTTTCTCCATTTCAAGATATATTGACAAAAACCGCATTCATCTCACCGCCTGTAGAGGCGGGAGTCTTCTGCGGAGATAGGATAAAAAAGGCTTTCCGTTTCAGTGTACTGCCTGGAGGCAGCACATCACTGCGCGGAAAGCCTTTTTTTTCAATGCCCTGTCACAAGATACTGTACTTTGTTTGTAGGCATTTTTGGATTAGTCATCAACTGCCGTGATTGGGACCGGAGAACCGTCCCCGTGGTCCCTTATCGGGCATCTTTTTCACTCTTGCAGTCAAACGTCACATAGGGCGGATTCTTGCCGGCCTCCTTCTCAGGCAGATAGCGCTTCCAGAAGTCGTCGAAGAGGCGGAAGATCTCCTTGTGCTTGGCCGCGATGATAAAGAGGGTGATCAGCACGTAGAGGGCGGAGAGAATGTCGGTGAAGGCCCAGAGGGCGTCCGCCTCGATGTTGTAGAAAATGACGCAGGGCAGCATGTAGTAGATCATATAGACCGGCATCATCCTGCGGTTGTTTTCGGTGTCGCCGAAGGCGTAGTTGACGGATTTCTCGCAGGTGTAGTACATGCCGATGATGGTGGTCCATGCGAAGACGGCGATGGCGATCGCTGTCAGTTTGCCGCCGATGGCGCCGTAGGCGTTGGTGAAGGCCACGGTGGTCAGGGCGCCGCTGGTCGCATCACTGGTCGTGTAGGAGCCCGTGATGATGATCGTGAAGGCCGTGATGGAGCAGATGATGAAGGTGTCGATGAAGACCTCGCCCCAGCCCCAGAGAGACTGGCGGACAGGGTGGTCGGTCTGGGCGGAGGCATGGGCGATCATGCCGTAGCCCGTGCCGGCGTCGTTGGAGTAGATGCCGCGGGCGACGCCGTACTGGATGGCGTCGCGGACCGTGGCGCCCGCAAAGCCGCCGACGGCCGCCGTGGGGCTGAAGGCGCTCCGGAAGATCAGGGCGATGACTGCGGGAATGTGCTGAGCGTTGAGAATGAGGACGCCCAGACCCATGATGATGTAGAGGACGGCCATGATCGGGACGGCGCGGGACATGACATCCGAGATGCGCTTGAGTCCGCCCCAGATGGTCACCATGCAGGTGACGCCGATCAGGATTACGGAGATCAGCGGGCTGATGCCGAAGGCCTGGCTCATGGAGCTGGTGACCGCCTCGGTCTGTACGCAGCAGGTCCAGGGGCCGAAGAGGAAGCAGAAGACGGCCAGGACGACGGCGCCTTTTTCCCATCCGAAGGCGTTTTTGAGGACGAAGGACCGGTCGCAGACATATTCGTTCATGGACTTTTTATAGTGTTCGCGGTAGCGCTGGCCGATGATGATCTCACAGGCCTTGGTGGACATGCCGAAAAAGGCCGAGACCCACATCCAGACGAGCGCGCCGGGCCCGCCCGAGACGATCGCGGTCGCGACGCCGCTGATGTTGCCGGTGCCGACTGTGTTGGCCAGGGCCGTGCAGGCGGCGCGGAAGCCGGAGATCGTGCCCTCGCCCTCGCCCTTGGCGCCGATCTTGCCGTAGGTGTTCTTAAAATTAAAGACAATGTTCCGCTGATAGCGGAAGGCGAAGCGGATGCTCAGAATGATCCCGACACCGACCAGCAGGACGGTCATCCAGGTCCCCCACATAAAGTCATCGATCGCGTAAAGAAAATCTGTAAAAGCTGCCATTTTCAATTTCCCCCTCTATGTTGCTCCCCATATGTAAATGGATAGGATGGAACGATGCTGAATGCCGGCCGCAGCAGTTTCCCCGGTCATCAAGGATATGCTGGGGAGTCGTTTATGCGGCAGGGCTCTGCATGATCACAGCAAATCAGCGCATCTTCCGCGCGCTGCCGCTCTCCAGGAAGGTCTTCCACGCGGCGATGACCTGTTCCACGTGGGAGGCCACGGTCGTGCAGCAGCCGCCGACGGCATCCGCGCCCGCCTTCATGTAATCCAGGGCATATTCGCCGAAATTTTTCGCGTCGCCGGTGCCGTGCCAGGTCTTGGTGACAGCGTCGTATTCCTCGCCGCTGTTGGGATAGACCCCGATCGGGACCATCCGGCCCCCGTCCTTCTGCGCCTGCTGCAGGCCGGCCCGAAGCTCGCGGACCAGGCCCTCGATATAGACTGGTTTGGAGCAGTTGACGCCGATCATCTGCAGGTGGGGATGGTCCTTGGCGAAGACCTCCGCGCACTTGCGGATCGGGTCGCCCTCGCAGATATGCTTTTCATCCATGCAGGAGAAGCTGATCCAATAATCGGCTCTGAGCTCCTCCGCGATCCCAGCGGCCAGCAGGGCCTCGTGCAGGGAGGGCTGGGTCTCGATCAGCAGGATATCCGCGCCCGCCTGATGCAGGATCTCCATCCTGCGGCGGTGGAACTTGTCCAGGACCTCGTCGCTGACCCCGTAGTGGCCGCGGTACTCCGAACCGTCCGCCAGATAAGCCCCGTAGGGCCCGATCCCGGCCAGGCAAAGCGGCCAGGCCCGTCCGGCCTTCTCGCCTTCCTCCTGCCACCACTGGTCTCTTGCTTCGATAAAGATCTCCACGGACCGCGCGATCAGCTGTTCCGCTTCTTCCCTTGTGCTGCCGTTTGCCATGAGGCCCGGGATCGTCGCCTGATAGCTGCAGGTGATCCCGCAGTCCGCGCCCGCCCGGAAATAATCCAGGTGGACCTGTTTGACCAGGTCCGGCGACTCCGCCAGCGCCCTGGCCGTCCACAGCTTTGAATTCAGATTGGCGCCCAGGTGCTCCAGGGCTGTGGACATGGAACCATCGATCACCATGACTCCGTTCTGATCAATGATATCCCGTACTGAGTTTTTCATGAAATCCATTCCTTTCCGGAGTGAGAACGCGGCCGGGCGTTCATGCACCCCATGGCCTCAGGCCATCGTTCGTGTATGATAAAACTGCATAGTTTATGCTGTTTTATGAATTGTGTCTGTATAATTGTACAAAATGCCTCTGTGAAATACAAGAACCACACCGGAAAAATCACCAGAAACCACCGGGGACGGATCCAGCCGGGAAACCGCCCGGAACGTAGTTCACCGAAACCACAGGGGACGGATCTCACCGGTTCTTTTTGAACCGGAAGAACCATCCCGGGCGATACAAAAACGGCATATGTACAGATGACTGATCCGTACATATGCCGCAATAAATGACCGCTCTATGAAATATATCTGTCCTATGAATCTGACCGTCGGATCAGATGATCATCAGGCCGTCAGAGCATTAGACCATTGAATCATTTGATTAATAGATCTGTCCGCTCTGTTCACCGGCAGCCGTGCCGGAGGTGTTTGTCTGGCTGTCGGTGCCTTCGGTATTGGCGGTGTCAGAGCTGTTGGCGCTGCCTTTCATACCGCCCTGCATTTCCCGGGGACCCATACCGCCGAAGCCGCCATGACCGCCCATACCTCTCTGCATGCCGCCATTCATACCGCCGCCCATACCACCAGAGCCGTCAGTGCTGCCGGAGCTGTCCGTTCCGCCCTGCATGCCGCCGTCCATGCCGCCGCGCATGCCTCCGCCCATGCCGCCGTGCCCGCCGCCCATCATCTGGTTGGTGATGGTGTCGGTCTCGGTGCCGTTCACAATGATTGTAGTGCCATTGTTCTCCGCGGTGCCGTCGTAGTCAAAGGGACTCTGGGCCGTGATATCCAGTGTGCCGCCGTTCAGGACCAGGTTGCCGTTGGAGTCGATGGCATCCGTGTCGCCCTGGCCCATGGTGACCGTGACGGTGCCGCCGTTGATCTCGAAGGTGGGCGTACTGACATTGGACTTCTGGCCGGCATTGATGGCATCGTCCGTCGCCGCGATGGTGATGGTGCCGTCATTGACCTGGATATAGGTGCCTTCCATGGCCTCTCTGGCCGTCAGGTCCATGGTGCCGCTGTCGACCCGCAGGACAGTCGTCGCGTGAATGGCATCGTCGCCCGCATCAACCGTGAGCGTACCGCCGCCGATGTAGACATAGCCGAGCGTGCTGTCCTCATCGTTCTCCGCGTGCAGGCCGTCCTTGGAGGTCTTGATCGTGATGGTGCCGTCCGCGATCCGGATCGAGTCGTTGGCCTCCAGAGCGTCCGCCGTGCAGGTGATCTCAATTGTTCCGCCGGTGATCTTGAGGTCGTCCTTGCTGGTGATCCCGTTCTCCGTGGAGGAAATCGTCAGCCTTCCCTTCCCGTTCAGGACCAGGTCATCTTTGGAAAAAATGACCGCGTCGGTATTGGTCGTGCCGTCCGCCGTGAAGGTACCGGACACGGTCAGTGTGTTTTCGGAATCCGTCGTGGTGACAAAGACATTGTCTGCGCTCTTGACATAGATGCAGGGTGTGCTGTCATTGGTGATCGATACCCCGTCCAGCACCAGCTGCACCTTGTCCTCGTCGCCTGCCTCGACGACGACCTGGGCGTTGGCGGCGGTCCCGGTCAGGACATAGACGCCTTCGGTCTTGATGGAGACCGTGTCTCCGTCGCTGACGGTGACCTTTGTGGAGCCGGTCAGGTCCGCTGTCTGCTCCAGATCTCTGTCAGAAAAAAGATCTGAGCCGGAAGCCGTCAGGACATCGGTCCCGGTCAGCTTGGAGGAGGAGCCCGAAGTTGTTGTGCCCGTGCCGGCAGAGCTGGAATCGGACGCTGCCGATTGGGAGGATGTATTGCTTTCGGATGCACTGGTTTCGGCAACGGATTCCGTGGTCCCGCTGTTTCCGGAAGCAGCATCACCATCGGAACTGTCGGCTTCTGCAGCTTCCGCGGATTCCGCGGCTTCCATGGAAGCCGCTGCCTCCGCCACTACCGCGGTCACCGTTTCCGCGGAAGCGCTTCCTGCGGATGTATCTATATAAGCCTGACATGCAGTCATCGCTGCCAGAAGGACTGCACAGAGGGTACCGGTTAAAAGGCGATTGTTTCTCATCTCGTTCTCCTTTACAATAATCTGATAAAAGCAGCTTGATCGTCTGATGTTAGCATCACGTATAAATTGATGAAAGCGGCTTTTGATTTATGAAAATGTTGAAAAATGTTTTTGTTATATGAACTGCTTACTTTATAGCACCTGAACCTTAGAGGAACCTGAAATCAGGTGTCAGGAAAAATATTTTTCGTCCGTTTCTTCACTGCCGTTTTTCAAAGCGCCGTTAAACGTAGTGGCTATGAAAGCAGGCAGTCAGCGGAAAAAATTGTTTTTTCCCTGTTGACAATACCTTTATATCACATGAAACCTTAGCATAACCTGAGAATGATCAAAAAGATTGATTAGAATCTTCGTGGAAACCACCGGGGACGTTTCTCCCCGGTATAAAAAGAACCGGTGAGAAACGTCCCCGGCGGCTCCAAAAAGAACCGTCGAAAACCGTCCAGGATAGTTCCCGCCGGGCAGACCTGTCTCGGTACAAAAAGAACCGGTGAAAACCGTCCCCGGCGGCTCCAAAAAGAACCGTCGAGAACCGTCCCTGGCGGCTCCTCGGCAATATACCGTAAAACATTCATGAAAGAGCAGAAAAGATGAATCGTCCCGATTTTCGTGAGATCAGAAGGCTGATCGACAGCCTCCGGGCACTGGATCAGAATTTTCAACAGATGTTTGCGCAGGCGCAGGCGTTGGAGGCCGAGATTCAGGCTGTTTGTGCCAGGGCCCGCCGCGTCCAGGCGGTCGGCCGCCTGGCGCAGATCCCCGTGGAGGAGCTGCGCAACGCCCGCGCCGGCATCCGCGTGTCCGCGCTTGAGGAAGCGGGCTATCACACCCTCCTGGACCTCTATCAGCTGCCGGACTGGAAGCTGCAGGCCGTGGAGGGCATCGGAGAGAAGCAGGCTGCCTCCATCCGGTCGATTTCCGAGACCTTTCTGGAGAAGCTGGCAGAGACCGGCCGGATCCGGCTGGAGATCGGGACGGAGAATGAATCTTCCAAGGCGCAAGGCCAGAGAGATTCGCGGGAACTTTCACAGGACCGGATACCCGGTGAATTCCGGGATTCTGACATCCGCACCCTGATCACCCTCCTCTGCCGATATCGTCAGGTGGCGCTAATCCTGCGGGACGCGGAGCCTCTGCGGGAGGACCTCCACGCGCAGATCGAGAGCAGGATTCAGGCAGTGGAGATCCGCGACAGGCTGCGCTGGATCTTTTCCCGCCGGGAGAAAAAGGAGCGGACGGTCCTGGCCGTCGGCGCCCTGATGGAACTGGCACGTGGACCCCTCTGCGGACGTGCGGGCAGGCTCTTGTCCCTGTACGGAGGGGCGGTCCGGACAGACGAAGCCGCTGCCCTGGATGATTTTCGCAAAAACAGCGCGCCCTACTACGCCCTGCTGGAGTCGCTGGGCGGCGTCCGCGCCCCGCAGGAGACCATCTACTCCAGCATTCCCGCCCAGCTTGCTGCGCAGATCAACGCCGCAGACCTGGACCTGCGCGCCTTCAAGGGGAACCTGCGCGCCTACCAGGCCTTCGGAACCCGCTATATCCTGACCCAGAAGCGGGTCCTCCTGGGCGATGAGATGGGCCTGGGCAAGACCATCCAGGCCATCGCGGCCATGGCCCACCTGGCAGTGACCGAGATGGAGCCCCGCTTCCTCATCGTCTGTCCGGCCTCCGTCATGATCAACTGGTGCCGGGAAATCGAAAAATTCAGCGATGTGGAACCCCACCTCCTCCACGGGACCGTGCTGGAGACTTCTTTTACTGCGTGGAAGAAGCGGGGCGGCGCGGCAGTGACCAACTATGAGAGCATGGGGAAGATCGCCCCCCGCATCGACAATCAGATGCGCCTGTCCCTGCTGGTCATCGATGAAGCCCACTACATTAAAAACCCCGAGGCCAAAAGGACCCGCCTCATCCACTCCCTGGACGAGGAGTCCGAGCGGATCCTGCTCATGACCGGAACCCCGCTCGAAAACAACGTGATCGAGATGTGCCAGTTGTTTGACTTTGTCCGCCCGGACATGGCCGACGCCATCCGCGCCAACGCCGCCATGCGCCGCATCCCCGCCTTCCGGGAGATGCTGGCGCCCGCCTATCTGCGCAGGCAGCGGGACCAGGTCCTGGAGGAGCTGCCTCCCTGCACGGAGGAAGAGGAGTGGTGCGCCATGACCCCGCAGGACCTGGAGGCCTACCGCGCCTGCGTCCTGGACAAAAGCTTTAACGGCATGCGCCGCGTCTCCTTCCTGCAGGACATGCAGGGCAATACCGCCGTCTCTGCCAAGATGACCCGCCTCCGGGAGCTCTGTGACCAGGCCCTGGACGAGGGGAAAAAGATCGTCATTTATTCCTTCTTCCGCGAGACCATCCGCAAGGTGGCGGAGATGCTGGAGGACATTGCTGCGCGGGAGACTGCTCCTGGTACAGGTGGTTTATATTCATCCGAGGGAACAGATCCATCGATGTCAGCAGCCGCACCCTGTACAGGCGGTTTATACACGGCAGACAGTACAGACGGCGCAGGCGGAAATCATTCTGAAGAGCACAGCCTTCCCGCCATCGGAGATGGAAGGCAGGAATTTTACATAGGCGAGATCACCGGCAGTACCCCCGCCGGCGACCGCCAGCAGATCGTGGACCGCTTCACTGAAACTCCTGGGGGCTGCATCCTCCTGTGCCAGATCCAGGCGGGCGGCACCGGCCTCAACATCCAGGCGGCGGAGATCGTCATTTTCTGCGAACCTCAGATCAAGCCCTCCCTGACCCGCCAGGCCATCGCCCGCGTCTACCGCATGGGCCAGACCCGCAATGTCCTCGTCTACCACCTCCTGTGTGAGAACACCGTCGACGAGGCCGTCCGCGACCTCCTCGAGACCAAACAGGCTGAGTTCGACCTCTTTGCCGACGAATCCGCCCTCGCCGACGCGGCTGACAACCTCCTCGACAGGGAGTGGATCCACCGCTTTGTTGAGGAGGAACAGCGCCGCTACCTCCCGTCCCTGCCGACATGAACCGCCTGGGACGGAACTGACCGGTTCTTTCAAACCTCCTGGAACCGTCCCGGGTGGTGCTTCAGGTTGGGACCGTGTGATGATTTCCGAAATGATTTGGGACATATTTATGGACATACAGGAAAAGCGTCCGGAGGACACCTCCTCCCGGCAGTCACCACATCCGATGCATATATTGAAAAACATCCTGTTCCAGGGGCTGGCGCTCCTGGCTGTGTTTGCGCTGGCCTTTTTGATCCGGGCGTCGGCTTACGACCTGCCCTCGGTCATTTATGCGGACCAGCAGTATCTCCAGGATGAATCCGGGAATCCATATCTTTCCGAGATGGATTCCTATTTTTATCTGCGCAAGGCGCAGGAAATGGCCGGGACGGACACGGCTTCCTGGTACGTGGACCGCGACCGGGATCCCATGATCGGGGCCAGGACCCATGACCGGGAGACAGGGGACACACTCCCGCTCGGTCTGTCGGCCTTTGCTTATCTGATCTGGAAACATCTTTTGTCCCGCTTCGGTTTTTCCCTCTACCAGACCTCCATCTGGCTGGGGCCGGTCCTGGGGAGCCTCGCCGTGGTCCCTGCCTTTTTCTATGTCAGAAAAAGAACATCCATCCCCGGCGGGATCGCGGCCGCAGTCCTGACCGGCTGCGCGATTCCCTTTGTCATCCACACGACAGCGGGCTTTTTTGATACAGATATGGTCCTGGCGGTCCTGCCGCTGACCGCGATCCTCGCCCACATGCGGTGTATGAGTGCGGCCCGGCTGAAGGAGCAGAGTGCCTGTGCAGCCCTGAGCGCCGCCGCCTTCGCCTGCATGTCCCTGTGCTGGAAGGCCCACTATGCCTACTTTCTGTTTACAGCGGCCTGCACGGCAGCCGCGCTGGTCCTGACCCGTCTCGTGACCATTCTGCTTCCGCGGGAATACCGGAGAGAGCTTCCGCAAGATGATCAGCGAGAGCTTCCGCAAGATTACCTGCGGGAACATTCGCGAGGATTGATCCGGGGAGCTGTCCTCTCACTGTCACTGTCTGTTCTCCTGCTGCTCCTGGCGGGCGGCAGCGTTTTTGTCCGCCAGATCCTCGGCATTGTCGGCGCCTACCGGACGGCCTCGGGCGATACCGGCGCCATGCCCTATGCCCTGGAATTCATTTCGGAGATGCAGCGCCTGTCCTTCCTGCCTGCCCTGACCCCCTCCGCCTTGGTAAAGGCTGACCTGAGCTCTGTCCTCGGCCGCATGGGCGGCGCCCTTCCCGTCCTCCTCGCGGTCGGCTGGTTCCCTCTGGAAGCAGTCCTGTTGGTCCTGGATGCGAAGCGGCTGAAAAAAACAAGCGGACAGGAGCTTTATTCAGAAAGTTCGATCCAACAGGCGCCTGATCCTGAAAGTTCGATTTCTCTGAAAAAAACAAGTGAGCAGAAGGCAAAGCATCGTTTCTTCCTTCCGGAAGATGAGCTTGTCCCCCTCATCCTTGAGCTCGTTTTCCTGGGCACCTGGATGGCGGGCGGCGCCATTTTGACCTGCAGGGCCAAGCGCTTTGCGGAGATCGCGGTCCTGCCGGTTGGCATTCTGTGCGGCCTTCTGATCGGCCGTCTCTTCTGTCTGGCAGACCGGATGAAAAAGGGACGAAGGAATAAGAGAGGAAGGCTGACCAGAAAAGGCAGGCGCCGCATGCTGTGCAGACTGGCTGTGACCGGTCTTCTGTGCCTGATGACGGCAGCTGTCGTCTACCCGGTCTTTTCGGGCGCCAGGCGCTCAGCCACGACCAACCGGTCCCTGGTCACCGACGCCAAATGTGAGGCCATGACCTGGATCAGGGACAACACCCCCGAAAACACAGTCCTGGCTTCCTGGTGGGACGACGGCTATTACCTGGAATATCAGGCCAGGCGCAGGACTCTGTCCGACGGTGGAAGTGACAGCGGAGCCCTGAGCTGGATGATGGCCAGGGTCCTTCTGACGGACGACCCGAAGCTGATGCGCGGCATCCTGCGTATGCTGAACGAGAGCGGGACCGACGCCCTGGATGTATTGACCGGCGCGGGACTTGCCCCCGGGGAGGCCGCCGACCTCCTGTTCCGGATCCTGCCCATGGAGCGGGACGGTGCAGAGGAGGAGCTTCGGAGAGTCCAAAAACAGGACCACCCTGACATCCTGGTCGCAAAACTATTGGACAAGACTCATCCTGCGGACCCGGAGCCCCTGATGCTGGTTCTTAATTCAGATATGATCCGCATCTACAACTCCCTGGCCTATTTCGGCTTCTGGGATCCGGCGGCCGGCGCCCAGTCACAGAATGCCTTCATGCTGCCGTCTTCTTTTTCTGTGGAGCTTCCGGACACCGGGGAAAACGAAGAAAGCGAAGAAGACGACATACAGATTGATCCGGACGCCGCGGAAAGCGAAGATGCCGATGCGCAGGAACCGGTTGAGATTCCCATGACAGACGGCCAGTATTCTGTGACCCTGTCACGCGATCCGCAGGGCCGGATCACGGCGCAGTATACGGACCACGGTGAACAGTATACGCCCTCACGCATCGTGATCTGGGAAAACGGACAGCGGATCCGGGATGACAGACAGACCGGACTTCAAAATGCTGAAGACATGGAGGAGCAGGCTTCGACCCTGGCCCTCGTCCTTGTCAAAGAGGAAGAACAATACAGTGCCCTCCTCTGCTCGGAGAATATCTGCGACAGTGTCCTGATCCGTCTGCTGGCCGGCGAGGACCGGACCATGGAGGAGGCGGAGTACCGGGGCACCTGGTACGGCACATCGAGATCCGATGTGAGCGCCGTTCAGAAGCGGATCAACAGCGACAACTGGCAGACCTGGACCGTGCAGGCCTGGCAGATCCGGCAGTGAAAAAACAGCGGCAGACGCTGGCACATCGAGGACTGCCGCATGACGGAATGAGTCACCAGGGACGTATCAAAAAAGGCAAAATGAAAGGGACAGGTCCGGCCGGTTCAAAATAGAACCAGCCGGACCTGTCCCGGTTGATTTCCATTGGAGCTTCCTGCTCCGGTTCAGATATTCCCCTCCGCCTTGAACCGCTTTTCCAGGTCCAGGATGTGGCGGAGCTGCCGGAGCACGCCGAGGTCCGAAAAAGAACTGGCCACGATGTCCGCGGCGTCGTGCATCTCCTGACGGGCGTTTGCAACCGTCGCGGCGACGCCCGCCTCATGGAAGGCGGAGAGGTCGTTGAGGTTGTCGCCGAAATAGACGGTCTCCTCGATCCCGACGCCCAGATATTCCTGCAGCAGGGCGAAAGCCTCGCCCTTGCCGGCTTCGGGAGAAATAATGTCCAGCCAGGCCGCGCCGGAGATCGTCATGGAGAGCTTTTCCAGCCGGTGGGACCGGAAGAGATCTTTTGTCGCCTCCTCGACATTGGGATGGTGCAGTGAAATCTTGACGATCCTCTCTGAGGCCAGCGCGTCCAGATCGGGAACGTTTTCGACGGAATAGTGGTACTGGTCGCGCATCAGCTTCGTGACGGGGGTCTCATATCCCTCGATCCAGCTCTTTTCGACACCTTCGACGACGATTTCGCTCCCCTCGATGGTGCGGAGCTTCTGAATGACCGGCAGGTAGAGTTCCGGGTCGATGGTCCAGCTGTGCAGGACTCTGTCCCGTGTGCGCACGACCGTCCCGTTTGCCGAGATAAAATAGATGTCGTCCGCAACGGGCTCGAACAGCTTCATCATACTGTAGTATTGCCGCCCGCTGCAGGCGCAGAAGGTGATCCCCTCCGCTTTCAGCTCGCGGATCACATCATAATAGGCGGGATCGATCACATGAGACCCCTCCGGGACCAGTGTGCCGTCAATGTCGCTGGCGATCAGTCTGATCATATATTCTTCCTCCGGATTTCTTCTAAAAATAAACAAATGAATGATTTGATTAGAATACTTGCTGTTGCCAAAATAGTCAACAGCCTGTAGGAATTAAACTGCACGGCCTTTCTGCCTTTCTGCAAAAGCAATGTGCAAAATATCCTGAATTGCAAAGTTAAATGCAAATGAAGGACATGTACAAAATACCTGTTGTACGGGGGTGTATCAGAGTTCAATTCGTGTTATAATCGCAGATGTTTTTTGACCCGGTAAAGATACACGAAAAGGACAGAATTTAAAATGCACGGAGCAGGAACACTGATCAATACAGCGGCGGTGATCGGAGGGGGCCTTGCGGGGCACCTGGTGGGCCGCCTTTTTGCACAGGAGCAGCAGGAAGCCATCAACAAGGCCTGCGGTGTCAGCGTCCTTTTTATTGCAATCGCAGGTACTATGGAAGGTATGCTGCAGATCACGGCGTCATCGGCAGCGCAGTCACCGGCAGGTGCCGGGGCTGCGGGCAGTGTGGCCTATTCCCTCACCAGCGGCAGGTCCATGTTCGTCGTCCTGTGCCTGGCATTGGGAACCATCCTCGGTGAACTTCTGCGCATCGAGGACGGCTTTGAGCGCTTCGGAGAGTGGTTGAAAATCAGAACCGGCAACGCGAAGGATGCCCGCTTCGTGGACGCCTTTGTCACCTGCTCCCTCACCGTCTGCATAGGTGCCATGGCCATCGTCGGCGCCATCCAGGACGGCGTGACGGGGGATTACTCGACTCTGGCCGTGAAATCCGTCCTTGACTTCATCATCGTCGCGGTCATGACATCCTCCATGGGCAGGGGCTGTACCTTCTCCGCCATCCCCATCTTTGCCTTTGAAGGATCCATCACCATCCTCGCCAGCCTCATCGCGCCCGTCATGACCGACGCGGCGATCGCCAACCTGTCCCTGATCGGATCCATCCTGATCTTCTGTGTCGGCGTCAATCTGGTCTGGGGGAAAAAAGTCCGCGTCGCCAACATGCTGCCTGCCGTTCTCCTGGCCGTCCTGGCGGCCTACCTGCCGTTCTGACTGCAGCCCGGAACCTGACAATATTCTGAAAAAACATAAGGGACGGATCTGACCAGATCCGTCCCGGGTGGTGTCCCCTGTGGTCTTTTACCGGATCACGACCGCCTGGCGGTGGAGCGACCGGTAGCGTTTGTCAAACAGGTTCCGGTCGTAGGTGACAAAGCGGCCCCAGAGCGGGTCTGCCAGGACGACGCGGTCGGCATAGCAGGCGACCAGGACCATGCAGTGCTCCGGCGAGTACCAGGTCATGTTCCTGCCGTCGATCTCCCAGGTCACGGTGTAGTGGCCCGGCCGGCAGCCGGCGGTCCCCCAGACGATCACGGGGATTCCCTGCTTCGTATAGGCTGCCAGCGCCTCCAGGGGGCTGCCGGAGATGTTCCTGGCATTCAGTTCAGAACCCTTTTTCTCCAGATACCGGTTGGCGGCCTTGACGATCACGGGTGAGTAACAGCCAAAGGATGCAACGTCCCGGGGGTCACCGACAAAATATTTGTAGAAATCCGCCTCGCCGACCGGTTTTTTGTCCAGATAGTGGTCGGCCAGGTCCAGCTTGTCCACAGGATAGCCCAGATAATTAAGGACCATGGTCAGAGAGGTCGTCTCGCACCCCGTCGGCAGGTCCGGATACTGGATGATGGGCCGGAAGCCGGCCGGCGGGTCAAAGGGGCCTGCCGGCTCTGCCGTCATGGTCTCCTCCAGGATCCCCCACGGCGCGAAGCGGTAGGTCTTTCCGCCCTTGTGCTGGACACCAGCCAGGACCGCGCCGTAATCGCTGTGGTCGCCCGTCCGCCCTGTCTGCGCGTAATACTGACAGCCGGAGTCCATAAACCACCCTGTTGCAAGCCGCCCGTCCGGGTGAAAATAATACAGATTTCCCTGTTCCTGATGGAAGCCCGTGTACATGGCGCCGGAGACCGGTGTCGAATCGGGATCCAACAGATAGTAATGCCTGTCGATCCGGACCAGTCCCGTCATGATCTCGCCCCGGCCGCGCTCGCCGTGCATGCGGCTGGCATAATAGGTCTTTCCGCCGAAGCTGATCCACCCCGTCTGCAGATTTCCGTTTGAATCAAAAAAATGCAGACTGCCGCGGCGCAGGGCGAAGCCCTTCCTGTATTTACCGCCCGCCGCGCGGAGCCTGAGATGGTCTCCGTGCTCCACCCATTGATCCGGAATACGGGGTTCCACGGGCGGTTCGGGCTCTTCGGCAGCTTTCTCTGCCGTGGCGCCCGTGGCACTCTCCGCCGCCGCGGCCTTTTCCGCAGTGCTGCCCGTGGTGCCCTCTGCTGCAAAACATGGATTGACTGTCAGCGCAAACATCAGCAGAACAATAAGAAAAGCAAATCCAAAAGGCCTTTTTTTCATAAGCATTCGTTCCTGTCGCAAGTCATTTCTCAATCGGTCCTGGAAACACGTTATGCCTGTTCCGTGTCATTTCTCAGTCTGTCCCGGAAACTGGTTATGCCTGTTCCGTTGTCATTTGTCGTCATTTCTTTTCAGTCTCGGAAATATGTGTTTTCCGGTAATCTCTGGGCGTGCAGCTGTAGATTTCCTTGAAAATCTTGCCAAAATAGCTGTCGGAGACAAAGCCGCACTGTTCCGCGATGGAGGAGATGCTATTGTCTGTCCGGATCAGCATCATGGCGGCCATCTGGGCCCTGTATTCGATCAGGAAGCGGACGGGCGGCCGGTTGATCGCGCGCCGGAAACACCTTGCGCATTCACGGGTGCTGATCCCGGCTGTTGCTGCGATATCGTCCAGGGTGACCGGCTCGCTGTAGTGCGCGTAAATATACTGGAGCATGACCTTCATCCGGTCCAGATCGCGCTTGTCGCCGGTTGTCTCCCCGGCCAGCTCCTCCTTTTTTTCCTCCAGCATTATCAGGAAAAAGCGGCTCATGCTCTCCCGGATCATGAGCTCATACCCCGCGGGTTCCTCCCGGACCGCGTCGATGCTCTGCAGCAGGCAGTCGATCATCCGGACCCGCCGCACCGTGTCGGGGCGCAGATGGACCACAGACAGGCTCCTGGAATGGAAGACGGGAGAGAAATACTTCCGGTCCAGATAACCGCCGAATTCTCCCGACAGGAACTGCGTGTCAAATGTATAGGCATAGTAGTTGACCGACTCTGACAGGTCATAGGAATGCATGACATTTCTGTTGATGAAAAGGGCGTCGCCCTGCTGCACTTCCAGTTCCTCATCGGGCGTGTGGATCCGGAAGGACCCTGTCTCCACATAATTCAGCTCGATCTGGTCGTGCCAGTGCCACGGGATATGCTGTCCCGTGAACAGCCGGCCTTCATCAAACATGCACATGAAGGGCAGACCGCCGGAAGCTTCCGACAGCAGCTCCTCGCTGTTGTCGCCGAGTGTCAGATCTTTTTTTTGATGATAGATCATGTCGAAATCCCCCTGTTTTTTTGTCCTGATTACTATATTTTAGCATAATATTGCTGTTAAAAAGGGGGGTATTATCAGTAAAATCCACAAAAATATCATCATCTTGCACATGTCCGGATTGCGATATTATTCGTCGTCAAAGCCACTGAACACCGTGGGGGGGGACGATTCAGGTCGCAATCCTCTTGTTTCCGGTGCCGGATTGTTATAATATATCAACATATTGCTCTCAAACAGGTGGTTTCAAGGGCTGAAACCACCTGTTTTGTTGATATCTTGTCTTTGTCCCGGATGCGATAGTTTTGGTCCTGACGGGCACTGAAAAGAAGTCTGCATCCTTCCTATAATCAGTGAAGTGGATGAGTGCGGCGGAAAAAAGATGCTGCAGGAGGGCCTGAGGTCAGCTCCGTTTCCTTCCATGGGAGGGCATGTAAAGCCGACAGTTGTTGTGTACAGGGGGTAAGAAGTTGAAAGAATTCTGGCAGAAGCTGCCCGGATACCGCCGGGCGGCAGTATTGGAACTGTATTTCGTCTATTTCGTTCTGGGCGTTGCGGTGATCCTGATCGGATCGATCCTGCCCCAGCTGCGGGAGGCCAATGCGCTGAGCTACGGACAGAGCGGGAACCTGCTCTCCGTGCAGTCCGTGGGCTTTCTGCTGGTCGGACTCGTGACGGGGGCCGCCGTTCTCAAGCTCGGCATCCACAAGGCCTATGTGGGGACCGTCGCCTTCCTCCCGGTCGGCATGTTCATGCTGGTGAAGGGCGGTTCCTTCCTCTTCCTGGCTGTTGCCATGTTTCTGGTCGGCATTTCCAAGGGTGCTATTACCGACTACAACAACCGGGTGATCAGCAACTACGCCGAAGGCGAAGCCGGCCCCATAAACTCCCTGCATATTTTCTTTGCGATCGGAGCATGTCTGGCCCCCTTCTTCGCCCTCTTCCTGACGGGCCTCTCCGCGGAAAAAGGCTGGCTTTACGCCATGATCGTATCCGCCGTCCTCTCCCTGCTGGCTGTGATCGCAGGCATCTTTATCAAAATGGATATGACCTCGGACGGGGCAGATGCAGAAGCGCCCGCGGCTGTCGACACCTCCCTCGACTTTTTCCGGGATCCGCTCTTTCTGTGGACCCTCCTCATGGGAATCTGTGACCAGGCCCTGGAGAGCTCCCTCATGGGCTGGTTGACCACCTACTACCTGGAGACCGGCATTGTCAGCGAACAGGTCTCCCAGCTGACCACTTCCCTGCTCTGGTTCGCCTTCCTGATCGGCAGGATCATCTGCATGGTCATCGCCATGAAATGGCGTCCGGAGAGGATGCTCCTCATCATGGGTTCCGGGACGGCTGTCTTCATGATCCTCCTGATCGTGAGCACGAACGCGCCGCTCCTGTTTATCTCCACCATCGGCCTGGGCCTGTGCCTGTCCGGCGTCTACGGAACGGCTGTGTCCAACGCCAGCGGCGTCTTCGCACACTATTCCTCCGCCATGGGCCTCTACGTCACGATTGCAGGCATCGGCGGCGCCGCAGCACCTGCGGCCATCGGCTGGCTCTCGGACCTCTTTTCCGTCCGCATCGGCTTCTGCGTCCTCGCAGTCATGGCCGCCATCCTGACCCTTGCCGTCGTCATGAACATGACCCTCAAGAGAAAAGAAGCCTGAGGACCACGGGGACGGTTCTCCGGTCCCCGTGGTTCCTGATTGTAAAAGGGACCGTATAACCGTCCCTCTGGTTCCTCCGGCACATTGTCACTGCCCGGCGGCGGCCAGCGCTTCGTCGATCAGGGCCTCGTAGTCATCCGCGCCCCGGGAGCCGACAGCTGCCTTTCCGACGATATTTCCATTCGCATCGACGAAGAAGGTGGTGGGAATATATTGCGCGGGGAACTGGTCATCGATGCCCTCCCAGGGCAGGAGATTCAGGTAGCTGACGCCGGTGTCTCCGATGATCTCCTCCGCTGCCCGGATCACTTCCATCTGATAATCGCCGCCTGCGTCGATCACGACACCGACAAGACCGCAGCCCTTGTTCCCGAGCCTCTGGTTCAGGATCTCCAGGTCGGGCATCTCGTTGATGCAGGGGCCGCAGAAGGTGCCCCAGATATTCACCATGGTGAGCCTGTTCCGGCTGAAAATATCCGCGGAAGAGACCGGATTTCCATCCAGATCGGTCGTCTCGAAGGCAATGGCGGAACCTGCTCCGGTCTGGCCGGCTTTTTCCGCTGCATCGGTTCCATCAGCCGGCTCATCCCCGGTTTCCGAAGCTCCTTCCCCGGCAGAGCTGCCGGAAGCTCCTCCCGTAGAGGAACCGGCTGTTCCGGAGGCTCCCTGCTGACTGTTTCCGCCGCCGGAACAGGCCGCCACCAGGCAGGCCAGTAAAGCAGAGATCAACAAAATTAATACTTTTTTCTTCACGATGAAGTACTCCCTTCTGAGAAAAAAATAATCAGGAAAAAACATCAAGGCGCCTCAGGTGCTTTTTGTTTCCGGTATTACTGCCAATATTACTGCCGGTACTTCTGCTGCAAAACCCTTTGCCGCCTGCTGTAAAGGACAGGGCATTGACCGGGCAGGCCTTCATGCACTCCCCGCAGCGGATACATTCTGCGCTGTCCGGCATCACATGCGGATCCACCTGCATGCCGCAGACCCTGTGGCAGGCGCCGCAGTTGATACAGGCATCGCTGTCCACCCTGATCCGGACCAGGCTGAAGCGCTGGAAGAGGGCATAGAAGGCGCCCAGCGGACAGATGTATCTGCAGAAGGGTCTGTAGATCACCACAGAAGCCGCAATGCACAGGACCAGCAGGAGCATTTTCCACCGGAAGAGCCAGCCGAGCGCGGGCCGCAGCGTACCATTGAGCAGCACATGCGGCACACCGCCCTCCAGCGTCCCGACGGGACACACGTATTTGCAGAAAGAAGGATCCCCCGCCCCGTATCTGGTCCTGTACAGGAGGGGCAGCCCGACCACCAGGACTGCCAGGACAATATACTTCAGATATCGCAGAGGACGGTCGACTTTGTCCGCAACCCTGACCTTCCTGACCGGGATCTTATACAGAAGCTCCTGCAGCAGACCGAACAAGCAGAGCCAGCCGCAGATGAACCTGCCGACGGCGGCGCCGACGAAGATCATCCAGCCCAGCACGTAAAAGGGGAACCGTCTGTGCCGTTCGTTCAGGACGGCCTGCAGGGAGCCGACGGGACAGGCACCCAGCGCGCCCGGACAGGAATAGCAGTTCATCCCCGGGACGCAGAAATGTTTGAGCGGCCCCTGATACAGCATGGGTCCGCCCGGTATAAATCCTCTGACATAGGCGTTCGTGAGAATACCCCATCCCGCCTGTATGATTTTTCTGACATGCTTAACCAAGGCCGATACACTCCATGCAGATCCTGGCGGCTTTCATAAATATGACGCCCGCCTCTCCCGTGACTACTCCGACGACGCACATGCCCAGCCCGACGATCATCAGCAGCACCGGGATGCGCCCTGTGATTTCTTTTTTCATCTGTTTTCCTCTCGTATGCCTGCTGTGGGTCTGATACAGCTACTATTGTACCATGGATATGCCATGGATATTTCTCTATACTTTTCCAATCAGAACTCTTTTTCATGTATAATAGAAGCAGGAAATCCATTCGGGAAAACAGGCAGAAGGGAGGCGTACTATGGCAATGAACTATAAATACGTCAGGATCCAGGGAAAGGAACTGGCGGAAAACACGATGTATGCAAAGGGCGTCTTCAGCATGTGCTGGCAGCTGATCCAGAATGATGCGATGGAAGAGGAAGACGCGGACCTGTACCGGGAGATCGACAAGTGGTTTGCGGAGGTCCTTCCCTTTCCTGATCCATGCAGGAGGCAGGAATCGGTCGTCTGCTGGTTCAAAACGGAGAACGCCGACGAGATGATGAAGATGATCCGGCCGGCCCTCTGGCTGCTCGAAAAGTACAACCACCCCTATTATCTGGTGTATACCAATACACCCGGCGAGATCATCTACGAAGACCAATACCAGATCGTGGTCAAGACAGATGGCTTCTTCCAGATCGAACCCGTCCAGCCGTCCTTTTCACCGGCGGAAGACGCTGACTCGGAAGACAGTATTGGTTGACTAAGGGGACCACGGGGACGGTTCTCTGGTCCCTTTCAGGGGACTGTGTGCGAAACCGGGGCATGACAGATTCTTCGTTTCGGCACCAAAGCCGGTCAGACATATTGGTACTACAGCCGGTCAGACAGTATTGGTACTACAGCCGGTCAGACAATATCGGTTGACTTGACAACAGGAAAAGTGTACAATCCAGTTTGTCTTACAGCGCGGGATATCATCCTCTCCGGGAGGAGGGTTGATCCGGGCAGACTGAAAAACAATTGAATGACAGATGGGGGCTGGGTCATCCCGGCTGAGACAGAGTAAACGAGCTCTGATACCATGGAACCTGATCCGGATAATGCCGGCGTAGGAAGCAGGACATCATTTGCCATTATCTGAGATACGGACGGGAAAAACCCCGCCGCAGACCGATGCCAGGGCATTTGTGCAGTTATCATCAGGACAGGTTCCATCAGGACCTGTCCTTTTATGTTGCAATTGATCTTGCATACAACAGACTGGACTGTATTCCTGGAACAGCAGACCGGGCCGCATGCCGGCTCAGACCAGGCCCGGTCACCTGACATAAATGACCGGCCTGTATGAATAAAAAATGCCGGCAGCATCGCATACCGGCCAGATGGAGGAAATCATGAATCTAGATAAAAAAACACCTGCAGCAGCCCTTCCGGAATACTTTGCCGGAGCCGGCCGGGTGACTGCCCGCTTTTTACAGCGCACTGCCGGCCTCTGGGACGCTTACCTGGACCACCCCTTTGTACAGGGGATCGCGGACGGCACGCTCGATCAGGAGAAGTTCCGCTTCTACATGATCCAGGACTATCTCTACCTGGTCGATTACGCCAGGGTTTTTGCCCTGGGCGTCGCCAAGGCGAAGGACATGGAGAGCATGCGTCTCTTTGCCGCCTATGTCAAACAGATCATGGACGGCGAGATGGACATCCACCGCGGCTACATGGCCCGTCTGGGGATCCGGCTGGAGGACGCGGAGCAGGCGAAGGCCGCCCTTGACAACCGCTCCTATACCGCCTATATGCTGCAGGTCGGCTATGAGGAGGGCGCTCCGGAGATCGCCGTGTCGATCCTGTCCTGCGCGCTGAGCTACGAGCACATTGCAAGGAGGATCCTTGAGCTTCATCCCGGCGCCGACCGGCATCCTTTTTACGGAGAATGGGTCGACGGATACGCCTGCCCGGAATACCATGAGGCAAACCAGGAGCTGATCAGACTGACAGAGTGCCTCTGCGCCGGCATGAACGAGACGCAGCTGGCCCATCTGGAGGATATTTTTGAGACCTGCTCCCGCTACGAGATGTCCTTCTGGGACATGGCCTGGGAGATGCGGGACTGAGGCCGGTGCCTGGTGCCTGTGGAGCGGTCTTAATACGTCTTCGGAAGACACGCAAGCGATGAGCCGGTGCCTGGTGCCTGTGGAGCGGTCGCGGATAAGAAAGGGACAGATACAGGAAAGGAACAATATGCTGGATTTTGAACAGGTGGTCTACCAGTATCCGGTCGAAAAAAGCCCCATCATCGACCATCTGAGTTTTCATATAGACCGCGGAGAATTTGTCTCCATCATCGGCGCCTCCGGCTGCGGCAAGAGCACCATCTTCCGCCTGATCAACCGCCTCCTGAAACCGGAGAGCGGGACCATCCGGGTGGACGGAAGAATCGTCGCGGGTGACGGGGGAGAAACGGCCCCGGGCCGCGCGGTATGCGGCTACATGCCCCAGCAGGACCTGCTTTTCCCCTGGCGCACCGTCGAGGAAAACCTCTGTCTGCCCATGGAACTGCAGGGCGGAATCCCCAAAGAGGAGCAGCGCCGCCACGCGCAGGCCGCCCTGGCGGAAGTCGGCCTGGCGGGAAAAGGGGACAAGCGTCCCTCCGAGCTCTCGGGCGGCATGCGGCAGCGGGCGGCCTTTGCCCGCACCCTGCTGACAGGCTCGGACATCCTGCTCCTGGACGAGCCTTTCTCCGCCCTGGACTACCTGACCCGCATCGAAATGCGCGAATGGCTCCTGCGGCAGTGGGAGAGGGATAAAAAAACCGTCCTCTTCATCACCCACGATGTCGAGGAGGCCATCTTTCTGTCCGGCCGCGTCCTCGTCGCTGAGAAGTGTCCCATCACATCCCTGACCTCCGTGGACATTCCCCTCGGCATGCCCCGCACGATCGAGAGCCTGGGACGGCCCGAGATCCAGGAGCTCAAGGAGACACTGATCCACAAGCTGCGCAGCAATCCCGTGCCACAGCTGTGAGGGAGCCTCTTTTTACGAATTATTTCGGATGATCATATTTGAGGATTTAAAAAAAAAAGCCTGATGAAAACTTATAAAAACAGGAACCTGTCTGTAGACGCAGACCTGCCTGAAAACCGGAATAAGTATTCATAGGTACGGGCATGTCTGAAAATTACAACCGGAGACTACAATGACTTCTGAAAATACAAACCGGGCCAACCTGCCCGCGGCCATCCTGGTATTTGCCCTGCTCATGCTGTGGCAGATGGCGGCCATGGGTATGAATGCCGCCTACATCCTGCCTTCGCCTGTCCAGGTCGTACAGAAACTCTGGGAACTGCGGGGCCCCCTCTTTACGGCCCACCTGCCGGCCACCATGTCCGTCGTTGCCATCGGACTGATCATTTCCATCGTGCTCGGCCTGGCCCTTGCCATCCTCATGGACATGAGCCCCGTCGCCGAAAAGGCTCTCTACCCCCTGGTGATCGCCTCTCAGACCATCCCGACGACGGCACTGGCGCCCCTCTTTGTCCTCTGGTTCGGATACACCATCTGGAGCAAGGTCCTCGTCACCGTCCTGATGACCTTTTTCCCGGTCACCATCACGGTCTTTGACGGCTTCCGCTCCATCAGGACCGAGATGATGGAGCTCATGTTCTGTATGGGCGCAGACACCCGCCAGATGTTTTTCAAGCTCAAGCTGCCCGCCGTCCTGCCCTTCTTTTTCTCGGCACTCAAGATGGCGGTCCCGCTCTCTGTCATCGGCGCGGCCATCGGCGAGTGGCTCGGCGCCCAGAGCGGCCTCGGCTATTTCAGCCGCCGCATGATGACCCAGCTGGACGGCGCCGGCGTCTTCGCCCCCATCCTGCTGCTCTCCATCGCCGCCATGCTCCTCACCTCGATCGTCACGATCCTCGAGCGCCGCATCGTCACCTGGCGCGCTGAATAGGGACCATGGGGAGGGACCACGGGGACGGTTCTCCGGCTCATGTACCGAGGTGTACCGAGGGGACGGTTCTCCGGCCCCTTCCATCCGGCTCAGATCCGGCCTTTGACGCAGAAGAGTACCTGCCAAAAGGGCCAGAGAACCGTCCCCTTGGCTCCTTATGCGAACAAATATTACAAAACAATCTCAGGAGGATAAATCTATGAAAAAGAAACCCGCAACGAAAAAAAGACTGCTGAGCCTGATCCTGGCGGCAGCCCTGTGCCTGACGCTCTGCGCCGGCTGCGGCAGCTCCGCTAGCAATTCCGGCGGCGCGCAGAAGGACACACAGGAGACCGCGGAGAGCGGCGAAGAAACCGGGGCGGGAGAGGATTCCGCCTCTGCCGCAGAGACCGGCGCTGCCGAGGCGTCCTCCGGTGAGCTGCGCAAGATGGACGTGGTCCTTGACTGGTACCCCAACGCCCTTCACGCCTTCCTTTACACCGCCATTGAGCGGGGCTACTTCGCCGAGGAAGGGCTGGATGTCAACATCCGCTTCCCGGCCAATGAAAACGATGCCATTGCCCTTGTATCCGCGGGCAAGGCGGACATCGGCCTCTACTATGAGCACGACGCCATCCAGGCGGTCGCCGACCAGGGCGTCCACATCAAGTCCATCGGCGCCGTCGTCCAGTCCCCCCTCAATGTCATCCTGTCCCTGGCGGACAAGAACATCAAGGAGCCCAGGGATATGGCCGGCAAAAAGATCGGCTACGCAGGGACAGCCCTCAGCGAGGCCCTGGTCCGCACCATGCTCAAGGCCAACGGAGAGGACCCTGACAACGTGGACCTGATCAACGTCGGATTCGAGCTGATGAGCGCCATGACCACCGACCAGGTCGACGCCACCATCGGCTGCCTGGTCAACCACGAGGTGCCCCAGCTGGAGGAAGAGGGCTTCGACGTCAACTACTTCCTCGTCAACGAGTACGGCATCCCCAACTACTACGAGGCTGTCTTCCTGGCAAACGACGAGACCATCGAAAACGAGCCCGAGGTCCTCGCCGGCTTCCTGCGCGCCTGCGCGAAGGGCTTTGACGACTTCCAGGAGGATCCCGACGCCTGCCTGCAGATCCTGCTCGACAACCAGAGCGCTGAGAACTTCCCCTTGTCCCCCACCGTGGAGAAAAAGTCCTGCGAGACCCTTCTCCCCCTTATGGAGACAGCAGACGCGCCCTTCCTGACCCAGACAGAGGAGAACTGGCAGGAGAACATCGACTGGATGTACGAGGAAGGCCTCATCACACGGAAGATCACTCCTGCCGACGTCATTGCGGATATTCCTTACTGACAAAACCACCAGGGACGTATCTCGCTGGTTTTTTGGAAGAACGCAAGGGACGTAAAACTGTAAGGGACGGTTCTGAAGATACAAAAACTGCAATCGAATCATCATGACAAAAAACTGCTGCAGGCCCCTGACGAAGAAGATCAGAGCACCCGCAGCAGTTTTTCTTTTCAGAAAATATCGGATTTCAGTTTTGTTTTCCCTGCATCCGTTCCCACGCTCTTTCAGCTGCGTAGAGGATGAGGTCTGCGGCTTCGACGGAATCGAAGATGGTTGCATAGCCACGCAGGGTCAGGGCCTTGGAGTAGAGACTGGTGGCGTGGCGGTTGATGAAGATCCCGGCCCTGTGCTTGCCGTTGCGGGCAGCCTGAATGACGTTGGTGCCCGCGGAGTTGCCGTCCAGGGCCACGACCACAGAGGAACGGCGGTTGAAAATCTCGTAGGCGTAGCTCTTGTAGAGCCCCAGACCGACCGGCTCGATGGAGATCCGGATCCCCGCGCCGCTTTTCAGGAGCCGGCTTGCCTCCTGTTCCGTCAGCCGGGTCGGCACCATGGCAAAGATCTCAAACCTCCCGCGGCAGAGCCGGACCAGCTCCCGCTCATAGGCCAGCATCCTGTAGCCGATGACAAAAAATACCCTGTCCGGATCCGCCTCTTCCACGATCCGGCGCAGCATTTCGACGGCCCAGTCCTGCATCCGGGTCGGCCGCCGGTCGGTGTTAAAGCTCCCGCCCAGCAGAATGACGGGAACCTTATCCGTCGGCATCTCCCGCACGAGGCCGCTCAGACACTTTGCACTCTCCAGGCTGCCCCGGCCGATCATGAGTGTCTCGTCCGGCACAGGCTCCCTCCGGATCCGCTCATCGAGAAAAGCCTCCACAGCCTGCGGATCATACAGAAGGGCAGGGGTCTCCGGCGCGGCCTGAGGACTTTTCGAGCCGGCAAGGGCCTCCGGCGCGGCCTGCTGCCCGCACATGCCCGCGAAGGCCGCCTGCTTGCGGGCAAAGGTGTCCAGGCTCGCCGCCAGGACCCGGTCCTCGGCCTGCCGCATGGCCAGCATATCCCCGTGGGACAGGTGCAGCATCCGCTCCAGGGCCAGCTCCTCATCGATCGAGTCCGTCCCGTAGAGGGCGCCGCCGTCGGTGCCCTGGACACAGGAGATCCCGTTTGCCAGATACTGCTTGAGGGGATGGCGGCGCAGGATGCTGAGATTGTTCAGACGGACATTGGAGGTCAGCTGGAATTCCAGGACCGCCCCGGCCTCGCGCAGCTCCTCCATCAGCTGCCGGCCGGCCCGGGAGCCCAGCGGGGTCGTGTAGAGGCCGTGGCCGATCCGCAGGGGCGGCATGGCCTGCCCGGGCGCCAGAGATTCCTTCACACAGTGCAGGCTCTCCGCCACGTTGTTTTTGAGAGAATCGTTCTCACCCGCGTGGATCCGGATGACAAAGCCCGGATTGGCGCCTGCGATGGCGACCAGCTCCCGGATCAGGGGCTGCAGGTCCCGGATATCGTTGATCTCCTCCCCGATGATATCGGAGCCGGCCACATAGGGGTCGCAGGCAATGGCCCGCAGGGTCCGGACCTGGTCCTGGACGACCCGGTCGGATTCCACCTGGTCGCGGATGATCGTCAGCGGGATCCGGCGGAAGGAGGCCAGGAAGCGCAGGACAACGCCTGTCTCACTGGTGATCGCCGGCATGGCCGCATGGATCTGCCCCAGGAGGGCTGCAGCGGATTCAGGCTTGACGAGACCGGTGTCGGAGATCTCCATATAGCAGATGCCCCTGCTGGCGCAGCCGCGCGCGATCCAGAGCAGCTTGTTCTGTAACAGGGAAAAAGATGCATAGACCGGATCCTCCCGGTCTTTTTCCATCTGTACCAGCGCAGCTGCGATATCTTCGTCCGGTACAGGCCCGTAGGACTTCAGATCGACCGGGTCCTCCGCGGCCTCCCCCTTGGTGAAGACATAGCGGTAGAGGTAGACCTTCTCCAGATTGGAAAAGACCGCCTGCCCGTCCTTCAGAATGGTCAGGGAGGCCCGGATCCTGGGAATGTTGTAGGCGGCATTGTCCGGATCGGCCAGGATGAAATCCGCGAAATTGATAAAGGTATTGTCGTTGATCCTACGGGTCAGATACTTGCCCTGCAGGGGGGAGTCGGCAAACCGATCCGCCGTCACTGCCCGGCGCCCGGCCAGAAGCTCCTCCTGCGCGGGCGTACAGCGCAGCTGCAGCTTGCGGATGTAGTAGAGGGGATAGCGGATCTGGTGATGGATGCCCAGCGCGATCAGGATGTCCGGATCCAGGTTGGCGTTCATGTGCGTGTGCAGGTCCGTCCGGAACTTGTATTCCCGGGGAATATAGGTCTTGACCAGCGTCTCCCAGGTGCCCAGCCCGTACTTCCGGGTCTGGCTCATCAGCGTCTTGGCGATGGCGGGAATGGAGGCCTTGCGCTCGATCGTCCCGTCCGGATAGATGTTGGCGATCTTGGTGTCGCCAAGCCGCAGGGTATAGACGGCCCGGTTGGTTCCGTCGATATAGCAGGGCACCTCTCCCCGGACGATCTTGAGCCCGCTTTCGTCGAAGCTCAGGGGCAGACCGCACAGACCGGCCAGATTGGTGATCAGGTTGCCGGACTTGTGGTTGGGCGTCCGCAGCACATAGGACAGCGTCTCCCCCTCCATATGCAGATCTACGATGATATCCTTTTCTTTATCCAGATAAAAATGTCCGAAATTCGTCATGCCTGCAGTGATGACCTCCTGTAAAGTGTGCGCTGCCTGTTCCGGAAGCGAAAAAGTAATCTCCATTATAGCAGATATCAGAAAAGAGTGTGCGCATTCTTTCCGACCGTGCCGCTTGCCGGAGCGGCAGCCGGAGGCGTTTTCGCGGAGGCAGCACATGCTTCGCAAGAGCCGGACGGTGAAGGATCAGCGGAGCTTCAGGCCGCTTCGCGGCATAAACATGCGGAAAGTTACGCAAAAATAATACCGGCGAAATAACCTTTTTGGCAGTGCGTGGTATAATAATAGGTGTGAAAAGAGAGAAAAGCAGTCCAAAAGTGGACAAAAAGACATGGAGCGCAGAAAAATGAATGATCAAATAAATGTAAAAACGGAACCGGAATCAGACAGCAGGGAGAAGACGACAGAAAACCTGGAATACGTGAAGAGGGTGCTCGGCGAGGCGGAACAGTACGACCACGCCGCGAGGGTGCTGATGTTTGATCAGGAGACCATCTGCCCCGCAGATGCCATGGAGGAACAGGGCCGGGTCATGGCCTTCCTCAGCAACCAGTCCTACAAGCTGATCAAGGATCCGGCCTTTGTCGAGGCGGCGGAGGACCTGTATGAGCACCGGGACCGGCTGGGGGAGCGGGACAGCGCCCTGGCAGGGCTTCTCCACAGAGCTTACCTGCAGAACAAAAACATCACACCCGCTATGCAGCACGAGTTTTCCCTGGTCTTCAACCGCGCCTTCGTCAAGTGGAGCGAGGCGCGCCGGGCCTCCGACTACAGCCTTTTCGCCCCCTCCCTGGAGGAGGTCGTGGGGGCCAACCGGCAGATGATCGACCTGCGCGGCGCGGACGCCGCCGGACAGACGCCCTACGACTGCCTGCTCGACGACTACGAGCAGGGCATGACCTCCGGCGTCCTGGATGAAGCCTTCGGGACCTGCAAGGAGCGCCTCATCCCCCTCCTGGAAAAAATTGTGAAGAGCCCCCGGAAGATCCGCACGGATTTCCTCCGCAGGCCGGTCACGGACGACCAGCAGGCCCGCATGGCCCGCTGGCTCCTCACGCAGATGGGCTTTAACTTTGCCCGCGGGACCTTCACCACCTCCGAGCATCCGTTTACGGAGAGCATGGGCAGGTACGACGCCCGCGTGACGACCCACTACTACCCGGACCAGTTCGCCTCCAGCATGTATTCCATTATCCACGAGGGCGGCCACGCCCTGTTTGAGCAGAATCAGTCCCAGGCGGACCACGACTATTTCCTCACGGACGGCAAGACCCTGGGCATGCACGAGTCCGTCTCCCGCTTCTACGAGAACCGCATCGGGCGGTCCCGCAGCTTTGTCCACTTCATCTATCCCCAGGTCTGCGAGGCCTTCCCCCAGGTCATGGCGGATGTGACGGAGGAGGAATTCTACGCGGCCCTCAACGTCGTGGAGCCCTCCCTGATCCGGACGGAGGCAGATGAATTCACCTACACCTTCCACATCATCATCCGCTACGAGATCGAAAAGGCCCTCTTCAGCGGACAGGCCGGCGTGGAGGACATCCGCGACCTGTGGAACAGTAAATATGAGCAGTACCTCGGGATCCGGCCCACATCGGACAGGGACGGCGTCCTGCAGGATGTCCACTGGACCTCCGGCTTCGGCTATTTCCCAACCTACGCGGTCGGCAACTTCTACAATGCCATGTACTACAACCGCATGAAAGAGGAGATCCCTGTGGAAAAATCCATTGCCGCCGGCGATTTTGGCCCCGTCAACCGCTGGATGACGGACCACGTCTTTGCAAAGGCAGACCTTCTGCCGCCCCAGGAATGGATCCGCGACATCACCGGCAGGGACTTCACACCGGATGACTTCCTCGACTACCTGGAGGACAAATACGCCGCCATCTACCAGCTCTGACGGAAACCACCTGAAAGAACCGCCTGGGACCACCCGGGACGGATCCGGCCGGTACAATTTCCGCCCGTAAGCGCAGTTTTTCGGATGGTTCGGGAGCGATCAGAATTCGAAACGATTACGTAAAAAAATAAAGATGAAATAAGAAAAATGGAGAACCGAATGAAGAAAATGAAAAGAATCAGGACGATCTGCCTTGTGCTGCTGACTGTCGCCGTTCTGCTGGCAGCCTGCGGAGGATTTTCCTTCTCGATCACGACCATGGGCGATAAGACGACGATCGATGTCAACAGCAAAAAGGACGGCGATTTCATGGAATCTGATCCCCTCGAGATCGGCAGGGGCAGAACAACGGTCGTGGAGTCATCGCTGGAAAAAGGAGAGCTGCAGATAGAATTTCTGGAGGCATCGGTCTTTTTCAATGATGACGGACCGGATGATTATATAGCGGGGGATGTGGTCGACAGCGTGACAGTCGGCCCCGGCTCTCAGGAGAAGCTCAACCTGGAGAGCGGCAACTATGTCCTGCATATCACAACGATCGGGGAGACCAAGGGCAGCGTGGAGATTCGTTTCGAAAAGGAATAGGTTGGATACTGCCTTCGGCTTCTAAATCTCCCGGGACATTTCTATTATGAATGTATGAATAAACAAAGCCGTCGTACCGGCCTCAAGGGTCCGGTGCGGCGGCTTTTGCCGATCATGATACAAAACAGATCATTCTTCAATATGAAGAGCTTGATGCTCATCCTGCGGCGTTTCGTCTCAGCGGCGGGTCACGATCCCGGACTGCATCTTACTTCTTGGTGATGATCGCCCTCTTGTGGGTACCCTTTCCGATCGGTCCGTTCTCGTCGGACGCAGCCACGTTGAAGAGGATCTTCTTGCCGTCGATCTCCGCGATCTCAACCTCGCAGGTGACCTTTCCGCCTTCAGGAGTTGCGGCGAAATGCTTGATATCCACTGCCATGCCGACAGAGCCCTTGCCCTCCTCCAGGTTTGCAGCCAGAAGAGCCGCGCAGGTGAGTTCCATCAGATTGATCATGCTGGGAGTGGAGAAAACATGCGGCAGATCGATCTGCGGGAGCTGACTGTCAAGGTGATCCGCGCACATCTCAGGCGTGACCTGAAGGGACACGGTGTTCTTCATTCCGACCTTTAATTCCATAGCTTAATTCCTTTCATAACTCTGTAACATTTTAGCTTCATAACATCAAAATATCATAACATCATAGTATTTCATGACGATATCCGGGCCCGCTCAGCCATTTTATCGCGGCATGACAGGCCCCTGCATGATTCAGTATTATAGCACATGCCCGCTGGAAGGACACGCACGATTTGGAGTGTGCCGGGCCTCTTATGCAGCAGGGGCAAGCTCCTCTTCCGGTGTGAGCTCTTCCTCTGGTGCAGGTTCCTCCGGTGCCTCTTCCGCGGGCTCTGCCTGGTCTGCCGGCTGAAAACCCGTCTTTTTGACATTTTCACCGTAGATCGTCTCGAATTTGTTCTTCATGGATACAGTCTCAAATCCGAGTTCCTCACATTTCTTCTTGAAGGATCAAAAAAACACCGGGACCAGACTGTTGGACCTGTCTGCTCCTGGTGTTTTTTCGTGCGTCCTGCCGCCCCCGGCTCAGGAGTGAGGCGGGAAAAACAGCGAGCCAGGGACGCCCCGGGCTCACAGGGATCAATTATGCAGAGAAAACCGCGCCCTGGTGCGCTTGTGCGGCGGTGTCGGGACGATCTCGCCGGCCTTCTGCAGGGCCATGCGGGTCAGGGAGGGGCCGATCAGCTCATAGACCATGACGCTGAAGAGGATGACGTTGCGGATCGTGTCGGCTTCAGTCCCCCCGAGGTTCTGGGCCAGCCGGACCATGCCCAGGGCGACACCGGCCTGGGGAAAGAGGGTGATGCCCAGATAGCGGACGATATTTTTGTCCCCGTGCATGGCGCGGGCGCTCTCTCTGGCTCCGAAATATTTTCCCGCGCATCTGGCCAGTATAAAGACGAGGCCGATGAGAATCATGGGCCCCCGGCGGAAGACTCCCAGCTGGAGCTCGGCGCCGCTCAGCACGAAAAAGACTGTGTAGAGGGGCACTGTCCAGGTATCACAGCGCTGGAAAATGTCCTCGGAAAATCGGCTTGTATTGCAGAAGACCGTGCCGGCCATCATGCAGACCAGGAGGGAGGAGAAGGCCAGCTTCACAGGCCCCAGGGCCAGGGTATAGGAGGAGAGGGCAATGGCGAGCAGGACGAAGGCGATGGTCATTGCCAGCCGGTTGGATCCGGAATAAAAGAGCTTCTCAAGCTCTGTCATGAGCAGGCCCAGCACAGAGCCCAGAGCGACAGAGGCCAGGATCTCGATCAGGGGATCCAGGGCGATCGTGTAGATGCTCAGTCCCCCGCCCTGCAGAGCCAGGGCAATTCCCATGGAGACCGCGAAAATGACCAGGCCGACCGCGTCATCCAGGGCCACGATCGGCAGCAGCAGGTTGGTGACCGGGCCGTGGGCCTTGTACTGACGGACGACCATCAGGGTGGCTGCCGGCGCTGTGGCCGAGGCGATGGCTCCCAGAGTGATGCAGACAGGGACGCTGAGGCTGGCATCTCCGATAAAAGCCCGGAGCAGGAGAAGCGCCGCATCGACGACGGCCGTCGCCGCCAGGGCCTGGAAGATCCCGATCACAAGCGCGGGTTTTCCGATGTTCCTCATGGCGGACATGCGGAACTCGCTTCCTATGGAAAAAGCGATAAAGCCCAGGGCGGCCGTGTTGATGACACTGAGCGTCTCGACATCCTCATAGGAGGAAAAGCCGATCCCGCTTATCCCCAGCCTCCCGATCCCGTAGGGACCGATCAGCATTCCCGCGAGCAGAAATGCCGTCACATCCGGGAAGTCCGCTCCAGCTGCTTTAAAAACACGGGTCAACAAAAGCCCTGCTGCCAGTGATACTGCCAGCGAAATCAGTACTGTCATAACAATCCTTCTTTCCGCGTGCGCAGTGAAAAAAAAGCCTGAACTGCCAAACGCATATTTTTTTCTGAGAAAAATTTTTTCTTTGAAAAATATAGTCCCGCGGGTGGATTACTTCAATGGACAGATTCCTGATTTTCGAAGAGATGTACGTTAAAACTTTGGCAGAATTAAAGAAGAGACCGGTTTCGCCAGATGAGTCAGGGGACGCACCGGGCAGGTCGCTTTCGCTTCACGCAAAAAATCAGGGGACGCAGTACGTCCCCTGACTCAGCTTAAATCATAAAAAGAGGTGTGACAGGGGGTGTGACAGGATTATGAACCGTGCTGCCGGTCAGAAAGCCCCTCAGCCCCCCTGCCGGTACTCATAAATGGCATGGATGGCATCTTCATACCGGTCCTCCGGCACCCCGATCAGGAGGTTGAGCTTGCCGGCGCCCTGGTTGATCGTGACGATCTCGATCCCCCGCTCCGTGAGACGCTCCAGCACCCGCACATTGGCATCGCTGGACTCAGTCGCCTTTTCACCCGTCACGGCGATCAGGGAGAGGTCCTCCCGCAGGCCGATGAAATCGGGGTGCAGCTTTTCCCGGATCTCCTCAAACAGATCGTCTTTGCAGCTGTCGAGCAGGTCTCTGCGGATGACCAGCGTGATCGAATCGATCCCGGTCAGGCAGTATTCGAAGGGGAGATTGCGCTCCTTGAAGATATCCAGCATCAAGGCGCTGAAACCGGAGCCGTCGCTGACCATGACCTTTTCGATCTGCAGGACGGACATGCCCTTTCTGCCGGAGACGCCGGTCACCTTGTGCTTGGTGACCCCGTGGGGCAGGTGGCGGGTGATCATGGTGCCTGCCTCCTCCGGCCTGTTGGTATTGCGGATATTGATCGGGATCTCCATCTCGGAGGCCGACAGCACCGCGTCGGAATGCAGGAGCGAAGCTCCCATATAGGACAGGGTCCGGAGCTCTCTGTAGCTCATATAGGCGACCGGCGCAGGGTCTCGGACGACCCTGGGATCCGCCGCGTACAGACCGGATACATCGGTCCAGTTCTCATACAGGTCCGCCCGGATCGCGCAGGCGGCCAGGCTCCCTGTAATGTCCGAACCTCCCCGCTCAAAGGTATGGATCCTTCCCTCCATATCCGCCCCGTAAAAGCCCGCGATCACGGCCCGCTGCAGAGGCAGGAGCGACGCCCGCATGGTCCGCCGGGTCATATCCGCGTTGAGCTGGCCGTCCTCCTCGAAACATACACACCAGGCGGGATCGACGAAGGTAAAGCCCAGATATTCCGCCATGATCCTGGCGGTCAGATACTCGCCCCTGCTGACCGTATAGTCCCGCTCCGGCGCTTTCTCCAGGGCCTCCCCCAGAATCCTGAATTCCTCCTCCAGGGGGAAGATCATATCCAACCCGTCTGTGATGTCCTTGAACCGCATCCTGACCTGGTCCAGCACTTCCGCGAACGGTTCCCCCGAAGCGGCCTTTTCATAACATTCGATCAGCAGGTCTGTCACCTTGATATCGCCAGGGAAACGCTTTCCCGGCGCCGAGACGACGATAAACCTTCTCTCCGGACCCGACTGAATGATCTTGCGGATCTTGCGGAACTGACCGGCATCCGCCACCGATGTCCCGCCGAATTTCGCCACTACGAGATTTTTATCCATAATCAGTAACCTCTATGCAAAACGGTAAAAAAGCTGTAGCCTGATTATAGCACAATGACGCACCCGATTGGAGAAGACATGGCCTACAGTGAACTGATCAAAAATTTCAGCAGGATCCGCGCTTATCTGCGCTCCTTCTACGTGCACGGATTCCGTCACCGGGATGAATATACGGCAAAGAGCGCCAGAAGCTACGACAATGAGCGGCGGCGCATCGAGAGCTGGCTGGGCGGCTACATGTCCTTCGGGCAGGATGAGAGCGGCCGCCGTGTCTTTTTGTCTGTCGACAGCAGGGCGATCCAGGATAATCCCCTTTACCGGGCCTTTCGGACCAGGAGCTTCACGGACCGGGACATCATGCTGCACTTTCACCTTCTGGATATCCTGGACGGTCCGGAAAGCCGGGAAGGCCTGTCCATCACAGGTCTGATGGATGAGCTGTCGGAGCGGCTGTCGGATTTTGAAGATGACTCGATGCCGGATGAATCCACGGTCCGAAAAAAGCTCAGAGAGTATGCGTCTCTGGGCCTTGTTGAGCTGCGGAAAAAAGGACGGGAGACCATCTACAGGCGCAGCGAGGACCGTACAGATCTCGCTTCCTGGGACGCCGCAGCGGCTTTTTTTCAGGAAGCTGCACCGCTTGGCGTGATCGGCTCCTTTCTCCGGGACCGCATGCCGGAGCGGTTTCAGAAGTTCCGTTTCAAGCACCACTATATCCTGAATGCCCTGGACAGCGAGATCCTGTACGACCTGTTTGCCGCCATCCGGGAGAGCCGCATGGTCACACTGACGGTCCACAAGAGGCAGCAGATCACGGTTCTGCCGTTCAGGATCTACATAGGCACACAGACCGGCCGCCAATACCTGCTGGCCTGTTCCATGGCGGGCAGACATGGGGGCACACGCCGACCCGGTCAGTCCACGGGCCCTGCGCCGGGCGCTTCCGCAGCTTCGCCAACCGGTCAGTCCGCGGGCCCTGCGCCGGGCGCCCCCGCAGCTTCGCCAACCGGTCAGTCCGCGGGCCCTGCGCCGGGCGCCCCCGCAGCTTCCTCATCCGGCCCGGCCGCAGACCCGCCCCCGCATATCCGGTTTACTTTCTACCGGACCGACCTGATCGACAATGTGAAAACAGGAGAGAAGACTGATCCTCCGGAAGACCTCTCGGAGGAACTGGATGCGTTTACTTCTCACGTGTGGGGCGTTGCAGGCAGCAATGCTGCGCCGCTCCAGCATATTGAGATGACCGTCCTGGCAGGACCCGAAGAGGACTTCATTGTGCAGAGACTGGAGCGGGAAAAACGCTGCGGGACAGTGGAAAAGCTGGACGGCAGCCGCTGGCGCTTCTCGGCGGATGTCTATGACGCCCTGGAAATGCTGCCCTGGCTGCGCACCTTTACCGGCCGGATCGCGGACCTGCAGTGCACGGACAGACGGGTCATCGACCGCTTCCGGGCGGACTTCGATGCGCTGGCCGGCATGTACGACATGAACAGTACCGGTGCAATCGGAAACAGTACCGGTGCAACCGGACCACACACAGGCGAGCCGGATCCCGGCGGCGCAGACACAGTAACGACAGATGGAGACATGACGGATGCTCTTTCATGAAATCTACGGAAGCTATTATCAGGCCGTCGCCGCTATCCTCGGGGAGGCGGTGCACGGTACCCTCACCGAAAAAAAGCTGAATGCCCTGGTACAGGAGCATGCCTTCGGGGAGAGTCTGCTGTCCATCCCGGACGGGCTGAAAGGGGAAAGGTGGAGACTGCTGCGCAGCGACCTTTCGACACCTCTGCAGAAGGAACCCTCCATGCCCCTGACCCTGCTCGAAAAACGCTGGATGAAGACTCTGCTGCAGGACCCCAGGATCCGCCTCTTCGAGCCCGACATGACAGGCCTTGAGGATGTGGAGCCTCTCTTCAGCGCGGAAACAGTCGTCTACTACGACCGCTATGCGGACGGGGACGATTACCGGGATCCCGGCTATATACGCCATTTTCGCACCATCCTCCGGGCCCTGCGCGAAAACCGCGAACTCGCGGTCTGCTTCGAGAGCAGGATGCATACCCGCTTGCGGCTGGTCGTGACCCCTTCCCGTCTGGAATACTCGGAGAAGGACGACCGCTTCCGCCTGATCGCCTCGGGGCGCAGACGCCGCTGGACCATCAACCTGTCCTCGATCACGCAGTGTGAACCGAGGAACCTGGAGAAAGCCGGTGACCTGGAAGTCACAAATAAAAACACACAAAAAGACCCGCCCAAAGCCTCTGTCACCTTCGAACTACATGACCGGCGCAATGCCCTGGAGCGCGTCCTCCTCCATTTCTCCCACCTGGAAAAAGAGACAAAAAGACTGGATGAAAACAGATACCTGGTCACACTCAAATATGACAGACAGGACCAGACAGAAATGGTCATCCGCATCCTCTCCTTCGGCCCTGTGATCAGGGTCACGGAACCGGAAAGCTTCATCATCCTCCTGCGGGACCGCATCGAAAGACAGGGCCTGCTATTCAAATGAACCACCAGGGACGGTTCTCGTGGTTCTTTCGACTCGCCGTACTGACCCTCCGGGCCGGTACGGCTTTTCCTTTTTTGAGAGAACTTATGAGAATCATTTGCAAAACATTATTAAAAAACGGTTGAAAAAGATTTTGTATAGAATTGTTCGTTCGCAACTTTTTTCCCGGGAAAGCACTCTTTTTAAATGCTAAAGTACAGATATGAAAAGCACGGACAGCAAATACAGTTCCGATCACATTACGGCGCAGTTGCAGGTTTCAGACCTGCCCGCTCCCCCGGGATGCGGTGGTGAAAACGATCACAGCGAAAAAACAAACAACCGTGCTTTGAATCTAAATGGAAAAATGGGATAAAAAGGCACGTACAGCAAAGATTATGCAAATACCTTTTAAGTATTGTGGAGCAGGTTCGATTCCTGCACAAGCCTGGGCGCTTCCGGCAGAAAAAACGTGCCTTGTTCCCGTTTGATCCGGTCAAAACCTTTGACGGACCCGACGGCCGAAAAAAACGAGAAAGGAGGAGAAGCTCATGCTGCAGTTTCTGAAGAACGCAATGAATCGCACTTTTACGGAGAACGGCGCGGTGACCCTGCGCACATCCGGCTCTGACTGCCTGGACCTGTTTGCGTCCATCGGCGCCCTGCGCGCGCAGTCTGATACAGAGATCGCAGACCGCTTTCTGCGGGCCTATGCCGAGGATCCCGACCTGGCCATGAAGATTCTCTTCTATGCCCGTGACATCCGCGGCGGCCTGGGAGAGCGCGCGGTTTTCCGGACCCTGCTCCGCTGGCTGGCAGAGCACGAGAAGGCTTCCCTGATCCGGAACCTTCCCTATATCGCGGAGTACGGACGCTGGGATGACATCCTGGTCCTTTTGGATACACCGGCCCGTGAGGAGACGGAGGCTTTGCTCCACCGCCAGTTCCAGGCGGATATGCAGGCACTGGAGGAGGGCGGACAGGTTTCCCTCCTCGGCAAGTGGCTGCCCTCCGTGAACGCCTCCAACGCGGAGACTGTCCGGATGGCAAAGCAGCTGGCCCGTGCCTTCGGCATGAACGACGCCCGCTACCGCAGGGCTCTGTCCGCCCTCCGGGCGCAGATCCGCATTATCGAGAACAACCTGCGCGAGCGCGACTACACCTTTGACTACGCACGGCAGCCTTCCGGCGCCATGTTCAAGTACCGCCGCGCCTTCGTGCGCTGCGACCATGACCGCTACCAGGACTTCATGGCACAGGTCCGGACCGGCGGGGCTTCGCTCCACACCGGCACCCTCATGCCCTACCAAATCGTCGCAGCCGCCTACAGGGCGGGAGAGAACGAGCGGGAGGCCCTGGATGTGACCTGGAACGCCCTGGAGGACTTCACCCGCGGCGAGAACGCCATCGTCGTGGCGGACGGCTCCGGCTCCATGTACTGGGGCGGCGACCCCGCTCCGGCGACAGTCGCCCAGTCCCTGGCCATCTACTTTGCGGAGCGCAACACAGGCGCCTTCCACAACCACTTTATCACCTTCTCCATGTCTCCGCAGCTTGTGGAGATCCGGGGACGGGATATCGTGGAGAAGGTCCGTTACTGCCGCTCCTTCAACGAGGTCGCCAACACAGACCTGGCGGCGGTCTTCGACCTGATCCTCCGGACGGCCGTGGCCAACCGCGTACCCCAGAGGGACCTGCCGTCCACCCTCTACATCGTGTCCGACATGGAGTTCGACGCCTGTGCACACGGCGCGTCTCAGACCAACTTTGAGCATGCGCAGGCCATGTACCGGCGGCACGGCTACCGCCTGCCCCGGGTCGTGTTCTGGAACGTCCAGTCCCGTAACCGCCAGCAGCCCGTCCGCATGAACGAGCGCGGTGTGGCCCTGGTCTCCGGATGCACACCCAGGATCTTCTCGCAGGTCATGTCCGGCGAGATGGACCCCTACGCAAACATGATGAACATCGTCGGCGGCGACCGCTACCGGGTCATCCGGGCAGGGTGACACCGGGGCCGCCCCTTTGTAACAACCAAAGGTGAGTCGCGGGGACGTATCAATCTGACTCATTTTGAGGCGGCGGCAGCCGCGCAGGAATAAAGGATCCTGCGCGGCTGTTTTTTATGTCATATTTTCAAAAAGGCGCATGACCGACGGCGTGAAGATGCAGACATATCTCCAAAAAGACAGAAGAAAAAAACTTAAAAAAATTTGTTGTAATACTTGACATCACAACGAAGACTCCTTATAATGCGTTGTATCAGCTGAAGTTACAACAAAATTTCTTCAGGCTGATCATGTTTTTGTAGAACCGGAACGCAGCTGTAAACATGGCAGACCAAAACAGAAATATTTACAGGAGGAAAGAAAAATGGCAAATTATACTAAGGTGAGCGCAGCAGATGGTGCAAGGACAGAGCTTCATGACCAGCTTGGTCTGACCGGGGCGGAAATCAGCGTCAACAATCTTCCGGCCGGCGTGGGCGTGCCCTTTGTGCATCACCACAAAAAGAACGAAGAGATCTACCTGATCCTGTCCGGCAAGGGAACCGCCGTGATCGACGGAGAGACCATCGACCTGAAGGAAGGCGACTGGATTCGCATTGCTCCCGCAGCGAAGAGACAGTTCTCCGCGGCAGCGGATTCCGCGATCAGCTATATCTGCATCCAGGTCAGAGAAAACTCCCTGGAGGAGTACACGGCAGCGGATGCCGAGATCGACAGCTGATTCCTGAAAGATAAGTAAGGGCACCGGATTTCGAGATAAATGAAACCCATACCGAATTCCCGGAAGAGGAAAGCAGAAAAGAGGATGACATGACCGATAAAAACCGGCAGGACAAAGAATTCAAGCAGGATCAGCGCCTTGCCCGCCTTGTCGAGGCCTTCAAGGCAGACTCCGGCGAATATAAGGATCTGGCCACTCCGGCAGACCGGGAGGACAGGCGCAGGCTCCTGCGGTCGCTCATGAATATCCGCATGCCGAAAGCTCTTCCTCAAGACGTGCTCCGCATTCAGGACGAGTACCTTCAGGAACGTGCCGCAGAAAAAGGCATCGTCCGCCTGTCGGAAATCCCGGAGATCCGGGACAGCATGTCCATCTGGCAGGGCGACATCACCTGCCTGGCCGTGGACGCGATCGTGAACGCGGCCAATTCGCAGATGCTGGGCTGTTTTGTCCCCATGCACACCTGCATCGACAACTGCATCCACACCTATGCCGGGATCCAGCTCCGGGCGGATTGTAACCGGCAGATGCAAAAGCTCCGCATGCGCTGCGGACGAAATTATGAACAGCCGACTGCTGTCCCCATGCTGACAGACGGATACAACCTCCCGGCCAAAAAAGTGGTCCACATTGTGGGTCCGATCGTCCAGGGCAGACTGACACCTGCCCTGGAACAGGACCTGGCCGACTGTTATAAAAACACACTGGATCTGTGCGCGCAGAACAGTCTGAAGACCGTCGCCTTCTGCTGCATTTCCACAGGTGTCTTCCATTTCCCCAATCAAAGGGCGGCGCAGATCGCTGTGAATACGGTGGAGGAGTGGATGCGGCAGAACCCCGGCATTTTGGAAAGGGTGATTTTAAATGTTTTCAAGGAAGAAGATCGTTCCATTTATGAAGAACTCTTATCGTGATAATCCCTGGCTCGACCTGCCCAATGGTTATCAGGATACCATTCGACGGGGTGTGACCGCGGTGCGGTCCCTGAGCGGCCGGATGACCACCGGACACTTTGCTAAAGATATGTCCACCGGCCGGCGCAGTGGTCAGCTCGCTGCGTTGAAAAAAGAGATCACGAATGCCGACGCGATCGTCATCGGAGCCGGTGCCGGCCTTTCCACCTCGGCGGGATTTACTTACAGCGGGGAGAGGTTCCGGAAATACTTTTTTGATTTCGAAGAAAAATACGGTTTTCACGATATGTATTCAGGCGGCTTCTATGTGATGCGCCTGGAGCCGGAGGTCTCCTGGGCCTTCTGGGCCAGAAACATCTACTTTAACCGCTATATGGATCCGCCCGGACCTGTCTACAGGGACCTCCTGGACCTGGTCCGCGATAAAGATTATTTCGTCATCACCACCAACGTGGACCACCAGTTTCAGCGGGCCGGATTTGACAAAAAGAGACTCTTTTACACCCAGGGGGACTACGGCCTTTTTCAGAGTGTCAACCCAGCTGTCCGCATCACCTGGGACAACGAGGAATGGGTCATGAAAGCCCTGGAGGCCCAGGGCTTCCGCAGGGATGAGCAGGGAATCTTCAGGGTTCCGGAGGACGGAGAACTCCTGATGCGGATCCCGTCTGAACTGATTCCGACATGCCCTGTGGACGGGTCGGATGTGACCATGAACCTGCGCTCGGACAATACCTTTGTCGAGGACGAGGGCTGGCACTGGGCTTCGGCCGCCTACGCGGACTTCCTTCGGCGCCATGAAAACCTCCATGTCCTCTACCTGGAACTCGGTGTCGGGGCCAACACCCCGGTCATTATCAAATACCCCTTCTGGCAGATGACCATGGCAAATGACAGGGCGGTCTACGCCTGCCTCAATTACGGAGAGGCCTTCTGCCCGCAGGAGATCGCGGACAGAAGCATCTGTGTAGATGGAGACCTGGGTGAGATTATTTCAGACATTCATAAGGTCTGAACCCGCCAAATTTTGTAATCCGGAGCCAGTCCTCCGTCTCACAATGTGTGTACTAAAAACAGCGGGCTGCCCGGCCCGCTGTTTTGTCATGCCTGTGGACAGGGCATGTAACCTGTGCTATCTTTGTAACAGCAAACATTACAATCATGCCGGCCCGGCGCAGAAGCACCGGCAGGAGAGAAAATCATGCAGATATCCAGCAGATTCACCATAGCCGTCCACGTCCTCATATGTATTGAGACCTTCAAAAAAGATATGAAAACGACCAGCGACTTCCTCGCGTCGAGTGTCAACGTCAATCCGGTCGTGATCCGCCGTATCCTCCAGCAACTGAAAAAAGCCGGCATCGTCGAAGTAAAGAGGGGAAGCGGGGGCGCAGACCTGGCGAGAGACCCTGCCGACATCACCCTCCTCGACGTCTATACTGCAGTGGAGAGCGTCGAAGAGGGACGCCTGTTTCACTTCCACGAAAACCCCAACCCCCAGTGCCCGGTCGGCAGCAACATCCACAACATTCTCGACGACAGACTCAAGAGGATCCAGGACGCCATGGAGGACCAGATGCGGTCCGTGACCATCCGGGATGTCATGGAGGACGCCTGCCGTATTATTTCTGCCCCTTAGTCTCAAGAAAGGTCTTTCTGTATTCGCGCGGCGTGCAGCTGTAGGTCTCCCGGAAAATTTTGCTGAAGTAGCTGTCTGACGTAAAACCGCTTTTGGCCGCGATCTCGGACACGCCCAGCTCTGTCCGCAGCAGGAGGACAGACGCGATCTGGATCCGGTATTCGATCAGGAACCGGACCGGCGTGCGGCTGACAGACCGCTTGAAGCACCGCGTGCATTCCCGGGGGCTTATGTCCGCGGCCCGGGCGATCTCCGGCACGCCGATCTGCTCCGCGTAGTGTTCGTAGATATAGTTGAGCATGAGCTTCATGCGCTCCAGATCGCGGCTGTTTCCGGTCCGGTCCCTGGCAAGGATGTCCGCGGCCTCCTCCGAGAGCAGGAGAAAAAAGTCCACCAGTCTCTCCCGCACAGCCAGTTCGTAGGCATCCGGCTCCTCCCGCAGGGCGCGCAGAAATTCCAGAATACAGGCGATCATCCGGATCCGCCGCTCCGAGTCGGGCTTTATATGGAGGACTGCCAGGGATTTGGAGTGAAAGATGGGCGAAAAGTATTTCCTGTCCAGATAGCTACCGGGCTCCCCGCCCGGAAAGCGCGTGTCACACGACAGGGAGTAGTAGCCCACATCCTTCGGAAAGTCATATTCATGGATGATGCTGCTGTTGATAAAGACGGCTTCTCCCTGATGGATCTCGAAGGTCTTCTCCGATGTCTGCAGAACAAAGGAACCCCTCTCTGTATAATTGATCTCGAACCAGTCATGCCAGTGCCAGGGAATATGATGTCCGATAAACACATGTCCCTCATTAAAATTGCAGACAAAGGGCATGCCTTCCGACTCTCTCTCCACCAGCTCCTCGCCGTTATTCGCCAGGATCAGCCTGTCTTTCTGATAACGTATCATTTCTTCCTCTCTCCCCGATCTTGCCGAAACAAATCATAGTGACACAAATCATAGTGACACAAATAGAAGCGACACAAACAAAAGCGACACGAATAAAAACAACATTAATAAAAACGACACAAATCATAAGGACACTATAAGAATACGCCATGCGTCTGGTCCTCTGCCATGCCAGTGAACCGGATGTCATGGCTGTTTTTTTTTATTTTAACGTTGATTTGTTATGGATTCAACCGAAAATCCGGCGGATTTCTGCTTGAAAAAGCAGTATCAGGCGCCTTTTTCCCTGTCACTTTTTTTACATTTCCGGTCAGTAAAGCACCTGATAATTCTCCGTGAGATTCTCTAAAATCAAATCATCGAAGGAAACAGAAAAGACCTTCTGCAAAGGCTCTTTCGCAAAGGCCCTTTCAGAAAAGGACACGGTCATTTTCAGGAAAGAACCGTTCAAAGACACCACATTCATTTCAGGATACCGTGAAAAAACGGAGATAACACAAGAAGGAGGACCGGAATGAAAAAGTACACAAAAGCATTGGCAGCGGGAATGATCGCCATGATGTGCCTGACGGCCTGCGGAGGCGGCGCGGCAGGCGCCGGAGCTTCTGAAAAGGCGTCCGGCGGAGCATCCACCGGGGGAAAGGCGGACAGCGCCTACGACATGTGCTACATCTCCACCGTGGAGGATGAGTGGCTTACAGAGCTGATGAATGACATGACTGTCAGCGCAAGGAACAACGGTGTGGACCTCGAGATCAAGCATGCCGGAAATGATTCCTCCAAAGTCATCCAGGCTGTCGAGCAGGCAAAGGCAGAGGGCCGGGACGCGGCAATCGTCAACGTCGCCTACTCCGATGACGTGCGGGCCTGCGTGGAGGCTGCCGGAGGCATGAACCTGGTCTTTGTCAACCGCCTCCCCGAGGAATCCGACTATGATCTTCTCGGCGGAAATGTCATCGGCGTCGCTTCCGACGAGAACCTTGCCGGAACCTTCCAGGGCGAATATCTCGCAGACTACTTCGGAAATAAGGGCCAGACGGACGTCCGCTACCTGATGCTCCAGGGTCCCATGGACCTGTCCCACTCCGTGATCCGCTCTCAGAAGCCCCTCGAAGTCATGAAGGAGGCCGGGCTCAATCCCGTCGAAGTGGCAACGTTCTCAGCCAATTACAACCGCGCGGAGGCACAGGCTGCTGTCGAAACCTTTCTTTCCAAGGACGGCGCGGAATTCGACTGCATCATCTCCAACAATGACGCCATGGCCCTCGGTGCCATCCATGCCCTGGAGAACAATGACATTGACCCCGCATCTATCCCGATCGTCGGCATCGACGCGACCGGAGACGCCGTGAACGCGATCCTGGACGGAAAGATGGACATGAGCGTCTTCCAGAGCGCGGAGGGGCAGGCAGAAGCAGCTGTCCGTATCGCCAAGAATCTTGTGGACGGCAAGCCCGCAGGCGAAGATGCCGGATGCACCGTTTCGGATGACTGCGAAAACATCTACTATGTACCTTTCGAAAAGGTCACCGCGGACAACGCGCAGGACTACGCGGCAGGAAAATAACAAAAAAGTCACCGCGGGCAAGGCACAGGACTGCGCAGCAGGAAAATAACAAAAGAGTCACCGCGGACAAGGCACAGGACTACGCGGCAGGAAAATAACAAAAAAGTCACCGCGGGCAAGGCACAGGACTACGCGACAGGAAAATAAAAATGCAAAACAGAAAAGAATCCTTCTTCCGGTCACTTGCTCCCAATGACCGCTACATGATCGGCAACCTGTTTTTTCTCTATCTGATCCAGGGAATATACACGATCCTGATCGGGTCCATCCTGCCTATGATCAAGGCGGAATACGGCCTCAGCTACCAGATCGGGGGCTATCTGATTTCGGCCCATTCCACGGGCAATATTGTTGCAGGCCTGTTCGCTGGCCTCATCCCCCTCCTGATCGGGATCAAGGATTCCCTGATGCTTCTCAATCTGCTGCCCATCATCGGCTTTTTCCTGGTCCTGATCACGGGCAATCCCCTGATCCTCGTCTTTGCCTTTCTCCTGACCGGCCTGGGACGCGGCTCGATCAGCAATTACAACAACCAGGCGGTCAGCACTCTGTCCGGCGGAAATTCCTCTCCGCTGAACGCCCTCCACGGCTTTTTTGCCATCGGCGCCGTCACCGCCCCCCTCATCGCGCTTGCCTGCACCCGTGCGGGACAGATCGGCTGGAGGGTCGCCGTCGCCATCATCCTGGCCCTCCTGATCCTGTCCGTCTTTACCTCGGCTTTTATGAAGATGGACAGCGTGACCTATTCCAGGTCCGGGAAGACAGAAAACGCCTTCGGCTTCCTCCGGGAACGGCCCTTCCAGGTCTCCATGGTCATCATGTTCCTCTACCTGTGTGTCGAGGCGACCGTCATGGGATGGATGGTCACCTACTATGAGGAATGCGGCGTCCTGGCTTCCGGCTCCGCCCAGCTGCTCAACTCCCTCCTCTGGATCACCATCCTTCTGGGGCGGTTCGGCTGCAGCGCGGTCGGCGGACGCTTTGCCCCCGCCGCCATCATCCGCATCCTGTCCGCGGGCATTGCAGTCTTTCTGTGCATCGTCCTGTTCACAGGCAGCCTGCCCCTGATGCTGGCCGGCACCATCGGTCTCGGCCTGTCGCTCTCGGGCATGTACGGCACGACCGTTGCCAATGCCGGCGATGTTTTCGGCCGCTACCCCCTCGCCATGGGTATTTTCGTCACCCTGTCGGGAGTCGGTTCCATCATCACACCCTCCGTGATCGGAATCGTTGCGGAAAACGCCGGCATTCGCACGGGAATGCGCATCCTGCTCGTCCCCGCGGTCCTGCTCCTGATCGCTGCGGTCCTGAACCGGGGCTTCTCAAGAGACGTTTCAGCTTCTGCCTCCACCTCTGCTGAGAACTGAAGCCGCAGGCTGCAAAAGGACGGCTTTCAGCGACATTTTTACTGTTTCGGTGATGACAGCAGGAAAGGATGCATAAGCTCTCCCGGATCAAAACGGAATCAGGATTAAATGGAATCAGGATCAAATGGAATCAGGAGTAAAACGGAAAGCAAATCATCATCGAATAAGGAACAGATCGCGAAGCTGCCGCGCCGGCCACAGGAAAATGTGGACAGGTGCGGCGCTTTTTTTATCTGACATTGATTTGATCAACTGTCCGGTTTGATTATTTACCCTTGCATGCACTATACTGTTCTTGTATGAAAACACCCGGAGACGCAAAACATCCGGATTTATGAAAACCCGGCGATACCATTTATATTGTGCACTGTCGAAATTCCTGCCGGCCCCGGCTTCAGGCCAGAAAGGACACCATGGCTAAGATACCCCTTCTTTTCCGCAACACAAGAACGGTCCGCAATCTGAGGGCCTACATGAACGACGCCTTTTGCGAGGTCCTGCACACCACCCTGAACCCTGCCGGACCGGGCGCGATCCGCATTCACCTGATCCCTCCGAAAAAAGAGGAGAACGAATTCCCTCCCAGCGTCGCTATTATCAACGGCACGGACATCCTGCCCGTCAATTTCGTGTGGGCGGTCATCCTGGCTGAACTGATCAGGGAGACAAACCGCTATGACGGCCGGGAGATCGGCGAGGAAGACATCCGGAATATCCAGGACCGGACGGCGGACAGCGTGCACGGAATCCTCCCCCTGTATTCTTTGAAGCGCATCAAAAATGACATACAGACCATCTACACGACCATCCGTCAGATCGCCTATCGCGAGAAAGTGACCGCGGATGTGCACTATATGAACATCGGTGAGTATGCGCCCTATATGCAGGCGCCCCACCGCATGGACCTCATGGTCAGCGCCATGACGAAGAACGGCAGCTGGCACTGCAACCAGAAGTGCGTGCACTGCTACGCCGCGGGCCAGGACCTCTCCGGCGAGGAGGAGCTGTCCACCGATGACTGGAAAAAGATCCTGGACGCCTGCCGGGCCGCCGGCATTCCCCAGGTCACCTTCACGGGCGGGGAACCGACCATGCGGGAGGACCTCTTTGACCTGATCGCCTACGCCCGCTGGTTCATCTCCAGGCTCAACACCAACGGCATCCGCCTGACGCCCGACTACTGTCAAAAGCTCCGCCGGGCGGACCTGGACAGCGTGCAGATCACCTTCTACTCCGCGGGTCCGGAGATCCACAACCGCCTCGTCGGCGCCGACCGACACAAGGAGACACTGGCGGGGATCAAAAATGCGCTCGCAGAGGGGCTTTCCGTGAGCATCAACACCCCTCTGTGTACCCTGAACAGAGATTATGTCAGGACCCTGGAGCTGCTCCACGAGCTGGGCGTCATCTATGTGACCTGCTCCGGTCTGATCACCACAGGCAGCGCGGCCCAGGCCCCTTCGGAAGCCCTGCAGCTCTCAGGCCCCGAACTGGAGCAGATCCTGCGCCAGGCCGTTGACTACTGCCACCGGAACGGCATGGAGATCGCTTTTACCTCTCCCGGATGGCTCGACGAGCAGGTCTTTGAGGAACTGAATATTCCCTCCCCATCCTGCGGAGCCTGCCTCTCCAATATGGCCATCACCCCCGGCGGGAACGTGGTCCCCTGCCAGAGCTGGCTCTCCGACCAACCCCTGGGCAATATGCTGCATGACAAGTGGGAGGATATCTGGGACAGCGAAACCTGCCGGACCCGCCGGGACTTCTCCGCGCAGATGACCGGCGAATGCCCCCTGAGGAGGTACTGCTGATAAAACGGTACTGCTGCATTTTTACAGGCAATCCGGACAACGACCCCTGAGGAGGTACTGCTGATGAAACAGAACAAAACCATGCAGAAGAAAATCATACATGCCGCCTGCTTTCTGACAGCCCTGGCGCTGGTATGCTGCCTCTGCTTTCTTCCTTTCTTTACCATGACCGTGCGGGCCGATACGCCCACCGATGAGATCGAGCACTTCATCATCACCGTCGACGTGGAGGAAGATGCCACCCTGCGCATGACCTACCACATCGACTGGAAGGTCCTGGACGACGAGAAATACGGCCCCCTGGAATGGGTGGATATCGGGGTGCCCAACAGCAATCACTCCGAGGTCACCGCCCTGTCCGACAATATCGACCACATTAATGATAAGGGATCCTCCCTGGAGATTTACCTGGACCGGAACTATTACCGGGACGAGGTCGCCAGCTTTGAGTACTCCTTTGTCCAGGACCACATGTACCAGATCGACCGCTATGTCGAGGGGGAAACGGTCTTTGCCTACACGCCGGCCTGGTTTGACGGGATGGAGGTAAAAGACCTCACCATTCGCTGGAACGCGGACAAAGCCGGCGCCTGGCAGCCGGACTGCCTGATGGAGGACGGCTATCTGGTCTTTTCCACGGGCCTGCAGGCGGGAGAGCGCTACTCCATGACGGTCGCCTATCCCAACGACGCTTTCGCGTTTTCCACCGACCGGCAGGCCGCGGATGACGCGGATACGGACTGGAACGCGGACAACGATGATAACTACGATCACTATGACGACGATGAAGACGGTGTATACATTGTCGTTGGAGCCATCGTTTGTCTGTATGTGTTCCTGATCGGGCCGCTCATGCTCATCATCCGTTTCTTCCGCTGGATCACCAGCGGCACCGGCTTCGGAGGCGGCGGGGGCCGCACGGAATACCGCAAGAAGATCACCCGCACCAAAGTCGAGTACTACGAGACCTGTCCCGGTTGTGGCGCCGGACGCGTGGAGGGCAAGGACAAATGCCCCTACTGCGGACATAACATGATCAAGAGCAAGGAAATCGTGGAGGAAAAGGATCTGGAGAAGCCGGAGACCTACAGCAAGACCGGCACCTACCGGTACGGCAGCCACCCCAACACCTATATCCACGTGAATGTGGTCAATGTTCCGGTCGGACGAACCTACAAGTCCTCCCGGTCGGGCCCGCATTCCAGCGGCAAGTCCCATTCCTCCCGTTCCTCCAGCTGCGCCTCCTCCTGCGCTTCCTCCTGCGCCTGCGCCTCCAGCTGCGCCTGCGCCTGTGCCTGCGCTTCCTCCGGCCGCGCCGGATGCTCGGTCAAGGAATTCTTCACGGACAGCCTTCACCGGGGCAGAGTCCGCGTGGAGAGCAGAAGGGTCATCGGGGACGTAACAGATTAACTCATGTTTTCTGACCGCATGCTGACGCGTTCAGAAGAACTGTTCATGGAGAACTGTTCCTGACGCAGCAAGACAACAGGATTATACTGTCCTGGTCAATAGATCAAATAGATCAGTAACATGACAGAAAGCCGCCGCACCGGGCCTTTATATGAGCGCGGTACGGCGGCTTTTCGATTGACCGGGAGACCTGTGGATCGGTCCCGTGAGTATGTTTATCTGCTGTTTATCTGTTTATCTGCGGTTTTCATTTCCCCAGTCACAGAGCTTGTCGAGCACCTTCACGAGGGAATGCCCGCGCTCTGTCAGAGAGTATTCCACCTTGGGCGGAATCTGCGGATAGACAGTCCGTATGATCAAATCATCCGCCTCGAGCTCCTTCAAATTCTGGCTGAGTGTCTTGTCCGCGATCTTCTTCAGATAGCGCTGCATCTCATTAAAGCGTACAGGCTCGTACTCCATCAGACAGTACAGGATGACCGGCTTATATTTACCGGAGATCAGGGACAGGGTATAGCTGTATCCTGTCGAGTAGAAATCGGCGTTTTCGATCTTTTGTTTTGACATATGCTTACCTCCAGGTAAGTACATTACATAAAAGTAGGTACTTGTAAATAACTCCGGTACTTCTATAATGTACGTTGTGATGAAATATAAGTCAAGATGACCGCTGCATAAATAGCGGAAAATAGCTTTTGACAGGAACATGATGATATGAACCCGGAAATTATTCATTAAGAGAAAGGCGGAATACGAACATGAAGAAAAATCTCGGAGTTGTACAGGCTGTTTATCCCATGCCCGTTCTGATCGTGGCGGCCTATGACGAAAACGGCAAGGTCAATGCCATGAACGCAGCCTGGGGCATGATCTGCAATGAGGACAGGATCGCCCTCTTTATTGACGAAGACCACAAGACCACCCAGAACCTGCTCAAGACAAAGGCCTTTACGGTCAGCATCGCCGACAGGGATCACATGGATGTGGCAGACTTCTTTGGCATTGCTACCGGCAACAAGATGGAAGACAAGTTTGAAAGAACCGGCTATACCGCCATTAAGAGCTCCTTTGTCAATGCGCCGATTATCGATGAGTTTCCTGTTGTTATGGAATGCGAACTGGCGGAGGTCTCCGAGACCGAGAGCTTCTACTGCATCGTAGGGAAGATCATCAACACCGCAGCCGAGGAAAAAGTCCTGTCGGAAAACGGAAAAGTGGATCCTATGAAACTTCAGGCCCTGATCTTTGACCAGTTCCAGCACGGCTACTATGTCACAGGCGAACAGGCCGGACAGGCCTGGAACGCGGGCGCGGGCCTGATGAAGAAAAAATAATCCTTCTTTCCTAAATCATTTCAGAAAACATTTCATCAAATCTGTTCAGAATGATCAAGTCTTTGTAAAATGAGAAAACCGCCGTATCGGATCCTTGAGACCGGTGCGGCGGTTTTGATGCGTCGGGGAAAAGCAACAGCCGGTTGCTTGCTGCGCAGGTACCTGCGTAGCATAATATAGCTATAGAAAAATATATCGTTAAAAAAAATGTCGCGATAAAACCAGTGCCGGCACAGAATACAAAGAAGCCTGCACCTCTCTGCAGAGGACTGCAGGCATGACAAACGAGGGGGAAAATCACATGGATACAAAGACAATCCTGAAACAGCTTCGCGAGAGCCACCATTTGACCCAGGACCAGATGGCGGAACGGCTGATGGTCACCAGGCAGGCCGTGAGCCGCTGGGAGACAGGAGACACACAGCCCAATACTGACACCCTGCGGGCCCTGTCAAAGGAATTCAATGTATCGATCAATACGCTCCTGGGGTCTCCCAGACAGCTGATCTGCCAGTGCTGCGGGATGCCGCTCGAAGATTCGATCATAGGCAGGAACAAGGACGGCTCGCTCAATGAGGATTACTGCCAGTGGTGCTACGCGGACGGGACCTATACCTACAGTGATATGGACGATCTGATCCGGGTTTGCGTTCCCAACATGGTGCAGCAGGGCTTTACCGAAGAACAGGCCCGCACCTACATGAAACAGATGCTGCCGCAGCTGGATTACTGGAAGAGATACGACCACCTCAGCGACGACGGCCAGTTCGAGGCATTCAAAAAGCAGTTGATCGAAGAAATCAATGACCTCCATATCGACGGAATGCCCAAAGTCGAGGCGCTCAATGCCCTGGTCGGAAAATATGTGAACCTGGAATACCGGCTCCCCAACGGGACCAAAGTGAAATTCCTGGATGACCAGACCACCTACCTCGGAAATCAGCTGGAGTCTGAAATAAAGGCCGGACTCTGCTTCGGGGTCCTTGCAAACATGGACTTTATCCTGGTCTGCACCTACGAAAAAGACGTACAGAACCCCGAACTGCTCCTGTATAAAAAAAGATGATTAAATCATTAAAATGACGCAAAGCCGCTGCACCGACCACAGAAGTATGTGGATCGGTGCGGCGGTCTTATTTTTCGGGTAAAAACACGGTCCTGATCTGCGTCAGGAACCGCTCTGCGATAGGGGAAAAGGTCTGGTACTTCTTCCACACGAGATAGAGCTTTGTCTCCAGCCGGGGATCCAGCGGCCGAAAGGCCAGGCCGCTTCCGGGAGAGGTGTCCAGAAGGCGGTCAAACGTGAGCACATACCCGAGGTGTTCTCTTGCAAAGATAGACGCATTGTAGGACAGACGGAAGGAGCCTTCCAAATGAAGTCCGCCCATCTTTTCCCCGGCCCAGCGCGGAATATCCTTCTCCCAGCTCTGCTCAGAACAAAACAGCGGCAGCCCGATCAGGTCATCCACTCGGATGGCCTTTTTTTCCTGCCAGAGGATCGTCTTCCGGCATGACAAGGCCCCATACGTCTGCTTCCGGGAAGACCAGGGATTCATACTTTCCCGTGTCCGGCGTCTCGACCAGGACCACAAAGTCCAGGAGGCCCTTGTCCAGCTTTTCCAGGACCTGCTCTGTATCACCGCTGGTGATGTGATAGCGGAGGCCGGGATAAGCCTGTTTAAAAGAATGAATCGCGCGGGCCAGATAGCGGATCTGGAAGGACTCCGCCAGTCCAAAGTACAGGTCTCCGCCAGTGATGTCGTCCAGTGAGAGAAACTCCCGCTCGATCCTGTCGGCCATACTGACCAGGTCCTCTGCCCGATTGCGGAGCAGGACGCCCTCATCCGTCAGCCTGATGCTGAAGCTGTGTCGGGTGAAGAGTTTTTTTCCAAGTTCCTCCTCCAATGCTTTCAGGGCCTTCGACAGTGTGGGCTGGGTCACATGCAGCGTTTCTGCCGCCCGCGTCATATTTTCTTCCCACGCTGCCGCAAGAAAGTATCTGAGTGTCCGTATCTCCATTTCTGTTAAGACCTCTGCAGGATTGATTTGTTATTCCAAATAGGAATATCACGATATTCATTATAACCATTAGCAAAATGTGCGTCAAACAGCGATAATGAAAACACAGAGAAAGCGGAGAAAGGATTTAAAGACCATGATGAAGACAGAAGAACTGAAACTCACCCAGGAATGGGACAAGACCTTCCCCAAGAGCGACAAGGTGGACCACAGAAAGGTGACCTTTGTGAACCATTTCGGCATTACCCTCGCGGCGGATATGTATGTTCCGAAAGACACGACCGGGAAACTTGCTGCACTCGCTGTCTGCGGTCCTTTTGGAGCCTGCAAGGAGCAGTCCTCCGGTCTGTACGCCCAGGAAATGGCGGAGCGCGGCTTTGTGACCCTCGCCTTTGACCCTTCTTTTACAGGTGAGTCAGGCGGTTTCCCCCGTGCCATGCACTCTCCCGACATCGATGTAGAGGATTTTCAGGCGGCAGTGGATTTCCTGTCCTGCTGTGAGCTGGTCGATCCGGACCGGATCGGTATCATCGGCATCTGCGGCTGGGGCGGCATGGCCCTGCAGACGGCCTGCGTGGATACACGCATCAAGGCGACCGTGACCTCCACCATGTACGATATGTCTCGCGTGGCAGGCAACGGCTATTTTGACGCAGCAGACAGCAAGGAAGACCGCAAAGCGGCCAGGGATGCGGTCAATGCCCAGCGGACCGAGGACTATAAAAACGGCAGCTACAAGAGAGCGGGCGGCGTGGTCGACCCCCTGCCGGAGGACGCTCCCTTCTTTGTGAAAGACTACTACGACTACTACAAGACCGAACGCGGCTATCATGCCAGGTCTCTCAACTCCAACGATGGCTGGACGGTCAATACCCAGACCTCCCTCATGAATATGCGCCTGTTCACCTATGCCCCTGAGATCGACAGCGCTGTGCTGATGATTCACGGGGACAAGGCCCATTCCTGCTACCTGAGCCGTGACACATTCAAGCTCTTAAAGGGAGAGAACAAAGAGCTGATGATCATTCCCGGCGCGGTCCACACTGACCTGTATGACCGGAAAGATATCATCCCCTTCGACAAGATCCAGCACTTCTTTGAGCAGTATCTGTGAGTCACCGGGGACGTAACAGATTGACTTATTCTATATATTGCGGACAAGCCGAAAGGATACCAGAATCGGGAACTTTCGGACTTGTCTTTTTTATTTGGATGATTTTTTGTCGGGTGAGGAGGTGGCATAGCGGAGTTGACAAATACACTTCGAATGATTTTTGATTTCAACTTACAGAAGATGAGCTTTTGAGATGCCAAAATGGCATCTCAAAAAAAAGCTTCTTCTGAGGGACGTGGTGGCAGACGGTACATGCCGTATGCATTTACGGAACAGGGAATATCGATGCTCTCTGCAATACTCCGTAGCGATGTCGCACTAAAATATGTCCGGATTTTACCATCGAAGAGAAGAAATCTTCCAGAAATCTCCTTTTTTGAGCTAAATATGTCAAAAAGGCCTAAATATAACTCTCCGGGGGCTGTCCTGATTTTCATGAAAGCTGTCCGGAAATATATTTTTCCTACCGGTTTTGAATGGTAGTATGTACACAGATCAAGGGAAAACCTGATCGACAAAAACAATCACTACCATTCAGAGCCATCCTGAAAAAATAAACGGATGGAGGCGCAAAGAAAGCGCAGGAGGATATAGATATGAAGATCAGAAGCTACAGCGAAATGAAGGAATTCAAGGCGGCACTCGACAACTGCACCAATGAAGTCTGGCTGGTGGGCCCCAACGATGAGTATTACAACATGAAGAAGGAAGAGGACTACATCAACGGCATGATCAGGCTCTGCGAGACAGATGCCGATCAGCTCGGCATTTTTACAACTTCCTGCCATGACGAAGCAGTCATGATGCCTGTCTGCGAGAAGTTGGCCGCATAATCCGGGCCTCACTAAACTCGCTTCAATAGAAATCATCTTCCAATTTTATAGAGTTACCCCCCTATTACGCCGCGGTACCAGACTGTGAACTGGTACCGCGGTTTTTTTCACAGTGCCTTGAAGAAGGTAAAAATTCACTTTACGATATGCGCAAATTAACAGAATATTTGGCAAAAACTTCCATTGTACCGTATCAGGGACACTGGAGGTATTAGGATGGAACCATAAACGATGGAACCATAAAGCAGGGCAGCCGGCCGGCAGGACAGCCGCGCAGGACAGCCGGGGGAAGAACCGTCGGGGCCGAAACCACGGGGCAGAATGCCGGGGGCGAAAGTGCGGCGGATGCGCGGCCGAAATTGTACGAATCAAAAAGATTTGACGCCAGTGCTGCCTGACCGATGCTCCGTGAAACGAGCCATAAATTCCGTGAAATCTAAATCAGTCTACAGGGGGAGAAAAATGAAGACCAATATGAAAGCGAACATGAAAGACACCGTGAAAATGCATCCAATCAGCACAGCATTATTCATCATCTATTTCATCATATCTGTGCTGCAGGGCAACACCGATCTGCTCATCGCGGGATGCCTTGCCGCATCTGCCGCCTGGGCTCTGGAGCTCATCTTCTGTGTGACAGGGATGATCAGGACCGGCCGCTGCTGTGCCGGCCGGTCCAGCTCCTGCAGGCCCCATCCTGGAAAAACAAGGGAAGGAAATAGATATGACACGGTATCGTAAAGACCGGGAAACATTTGCAGAAATCATCTGGACCAGGGAAGACATACGCCAGCTCCTTGAGGACGTATCCCCTTAAAAGACCGAGGCACCAGACCAAAAACCTGGTGCCGCGGTCTTTTTGCGTGCTGAGAAGCATGGAAAGGAAGGATTCCCCGGTCCGCGCATGGTCGTCCTGCCTTTTGTACGGCGTCTTCTTCCAGCCATAAACGTTCCAGCCATAAACACGTTAAACAGGTAAAAATCACAAATCGTTATGCTATAATTGTCAGGAGACGATTTTGCTGAAAAAAGGATTCATGATGGGATGATCACGATGACAGATCAGGATATGGAAAATCTGAGCGAGCTATCCGGCCGGCAGTTCCATGAATTCTGCCTGTACTGGAATTCAGGACCGGTCAGTGATGGCAGTGAAAACATTAGAAAAGGTTCCATGATCAACAGTGATCGGGATTACAGGAAAGGATACTACAGGAGACACAGGCTGTCTGACGGATGGCATCTTTATGATCATAAACTTGGGGACCTGGTCATTCTCTGTGATGAGGATGAGAAGATACGGCTGAAGGGAAACAGAGAGGAGATCATCGGACTGCTCCGGAATATGGTCTATACCGGGCGGGCTCTCCGGAATATCCCTGACCGGGAATACGGACTCGTACTGTCAGGAGGCGGGGCCAAGGGGGCCTTCGAGATTGGAGTCTGGAGATGGCTGGAAAAAACCGGTCTGATCCACAGGATAAGAGGAATCTCGGGAACTTCCGTAGGCGCGCTCAACAGTGCCCTGTTCTCCTGCTCCACGCTGGAGGAGGCCGAAGAAATCTGGCGGTCTATCCGCCAGGAGGATCTCACGCATATAAACCCGGAAGCAATAAAAAAGGCAGCGGAAGCCCTGTTGAAGATGATCGTCAGGACAGCGATGAGGCCGGTCAGCCTGAATCTGCCCATGGTCATAAAAGACCTGCTTCCCCTGGCGGGAGAAACGTTTTTTTCACAAGCTAGGCTCTCGGAGATCGCGGATCAGGTGCTGAGCCGGCAGCTCCCGGAAAACATGGTCGTCTATTCATGTGTCGCCAGGCAGAGTCTGCAGGTACAGACAGAGCCGGCTCCGGAGCTCGCCATCGGTTCCTTTCACAATGCGGACTATTACTGCTTAAACAATAGAGATAAAGATGATATTAAAAAGCTCGTTCTGGCATCGGCGGCCCTTCCTTTCGTCTATGACTCTGTAAAGATCAACCACTTTGAATACAGGGACGGGGGATGCAGGGACAACACTCCCTATATGCCCCTGGTAAAGGCGGGCTTTAAAAAGCTGATTGTCGTTCACCTGGCAGAGCGCAAAAGGACGGACCCAACCGTGGAAATGGTGGAAAATACGATCCTTTTTCATGTATATCCGTCGGTCCGGGCAAAACAGGTCATTGATACGATCCGGATCACGGACAGGTCGACAGAAGACTGGATCAACGACGGAGAACAGTCCGCGGCGGAACAGCTTGGCCCGCTTCTGAAAAATAAGGAACTGACACTCCCTGACAATTTGGAGCCCCTCTTGGGAAAGGAGTTTACGATGGGAAGATTTGATTTCGAAAACTTCAACTATGAAGAAGCCTTCAACCAGGTTCAAAACGAAGTCGGCAGACCCAACATACTGGTCTGTGGACCAACGGGCGTCGGCAAGAGTACCCTGATCCGCGACCTCTTCCGCTTAGGTGATCTGGATGGTCCGGAGATCGGCGATCAGGGCAGGGCCAGGACGACCGGAATCCACGCCTACAGTCCGGCAGGCTCCCCCATGGTACTCTTTGACAGTCAGGGCTATACCATCGGTGCTGACGAGCAGAGGTTTATGAAGGACGTGATCGGAACCGTCGGAGACCGGTTCCGGAAAAATCCGGAAGATATGAGTGAACACATCCACGAGGTCTGGTACTGTGTAGCGGCCCCCGCCAACCGCTTTTACGAGGCGGATGAAAATATGATCCGCGAGATTCGGAAAAAGTATCCGACCCCTGTGATGATCATCCTGACGAAGGTAGATGAATCAGAAGAAGAGAGTATCGGCTGCCTGAGGAAGACAATCGAGGAAAAGATCCCGGATATAGATATCTTTACATATGCCTGCGATGAGAAGACCGCCGGATGGGATGAAGACCTGAAGAAAAAATTCGTCCAGAAGGAGGAGATCACGGACTGGGCCCTGCGGCACCTGGACGAATCCCTCAGAGCGGGATTTATCCCGGCGATTAAAAAGTCTCTGGAAGTGAAGAGGCAGTACGTCTGCGGAAAAATGATTCCCAGATATGTCGGACTAGCTGCCGGGGCGGTCGCTGCCACTTCCTTCATCAATATTCCCTTCTCGGATTCTGTCCCTTTGATGGGGCTCCAAGTCAAAATGTCCTACGATATCATAAACGGTTACGGAATCAGCGCCGAAGGACAGAAGATCGCGGCGAACCTGCTGGGCACTTCCGCAGTCTCCTTCCTGGGCAGGAGACTGGCGGCCAGCCTGATTAGGGTGATCCCGCTGGCGGGAAATATCTTTAACGCGACGGTCAATACGACCGTGGCCGCAAGCGTCACCGCAGTTCTGGGGCTGGCAATCGCTCTCGTATGCGAACAATACCTGGGGGCCTGCGTCGACAGCAACGGGGCGGAAAACCTTCCCTTCGCCCAGTACATGAACAGTGAGAGACTCATGGAAGCTGTAAAATATGTGAATGACCATAAAAAGGAACTGAATTTCCAGGAGATTATCATGAAGGCCCTGAAGACAGGCACAGACCCGGAGGTGTGATCAGACATGGAAGAGAAGACCGGCGATCTCAAAAAGGAAAGCACCAATGTGTTGATCATAGGAAAATCCGGGGTGGGCAAGAGCTCCCTGGTAAATTACATATTCGGCAGGGATCTTCAGGAGGTTGGAGTCGGAGCGCCTGTCACTAAGATGGAGATCAAAGAATTTCCTTACGCTTATGACGAGCACTTCGAGATACATATCTTTGACACCTGGGGCCTCGAACCCGGCGCAAAAAAAGCCAGGGAGTGGAAAGAGACCATCTTTAAGGAAGTAGAGCGCCATGACAGGGAAAATATCCGCGACTGGTTCAATACGATCATATTCTGCCTCAACGCGAAATCCTCACGGATCGAGGACTTTGAACTGGATATCATGGAGCAGCTGCTGCGTGAAAAAAACCACCTTACCATAGCAATCACCCACTGCCGCTCCAAAGATGACCCCGACGGGACGATGCTCAAAGACAGTGCTCGCCAGGAACTGGAGAAAAGGAAAATCGAGTCGCTCGATACCCTTCTCGGAGACAGCAACTTTGTCTTTGTCAGCAATGTAAAAAAAGCTCTCCTGGGAGGGACCGTCGAACAGTTTGGAAAAGAAGAGATATTTGTGTCCATCATACGCAACGTCTGGGCATCCTTGAAAAGCAAGGTCCCTTACCAGGCCAGAAAACAGCTAGAGGAAAGATTCCAGCTCAAGAGAGTCGAACTCCTCAAAAAACCGGACAGGCTCACGTGGATCGTACCCTTTATGAAACCGATCAGCATCAACAGGCTGGAGCAGGAGATTAACAAAAACTGTGATGCCTTTATCAAAGACCTCGTCCGAGAGATCAATAAGATGTACAGAGAAGCCCTGGAATACTATGCCGAACTCTCCAGAAAGTACGCGATCATAGGATTAGAGATCGACCCGCAGGATTACAGGACCTCCGCGAAGATCCACTTCGACGCCAAGCATACCGTGAGAGACCAGGTCGCGTCAGACTTCAATATCCTTCGCAAGAGGATCCAGATCATGAATGATGTCCTCAATGATAAAAGAATAGAGTCTACCCTGCGCCGCACCTATACCAACTTCAGGATCCTCGTCAGGGACAGTAAAAAGATCCGGGAAGACCTCAAGGAGGAACTGGAGCGCTTTATGGATGCTGTAAAGCAGCAGCTTGAGGACCACCTCCGGGAAATCGAGGCCAGCCTGAACTCACTGGAGATCGATGACCTGTATATCTTTCAGACGAAAACAGAGTAGATGAAAAAGTGAATGAAGCGTGGAAACGTCTCCTCTTGCATAACTGGGATTTGTCAGCTTAGATCGAAGGGAGTATAAAATGCGAAAAAAGACAGTCATGGCGCTTGGCCTTTTGGCCGCGCTCTTTCTGCATGGATGCGGCAGTGAAGCGGAATCTGCACGCAAATACGAATTGGCAGAGGTGCATCCCGTGGGAGGCAGGCAGGGAATATGCACAGAGGGAGGATATTACTGGGTAAGCGGATCAGGGACGCTGGAAAAATATGACAGCAGCTGGAACCTTGTCGCACAGAACACAGACCCCTTTGTCGGATATTCATTGCAAGTCAACCATATCGGCGACATTGATGTGTATAAGAATGAACTGTATCTGGGTGTAGAATACTTCATGGACGGAGAGGGGAAAAACATACAGGTCGCAGTCTATGACGGCGATACCCTGAAACTCAAAAGGGTCTTTCCCTTCCGTGCCGATACCGGCCAGCTGGAATGCAGCGGGATCGCAGTGGATCCTGACTCCGGAACTGTGTATATGTCATCATGGATTGATGACGAGTCCAGCGAGTATCTGTACATGTACGACCTTGATACGGGCGATTACAAGGGAAAGCTCAGGATGCAGACCAGTCCCAGGTGGATACAGGGCGTGGCTTATCATAAGGGAAACCTCTATGTCACCAGCGATGACGGAGATGCCAATGACAATGAGCCGGACCATATGTACAGGATAGAAGTATCAGAGGATAAAAAAATCGGACAGGTCAGCCTGGAAAAGACCTTTGACGATGTGATCAGGCAGGGCGAGATCGAGGGACTGACCTTTGATGAAGACCTTGGACAGTTTCTCCTCCTGTATAACAGGGGCGCGAGAATCATTGCCGGGATGCCGACAGGTTTTTATGAAGGCTACAGCGAGGAAATACATGAAGTCTTTGTGTACAACATGGTGGAAGGTGATTAGAATCCGGGACATCTCCGGGACGCCCATGACCAACCGCCTCCATGGATCTGGAAATAGGTGGGAAGCTTCTGTCCTTCCATGTTCGCGGGATGATAAATCAGTTCAGGCAGCTCATAACCGTCCCTGGCTTTGATATAAATACGCTCGGCATCCACCGGCATGCGGGCATCTTCCACAGTTTCCCTGTGCTTCCAGGCCTGAAAAGACTCATAGCAGGGACGTACCTTATTCAGATACAGGTCGATCCAATATTGACGAGGTTTGGACATAAGCAGCCTGTACTGGGCTTCTTCCTCTCTGGCGATCACATCGCGGTCAAATTGTTTCATACGAAAATCTCCTTCCGACTATATTCTGTCTGTAATCTGTTCCCGACGCGAGTTATCTGATTGCTTTGATATTATTTTAGATAACTCAATGCCCTGGAACAATGGGCACTGTTCCGGATTCGGTTATGATCATCAATTTCATAGAATTATCCCTTTTAAGCCCGCAGCACCAGACAAAAACCTGGTGCCGCGGGCTTTTGCGTGCGAAGAAGGAGTCATGGAAAGGAAGGATCCCCGGTTCAGGCATGGTTGTCCTGCCTTTCGGACGGAAGTTGTGGGATGATGCGGCTGGTGATCCGTCTTTGAGATATTTATCTGTAAATAGCACATGCATAACATAAGGTAGATTTCCGTGGCACAAATTCACTGAATATTTAGCAAAAGCTTTCATTGTACCGTATCAGGGACACTGGAGGCATTAGGATGGAACCAGAAAGCAGGACAACACCGATCTGCTCATCGCGAGAGGCCTTGCCGCATCTGCCGCCTGGGCTCTGGAGCTCATCTTCTGCGTGACAGGGATGATCAAGGACCGGCCGTTGCTGTGCCGGCCGGCCTGGCTCCGACAGGCCCCGTTCCGGGAAGACGAGACAAGCAGGGGGCGGTTATGACACAGCAGCGTGATTTTTCCTGATTTCCGGGAGTATAATAAAGACAGTGATTCTGCACAGCAGAGAATAGGAGGGTGTTATGACCGGAGTCCGAAATACTTTTAGAAAGAGATGTTTGCTCGCAGTTATCATAACCGCCATTATGCTCAGCCTCTTCGGCTGTGGGAAATCCGGACCGAAGGAAGAAAAGACGGGTGAAAAAGCCACAGGCGTCCAGTCCGAAGCTCCGAAGGAGACAGCAGAGAATGGCCAGCCGGGTTCAGAACAGGAGGACGGTTCAGAAGAAAAGGCTCAGGGTGAAAACACCAATCCCCTTATGAACTGCGAGGTCCTGGAAGCAGAGATCAAAGACGAAAGCGGAAACTCAGCCGGGACCCGCGGTTACATTCATTTTCCTTCTGATGAACTGGCAGATCTGACCAGCAAACAGATCGCGGAGTTTTCCCTGAATGTTGTTGACAGGAAAAACTATGACTATTTTACGGTTGACTTTGGGACCGGAAAGGGAATCTATTACCCGGAGTGCAGTATCGACCGCGTTATGATCGGTGACATCGACAATGCTGGGAAGATTACCAACACAGAAAAATACCTCTTTGTATCCAGGGACGGAAAGCTCAGAATGGAGGATGCCGGTGAAGAGGCGCCTGCACAGACTGATGAACAGGTAGACCAGGTCGAAACACAGGAGGTTATGTCGGAAGCTGACCGGGAGGGCTTGGATAAACTGCAATCCATGGGAAATATTCAGACGGAGAACGGTATACTGACGGTGACAATCACCCTGCCTGCAGACCTGGCGGAAGGAATAACTGAGGAAGAGCTTGATGCAGGAAAGGGCGAAAACTACATCTCGGCAGTCCGCAATCAGGATGGTTCCGTGACATATAAAATGACAAAGCAGCAGCATAAAAAGATGTTGACTCAGTTGACTGAGACCTTTGACAGCAGTTTACAGGAGCTGATTAACGACGAGACATATACGGTCTCGAACATCACACATAACCACGATTTTACAGTTTTCGATGTGACGCTGGAAGGAACTGAACTGGGATTCTCTGATTCGTTTTCTGCTCTGAGCATGTACATGTATGGAGGCATGTACGGCGTCTTCAGCGGCCAGAGACCTGAGCATGTCATCGTTAATTTCCGGGATCCGAACGGCAATCTGATCCAGAGCGGTGATTCCGCAGATATAAAGACAACAGCCCAATAAGTGAGTTTTACTGATTGATTCTGCTAAACTGATATATAAGTAAAATGACCACATGCATCTGCGTTGGGACGCTGCAATAGGTTCTGCCGGTTAGAATAAATTGGGTGCAAATAATTGGGTGCAAATGCTTGGAAATGTCCCTAATAATACATACAATTAGGGACGGGAGGTGCAGCGGGTTATGAAATCAAGGACGTTAATGCAGGACAGGATTATAAATTGCCAGGATTGAACCGGAAGAATGTGAAATACTGCTTCAGAGCACAGCATTTCGCAAAGGGATGAATGCAGCGATTCATACACCTACACAGTTATCTTTTGACCATAAATGAACCTTCGATAACAGTAAAAGGAGGCTTCCATTGATATCCTCAGGAATTTACGAACAGATTGTCAACACCAGGATTAACAATGAACTCACAAAGCTGGATCCGGAACAGTATGATATTAAACTGGAGACCCTGGATGCAGAAGATGCCCGGCGCATTCTGACAATTTATATTTCATATGTTATTCAGCAGGGACTGCGTTGTATTCGTGACAAGTTTAAAACGAATGAGGAACGTGAGTCCCTGCTTGCGCAGATTCGTCTTTGTAACGAGATTGTCAGGGAAGTGGCAGAATATGTGGAAGAACCTGACTTTGAAGACAATGTGATCCTGGAGAAGGGGGAAGTATTAACATCCCTGTATAGGAAGATGAATTCTGCCAGGGCGATTGCAGGTAAAGACAACCAGAAAGTTGTCCGCCCGATTACATCGATCGTCGAGAATTCTCTGTTTACCGGGTCCAAAAATGAACCCAGTATGCTCTCTGAACTGAAGAAAGAGATTCTTTCCTCTGACCAGGTGGATCTTCTTGTGTCATTCATCAAGTGGAGCGCCATTCGTCCGCTGTTGCCGGAACTGGAAGCTTTTACAAAAAAAGATGGTGCAAGACTTCGAGTGATTACAACGACTTATACACAGGCGACAGATTACAAGGCTGTTCTGAAACTGGCGGAGCTCCCCAACACAATGGTCAAGATCAATTATGAGACCAATCATGCCCGCATGCATGCCAAATCCTACCTGTTCAAGAGAAATACAGGTTTCTCCACCGCTTATATCGGTTCATCCAACCTGTCGAATCCGGCTTTGACCGGCGGCCTCGAATGGAACGTCAAAGTGACCGAGAAAGAATCCTTCGATATCGTCAAAAAGTTTGATGTGTCATTTGAGAGCTACTGGAATGATGATACATTCGAAACGTTTGATCCACAGGATGAAGAGTGCCGTAAGAAGCTGCAGGAAGAACTTTCGAAGTCTAAATTTGACAAGACAAATGCCCGCAGGCTTCAATTAGAGTTCCGGCCCTATGCCTATCAACAGGAGATCCTGGATAATCTGGAAGCGGAGAGAGAAGTACAAGGGCATAATCACAATCTTGTCGTAGCAGCGACGGGCGTCGGAAAAACCGTGATCGCTGCCTTTGACTACAAGAGATTCATGCAGCAGCATCCCTCGGCCCGCCTTCTCTTTGTTGCGCACAGAAAAGAGATCCTGGAGCAGAGCATGCGGACATTCCAGGAGATCTTGAATGATTTCAATTTCGGGGAACTCTATGTGGATGGAAACAAGCCGACGGATATTGAGCATCTGTTTATCAGTATTCAATCCTTCAATGCTGCGAAGCTGTCGGAGTGGACGTCAAAAGATTTCTATGACTATATCTGCGTTGACGAATTCCACCACGCGGCAGCCAAATCCTATCAGGAGCTGCTTTCCTACTACGATCCGAAGATCCTCCTTGGTTTGACGGCAACGCCGGACCGCATGGATGGCAAGGATATTCTCAAATACTTTGACGGACGGATCGCCTCTAAAATGCTTCTGGGGGAAGCAATCGACAGAAATCTGCTCAGCACCTTCCAGTATTTCGGTGTCACTGATGAAGTCGATTATCGGAAATGCAAGTGGATCCATGGAAAATATGACACGAGCGAGCTCGAGAAGATCTATACTGCGGACCGCAAGCGCTGCGCTCTTGTGCTTGAGAGCGTAAACAAATATGTCACTGACATGGATGAAGTGAAAGGACTCGGCTTCTGCGTGAGTGTCAACCATGCCCAGTACATGGCCGATTACTTCAATGAGCATAGTGTCCCTTCCATCGCCCTGTCTGCAAAGAGCATAGATGACGTCCGTTCCAGCGCGAAGAAAAACCTCGTAGATGGGTCCATCAAGTTCATATTCGTTGTGGACCTCTACAATGAGGGCGTAGATATCCCCCAGGTAAATACTGTTCTTTTCCTGCGTCCGACAGAGAGCGCGACAGTATTCCTGCAGCAGCTGGGCCGCGGACTCCGCCTGTATCCGGGAAAAGACTGCCTGACAATTCTTGATTTCATTGGCCAGGCGAATAAGAAATACAACTTCGGGATGAAGTTTGAGGCCATGGTCGGAAAAGGCCGCAAGTCCCTACGTAAGCAGATCGAGGAGGGCTTCTCTAATCTTCCGAGAGGCTGCTATATCGAGTTGGAGAAATATGCCAAGGAATATATTCTTGAAAACCTGAAGCAGACGGATAATACGAAGAATGTACTGATCGATCATGTGCGGACGTTTGAAGAGGACACTGGCCTGCCCCTCACTTTGGAGAATTTCCTGACAGAATATAATCTTTCCCTCTACGATTTCTATCAGAACAATGGCGGCCGTTCGCTCTATCGTTTGAAGAAGTGGGCTGGATTGATTGAGAGCGACCGGGATGTCGACGATAAAATCTATAGTATGTTGACCAGTCTTTTCCATGTGAATTCAATACGATTGCTGGATTACTGGATCCACTATATCAACGGAGATCACAGGCCTCGCACAGAGGCAGAAATTCTGATGCGGAATATGCTGTATTACACCTTCTACAAGAAGCATCCTGCAAAAATGGGATTTGCGGATATCGACGCCGGAATCGATTCCGTCCTGCACGAAGACTTTGTGAAGGATGAGGTCCTGCAGATCCTGCAGTACAACAGAAAGCGGGTCAATTTTGTTTCCGGCAGGAATGAATATCCCTTTACCTGCCCGCTGGACATGCATTGCCAATACAACACCAACCAGATCATGGCAGCATTCGGATATTTTACGGAAACAGAATCTCCGGAATTCCGAGAGGGAGTTAAGTATTTCGCAGATAAGAAAACCGATATCTTTCTTATTAACTTGAATAAATCGGAGAAGGATTTTTCTCCCTCTACCATGTATGAGGACTACGCGATTAATGCCCACCTCTTCCACTGGGAGAGCCAGAGTCAGGACCGCGAAGCCAGCGACAAGATCCAGAGGTACATCCACCATAAGGCTACCGACAATCATGTTTCTCTATTTGTCAGGGAATATAAAAGGATCGGGGCATATACCGCCCCTTACACTTTCCTGGGAGACGCGGACTACGTCAGCCATGAGAATGAACGCCCTGTGAGTTTCGCCTGGAAACTTCATGCGGCAATTCCGGCTGAGCTGCTGCCGAAGGCGAATAAGAGCATTGCGATGTAAACTTCATCATGAAACAAATCGATAACTGAACTGCCGGAATGGAGAATCTATGACTGAGGCAAGTGATCACTACATGGAAGATTCCCTATGGGAAGTAACCCGCTTCCTGGAAGCGGAGAACATAGACAAGAGTCACCTGAGCGAAAAGCTGATCGATGACATGGCCTATCATTATTACAATAACTATTATGACTATGAGATGGATGAAGAATACGCCCTGCGGGCAGCGGTCAGCGAGGTATTGCAAGAAAACAATGTAGCCATAGAAGGCTTTGAAAAATGGATTCCATAAAAGAGTAAAGGGACAGGAAAGGCATGAATACGAGACATCGAGACAATTATCCTCGAATGAACTGCATCGTTGTTTTCAACAAAACAAAGGACAGAATCCTCTTTTGTAAACGACAGAAAGATCCTTTTGGTGGCCGCCTCAATTTTGTGGGTGGCAAGGTTGAAAAAGGGGAATCTTCCGAGAATGCAGCCTATCGGGAACTATATGAGGAAACCGGAGTCACGCGGAGACAGATTCGTCTCTTCCGGCTGATGGATATGACCTATTATTACCAGGCCATAATCCTGGAAATGTATGTCGGGATGTTGTCTGAAGATGTGGAGCTGAAGGAGGAGAAGAACCCATTGCTCTGGCTTCCATTGACAGAGGACTTCACAGACCGGGAGCGTTTTGCCGGAGAGCAGAACATCGCACATATCATCAATGTGGCAATGCTTTACCCGATCCCTGGCAGAGACATGATGTCTGACGGACACTACATAGGAATAGATGGGTGTAAAGACGGCTGGATTATTGCAGATCTGAATTATGGTCAGCTGACAGTCAGGCAATTTGAAAAACTATCTGAGTTTTCTGATGAGTATTACGTGGAAGATATAGACAAGTGCCTGATTGATATGCCAATTGGTCTGCCTGAGAAACCTGAGGATTTTCGCCCTGATGCAGAAGCAAGAAAGGAATTACGAGACCGCGGAACAACTGTTTTTCCGGTTCCTTGCAGACAGGCTGTTTACAAAAGTACCGAAGCTGAGCAGAAGACAGAAAACCTGAGAATCCTTGGAAAGAGTCTTTCGAAACAGTCAACCGCCTTAATTCCGAAAATCAGGGAAGTGGATACATTTCTTGAAGATCATCAAGAATATAGAGAAGTGATTTGTGAAAGCCATCCGGAAATCTGCTTCTCCAGACTAAATGGTGGGGCTTTTCTCGGAAGGAAGAAGGAATTTATAGGTATCACCCAGAGACAGGCGATTTTATCAGGCTTCCTCCAATCTACCGTAATTGATGACGTATGGAGTCAGGCGACGGGATTGCATTGTAATCCGGATGATATTCTGGATGCTGTATGCCTTGCTGTTACAGCTGCTTTGGATGCACATCATTTGTGCGAAACAATTCCTGAGGAACCGCAGAAAGACGCCAGAGGATTACGGATGCAGATAGTGGTTCCGGCAATTTAAATATGTCGGGAAAGAAAAATATATATTTCTTATAACTGAATATTGTTATATGATCCGAAACCGATCATTCCACGCAGCTAGACCATATCCGGTTTTTGGATTATTTGATGCAGAAAACATAAGTATTCAGGAACAGTTGACGGAGGTTGTGCTTCATTGCATTTCTGATCTGTTCTTTGTCCTTTAAAACTAATATATTTGGTATAGTGAGATAAGGAAACAATATAATGAAAAGCTACACTTGCTAGTAGAGGTACATCCATGAAGATTCGCCGAATTCGGACAGGAGGTCAGACTGGTGTTGACAGGGCTGCCCTGGATACTGCCAGGAAATATGGGATTGAGATCTGCGGATGGTGTCCAATCGGCGGGTGGGCGGAGGATTATCCTTCAGCTCCGGGACTATTAAAAGACTATCCTGAGTTGCAGGAGACTCCTTCTGAGGAAACCACTCAGCGGACACTTTGGAATATACGGGATGCGGATGCCATCCTCACAATCATTCCTGAGGGATCAGCGGAATCCAGTGGGACAGAGGTGGGGATTCAGGAGGCTATTCAATTGCAGAAGCCTATGTACACCGCACAAGGAATGGAAGACATTCCGCAAATATTATCCTGGATGGAATCACTTCCGGATGAACTGGATCTTGCCATTGGCGGCCCTAGGGCCAGTGAGAGCCCGAGCGCATATGAGATTACAGCAGGGATTTTGACAGCTATATCGGAGTGGAGTCAATTATAAAAAGCTCTGTAATGCTGAATCAAGGGACGGTTCTTTTGTTTCCGTCCCCATGTTTCCGCATTGAGGAAGTACTCGTCAGCCTCTTGACATTTGCGGGGGTCGGTAAAACTGTGACAATTTGAGCCAATTTCAGTCAGTCTGGGATACCGGACAGGGCATCTTATGGAGAAACCGAATGCATATAGAAAAAGCGGAAAACATTAATATACTTGGGAGATTTTGCGGGCAAAGAGATGTAGTATCACTTGACCGCAATCATCTGTTCGCAAGATTCGGAATTGAGCATGCTGACGTGATGGCGCTCTTCGGAGGAAGTATCCTGGCGGGTGGAGATGTCTTGGCACAGGCAATCAAGGACAGGATTGCGGCAACCTATATCATTGTCGGAGGCGCCGGTCACACAACAGAGACTCTCAGGCTGACTGTACAGTCAGAATATCCATCGATCAGGACAGCCGGTCTGACAGAGGCTGAAATCTTTCAGAAATACCTGCAGGAGATCTACGGGTACGAAGCGGATTTTCTGGAAACAAAATCCACCAACTGCGGTAATAATATTACCTGTCTTCTGAATCTCATGGGAGAAAACAGAATTGACTGTAAAAGCATCATTTTATGCCAGGATGCAACTATGCAAAAGCGGATGGATGCCGGCTTCCGCAAATACAGGCCGCAGGGCATATCCATCATCAATTTTGCTTCTTATTCTGCGACTGTAGGAATCGATGCGGACAGACTCTGCATACAGGAGAAGATCCATGGCATGTGGGAGATTGACAGGTATATAAACCTTCTGATGGGTGAGGTTCCGCGGCTAAGGGATGACGGGCATGGGTATGGCCCTGCCGGCAGGGGATTCATCGCGCACGTGGATATTCCTGAGAATGTGGAAAAAGCCTTTTCTGAACTGAAGAATATCTATGGTGATCAGATCAGAATAGCCAACCCTCTGTATGCTAATTAAAAACAAGGGTCGGTCCTTTTGTTTCCGTCCCCCTGTTTCCGCATCGAGGAAGTGCTCGTCAGCCTCTTGGCATTTGCGGGTATGTGTAAAATGGTGTCAATCTGAGATTATAGGGGCGTAACATTTTGATACCCATCATCAATTCCGCGCAACTTTTCTTTGGTCAGAAAGGAGCTGTTATGAAAAGATTTATTATTTTGGTCCTTATAGGCATGCTTATGTTGACCGGATGTGCGTCAGCGGGAAAGGCTGTGGATGATAATGATTCTGAAGCAGCTGATAAGAATGTGGCTGTTGAAACTCCTGTTTCCGATGAAATTGGGGCGGAAGAAGCCGCTTCAGGAAAAAGTGAACAGCCTGTTTCCGATGAAATTAGGGTGGAAGAAGCTGCTTCAGGAAAGAGTGAACAGACTAGTGAGGCAGGCGGAGCCGAAAAGACAGATCAGGAGGCCCCTGTCGAAGCAGGCCATGCTGATATGGACGCCCAGCTGCAGCTGATCGCGGAATCTTCCGATCTTTGGTATGCGGACAGCGAATATGAGGAGTGGTGGTATGCCGTTACAGATCTGGATCGGGACAGCAGTCTTGAGATGATCGCTGCCTCAATGCAGGGAAGCGGCCTGTACACCAGGTTTTCCATCTACGAGGTAAACGAAGACTGCACAGGATTGAACCTGCTGCCCGATACGCTGGAGCAGGGGGAATCAGGGCCGGACCTTATCGTAGACTCTGCACAGACAGTTGAGCAGGATGGCAGTGTTTATTATTACTTTGAAGATGTCTTGAGGATCTCTCCAGCAGAGCACTTGGTCACGAAGGAAATTTTAAGTCTGGAGAATGGTCAGGTGGTCATTCGTCCGATCGCCTCTGCCCACACAGGGCCTGAGTTTGATGAAAATGGAGAACCTAAAGCGGACTCCATGGTCGAAGAGTATTTTGACAGCTCGAACCGGAAGATCAGCAGAGAGGAGTTTGATTCACTGATTGCAGTTCCCGATGGTTGTGAGACGATTGGTTTTGGATGGACTAATCTATCAGACGGTATCAGTTTGGAGGCGCTGCGGGAATCTTTTGAAAAGTTTAAACTCGTTAAATAAGCTTTAAACAACCACGCGTCAGTCCCTTGACATTTGCGGGTGTCGGAAAAACAGTAATTGCCGCCTTTGATTACAAGAGATTCAAAAAAGAAAACCCGCGGGCGCGTCTTTTGTT